>NZ_JBJIAJ010000004.1:0-378696 GCF_045310925.1 Mycobacterium sp. SMC-15 | reverse complement strand
CGCCAACGAATGCGGATACCCACTCGGCATGACAACCCCCAGATCAATGGATGTTGCACTGACCGTATGAATCTGCCGCCGATTGTTCGGTCTGACTACACGCTCGCCGAATGTGCCGCCGTCAGAACCGGTGTCGCAGCGTGTGCAGATCCACTTTCCCGTCGACGGCCAGCACTCCCTCGGCACGAAGGCGTTCCAACTGCTCGGTGCGCAAGTGTGCCGCCGGCCGTCCCGACGCCGGGACCACCCGGTGCCAGGGCAGGTCGGTGCCGTCGATCCGCAGAATCCATCCCACGATGCGAGGACTGGAAAGCCCTGCCGCGGAAGCGACGTCGCCATGGGTGGTGACCCGGCCGGCAGGCACGCTGATGATCAGCGCGCGCACCAGCTCGACCTGTTCGTCGGTGACGGCGGCCACGGACTGCGCTCCTAGCGCCGGGCCAGCTGCGCGCGGATCACGGCGGCAGCCTCGGCGGGACGGGCCTGGTCGACCATGTGATTGCAGTCGAAGTCGACCAGCTGGAAGTTCGCGCCCAGCCGGTCCCGCAGACCCTCGATGAGGGCCGCTTCCACATACGGTGGCGAGGTGCGGGTGGCCCGCACCACGGTGGTCGGCGTGGCTTGCGGCAGCACGACGGCGCGAGCCAACTCGCTCCAGTACGACATCACCGCGGGCACGCTGATCCGCCACCCGAAGCGGCCCGAGGGCAGCGCGATCAGATGCTCGTCGAGTTCGACGTCGAGCAGGCCGGGATCCACGTCGGACCACGCGCCGTTCTCCTTCTCGGCCCGCGCCTCCGCGGCATCGGGGTAGTCGGGGGAAGCCAGCATCGCGGCGGCGATCGTGGCCATCCACTCACCGTCCAGGCCGATCGCCGGGTCGAGCAGGATCAGTGCATCGACCAGGTCGGGCCGCGCCGCGGCCAGGTGCAGCGCTATCGCACCGCCGAAGGAATGCGCGACCACCGGGACCGGGCCGTGCGCGGTGCCCTCCAGCAACGCCGCCAGCGCCGCGACGTTGGCGTCGATGCTCCACGGGGCCGCCCACGACGAGTGTCCATGGCCGATCAGGTCCGGCGCGGCGACGGCGATGTCGGGCAGTTGCTCGGCCACGTAGCGCCAGCGTGCCCCGTGACCGGTCAGCCCGTGGACTGCCAGCAGATCCACTGGTCCGTCCGGGCCGTAGCGGTGCACATGCAGTCGATGATCGGGATTCACCCGTCGATGGTGCCAGCCGCGCCCGCACTTGTCGGAGGGCAGTGCTCTTATAGGCGGCATGCCACAGGATTGGGGATCGTCCACCGCGCAGGTCGCCGCGGTTCTCGATCCGGGTGCGCGTGGCGTTGTGCAGGTACGTGGGGGGCCGGGCACCGGCAAGTCCCGCCTGCTGGTGGAGGTGGCCACCGCCCACGTCGCCGCGGGCGTGGACGCGAATTCGGTGCTGCTGCTGACCGGGCGGGGCCGGCTTCCCGCGGCGGACCGTGGAGCGCTGACCGCGACGTTGCTGGCGGCCGGGGGGCCCGCGGCGGGTCAGGTGATCCGGGAACCGCTGGTGCGCACCGTGCACGGCTACGCCTTCGCGGTGCTCCAGCGCGCCGCCCGGCGGGCCGAGGCCACCCCGCCGCGGCTGGTCACCGGTGCCGAGCAGGACAGCGTGATCCGTGAACTGCTCGCCGGGGACGGTGCCGGCGCCTGGCCGCCGTCGTTGCACGCGGCACTGGCCACCGACGGCTTCGCCACCGAACTGCGCGACTTGATGGCACGCTGCGCCGAACGCGGTGTGGACCCAGCCGAGCTGACCAGGTTGGGTAAGCGCTGCCGCCGCCCGGAGTGGACAGCCGCGGGCCGGTTCGCCCAGCAGTACGAGCAGGTGATGCTGCTTCGTGCCGCGGTCGGTACCGCGGCGCCCCAGGCGACCACGCCGGCGCTGGGCGCCGCGGAATTGGTCGGGGCGGCGCTGGAGGCATTCGCGACCGACCCGGATCTGCTCATTGACGAACGCAGCCGGATCCGGTTGCTCTTGGTCGACGACGCGCAGCAACTCGACCCGCAGGCGGCCCGATTGGTGCGGGTGCTGGCCGCCGGCGTGCACCGGACGGTGATCGCGGGCGACCCCGATCAGGCGGTGTTCGGATTCCGCGGCGCTGAACCCACCGTCCTGCTGGCCGACGACGCGCAGCCCGACGGGGCCACGGTCCCCGTGCTGACGCTGACGACGTCGCATCGGTGCGCACCGGCGGTGGCCCGGACCATCAGCGCCGTCGCCGCGCGGCTGCCCGGCACCAGCGCCACCCGCCGGATCGAGGGCACCGGGACCGACGCCGGGGCGGTGAGCGTGCGCACGGCGGCCACCAGCCACGCCGAGGCCGCCCTGATCGCCGACACCCTGCGGCGCGCGCACCTGATCGACGGGGTGCCGTGGTCGCAGATGGCGGTGATCGTCCGGTCCGTGCCGCGGGCGGCCGCGCGGCTACCGCGCACCCTGGCCGCCGCCGGCATCCCGGTCACGCTGCCGGCCAGCGGTGGACTGTTGGCTGAACAGCCCGCGGTGGCCGCCCTTCTCACGGTGCTGGAGTGCACCGCCGACGCGGTGGACGGCGCTCGGGCGTTGGCCTTGCTCAGTGGGCCGATCGGGCGGGTGGACCCGATCTCGCTGCGGCAGCTGCAGCGCACCCTGCGCCGCGGTACGGCCGGCCTGCAATCGCCGCATGAACCCGGCGACCGCCTCGCGGCGGTGCTCACCGGTGCGCCTGTCGAGCTGCCGGCCGCGCATACCCGCGCGCTGCGCAGGGTTCGGGCGGTGCTGCAGGCCGCGGCCCGCAGCCACGCCGACGGACGCGATCCGCACCACACGTTGTGGCAGGCCTGGAATCGCTCAGGGCTGCAACAACGTTGGCTGTCGTCCGCCGAGCGCGGTGGTCCGTCCGGCGCCCAAGCCGGTCGGGATCTGGACGCGGTGACCGCACTGTTCGACCTCGCCGAGCGGTACGTGGCGCGCACCGCCGGCGCCACCCTGACCGGGCTGGTCGAGTACGTCACCGCAATGCAGTTGGCGGCGCCACGTCCCGATTCCATGACGGGCACCGAGGCGGTGGGTGTGCTCAGTGCGCACGCCGCGCTCGGGCGCGAATGGGATCTGGTGGTCATCGCCGGCGTGCAGGAAGGACTGTGGCCCAACACCGTTCCACGCGGCGGTGTGCTGGGAACCCAGCGGCTGCTGGACACCCTGCAGGGCTTCGGGGAAGAGGTCTCGGCCCGTGCTCCGCTGCTTGCCGAGGAGCGACGGCTGCTGGTTGCGGCGCTGGGTCGGGCCCGGCGCCGGCTGCTGATCACCGCTGTCGACGGCGACGGGGACAGCGGCGCCGAGGAGCAGATCCCGTCGGAGTTCTTCGCCGAACTCACGGCCTGCGCCACCGGCGAGGTGACAACGGCACCGGCTGCACCGGTGGTTTCCCCGCCGGTGCTGTCGGCAGCCGGATTGGTGGGCCGGCTGCGCGCCGTGGTCTGCGCACCGGAGGCAGCTGTGAGCGATTCCGAACGCGCCGACGCGGCAACGCAATTGGCGCGGCTCGCCCGGGCCGGGGTGCCCGGCGCCGACCCGCAGAGCTGGTACGGCGCGGCACCGCTGAGCACCGAGGAGCCGCTGTGGCACCCCGGAGGCGGCCCGGTCACCCTGTCGCCGTCGGCGTTGCAGAGCCTGTTGGACTGCCCGCTGCGCTGGTTGGCCGAACGCCACGGCGGGGCCGATGGCCGCGACCTGCGCTCGACGATCGGATCGGTGGTACACGCGCTGGTCGCCGAATCGGCGGGCAGCCCGCAGGAACTGCTCGCCGAGTTGGACCGCGCCTGGCAGCAGCTGCCGTTCGCATCGCAGTGGTACTCGGCCAACGAACACGACCGGCATCGCGCCATCATCGAGGCTTTCCTGGCATGGCGGGCGCAAACCCGTGGCGAGCTCACCGAAGTCGGCACGGAGATCGCCTTCGATGGAGTGATCGACGCCGGTGATGACGGGGTGCGGCTACGCGGCCGGATCGACCGGGTCGAACGCGACGCCGCCGGCCGGCTGGTAGTCGTCGACGTCAAGACCGCGAAGACCCCGGCCAGCAAGGACGACGCACAACAGCACGCACAGCTGGCCGTCTACCAATTGGCGGTCGAGGCCGGGCTCATCGGGCCCGACGAGCAACCCGGTGGCGCCCGCCTGGTCTATCCCGCCAAACCCGGACCGGTCGGCGCCACCGAACGCGAACAGGATCCCCTCACGCCCGACACCGGTGGGCAATGGCGGGAGCGGATCGGGCAGGCGGCCGCGGCCACCGCCGGGCCGCAGTTCACCGCCCGCGTCAACGACGGCTGCCGGCACTGCCCGGTCCGGCCGATCTGCCCCGCCCACAACGGCGGGTGCGGGGGATGAGAAACCGCTACGACCCCGCCGAACTGGCGGCCGCGCTCGGGTTGCACCAACCCACCGAGGAGCAGGCTGCGGTCATCGCCGCGCCGCCGGGTCCCCTGGTGGTGATCGCCGGCGCGGGCGCCGGCAAGACCGAGACGATGGCTGCCCGGGTGGTGTGGCTGGTTGCCAACGGCTATGCCCACCCCGGCCAGGTCCTGGGGCTGACGTTTACCCGCAAGGCGGCCGGCCAACTGCTGCGCCGGGTGCGATCCCGGCTGGCGCGGTTGGCCGGTGCGGGACTGGTGGCGGCCGAACCGAACCAACCCGGCGGTTCGGCGAGGCTCGATGGTGCCCCGGCGACAACACCTGTGGTGAGCACCTACCACGCCTTCGCCGGCGCGCTGCTGCGCGAGCACGGGCTGCTGCTCGGAATCGAGCCCGACACCCGGCTGCTCACCGAGACCGGGTTGTGGCAGTTGGCGTTCGACGTGGTCAGCGGCTATCCGGGGGAACTGCACACCGACCGGGATCCCGCCGCCGTCACCGCGATGGTGTTGCGGCTGGCCGGGCAACTGGCCGAACACCTGGTGGACACCGACGCCCTGCGCCACACCCACCTGGAATTGGAGCGGTTGGTGCACACCCTGCCGCCGGGCCCTCGCCAGCGCGCCGAACCCACCCAGTCGCTGCTCAAGATGCTCGACACCCAGACCGAACGTGCCGAGCTGGTGCCGCTGATCGACGCCTTGCACCAACGCATGCGGACGGAACGGGCCATGGACTTCGGGGCACAGATGGCCACGGCCGCTCGGCTTGCGCAATCCAACGAGGCCGTCGGCGCGCGGTTGCGCGCCACCTACCGGGTGGTGCTGCTCGACGAGTATCAGGACACCGGTCATGCCCAGCGCATCGCCTTGTCGTCGCTGTTCGGCGGCGGCGCCGACGATGGCCTGGCGTTGACCGCGGTGGGCGACCCGATCCAGTCGATCTACGGCTGGCGCGGCGCCTCGGCAACCAACCTGCCCCGATTCGCCACCGACTTCCCCCTGTCCGACGGCAGCCCGGCACCCACCCTGGAGTTGCGGACCAGCTGGCGCAACCCGCCGGAAGTGCTGCAACTGGCCAACGAGATCTCCGCTGAGGCACGTCAGCGCTCCGTCACGGTGCAATCGCTGCGGCCGCGCCCGGCCGCGCCCCCCGGTGACGTGCGGGTCGCGCTGCTGTCCGACGTAGTCGCCGAGGACGAGTGGGTCGCCGAGGCATTGCAGCGGTGCTACCGGCAAGCCGATACCGACGGCGTGCCCCCGCCCACGGCCGCTGTGCTGGTGCGGCGCAACGCCGATGCCGCGCCACTGGCCGAGGCGATCCGCGCCCGAGGTATCCCGGTGGAGGTGGTCGGGCTGGCCGGACTGCTGTCGGTGCCGGAGGTTGCCGATCTGGTGGCGATGCTGCGACTGATCCAGGAGCCGACCGCCGGCGCCGCGGCGATGCGGGTGCTGACCGGCCCACGATGGCGGCTCGGCGCCGCCGATCTGGCCGCGCTGTGGCGGCGCGCCGCCGAGCTGGCCCGGCCCGAACAGTCGACCGCGCCGGTCTCGGCTGCCGAGATCGCTGCATCGGCCGGGCCCGATTCCGATACCGCGTGTCTGGCCGACGCGCTCGCCGATCCCGGACCGGCAGAGCGCTATTCGGCCGTCGGGTACCGGCGCATCGTCACCCTTGCCGAGGAACTGACCCTGCTGCGCGGGCACCTGTGGCATCCGCTGCCCGACTTGGTCGCCGAGGTACGTCGGGTGCTCGGCCTGGACTGCGAGGTACTCGCCGCGCAGCCGGTGGCGGCAAGTGCGGCCGGCACCGAACAGCTGGACGCCTTCGCCGACGTGGTGGCAGGCTATGCGGACGGCGCCGGGGCGCCCGCCGCTCTGCCAGGTCTGCTGGGTTACCTGGACGCCGCCGCCGTGGTGGAGAACGGGCTGGCGCCGGCCGCACCGGCGGTCGCTTCCGACCGCGTCCAGATCCTCACCGTGCATGCCGCCAAGGGACTGGAATGGCAGGTGGTCGCGGTACCGCACCTGGTGGCGCGGGTTTTCCCGTCGACCGCGTCGCGACGCAGCTGGCTCTCCGATGCCGCCGAACTGCCGCCGCTGCTGCGCGGCGACCGGGCGCAGCCCGGCGGTTCAGCGAGGCTCGACGGAGGAGAGGCGAAGCTGGGACCGTCGCATGGGCCGGGCGGTTCAGCGAGGCTCGACGGAGGAGAGGCGAAGCTGGGACCGGGCGATCATGGCGTCCCGCTGCTCGACACCGGCGCGGTCACCAACCGAAAGCAGTTGTCCGACGCCATCTCCGAACACCAGCGCCGCCTGGATCAGCGGCGGGTCGACGAAGAGCGCCGGCTGCTCTACGTCGCCGTCACCCGCGCCGAGGACACCTTGCTGGTCTCTGGCCACCACTGGGGCCAGGGCGAGACAAAGCCGCGCGGCCCGTCGGACTTCCTCACCGAGATCAAGACGGTGATGGATCGCTCGGCCGAGGCCGGGACGCCCTGCGGATCGGTCGAGCACTGGGCGGAGGCGCCGGCCGATGGAGAGAAAAATCCGTTGTGCGACACCGTAAACGAAGGAACCTGGCCAGTCGACCCGCTGACCGGCCGGCGCGGTGATGTCGAACGCGGGGCCACACTGGTCGCCGCAGAATTGCAGGCCGGCGAGCTCCAGGACGGCGACCCCCAGGACGGCGCAGCGGTCAGTTCGTGGGCCGCCGATGTCGACGCGCTGTTGGCAGAGCGAGCCACGACCGCCACGCAGCAGGCGCGCACCCTGCCCACCCAGCTCTCGGTGAGCGGCCTGGTGGAGTTGAGCCGCGACCCCGCCGGCGCAGGCCAGCGCCTGAGTCGCCGGCTTCCGGCCCGGCCGGACCCGCATGCGTTGTTGGGCACTGCCTTTCACGACTGGGTCCAGCGACTCTATGGGGCCGAGCGGCTTTTCGAGCTCGAAGATCTGCCCGGCGCGGCCGACGCCGACACCGCCCGCGCCGATGCGCAGGAGCTGGCACGTCTGCAGGCGGCTTTCCTGGAATCGCCGTGGGCGGCCCGTACTCCCACCGCCGTTGAGGTGCCGTTCGAGATGGCTATCGGCAGCCGGGTGGTGCGCGGCCGGATCGACGCGGTGTTCGCCGATCGCGACGGTGGCGTCACCGTGGTGGACTGGAAGACCGGTGCGCCGCCCGATGGGCCCGAGGCACGCCGGCACGCCGCCGTACAGCTCGGCGTCTACCGATTGGCCTGGGCCGCGTTGACCGGCTGCCCGGAATCGCAGGTGCGAGCCGCCTTCCACTACGTGCGCACCGGGGCTACCGTCGTCGCCGAAGAACTGCCCGAACTGGCTGAGCTCGCCGCGCTGCTCAACAGCTGAGGACACGTGTGGTTACAGTGGGTCCGTGCGTCAGGTGCGACCGATGACCGCCCGTCGTGGCGGGAGCTAGCTGGCGGCGGTTGCGTCGTCTCGACGAGACGCTGACCGCCCAACCCAGCCACGCGCTTGTCGGGGTGCTGCGCATCCCTCATGGGCAATACAGCCCCGGTCGCATCGTCTACCGGCGCACCGCCATTGCACTGGCGGCGCTGCTGGTGTCCACGCTGCTGGTCTACGTCGACCGCGACGGCTACCAGGATGTACAAGGCGACCGGCTGAGCTTCCTGGACTGCCTGTATTACTCGGCGGTGACGCTGTCGACCACCGGGTACGGCGACATCACGCCGGTCACCGAGTTCGCCCGCATGATCAACGTCACGATCATCACTCCGCTGCGGATCGCCTTCCTGATCTTGCTGGTCGGAACGACCGTGGAGGCGTTTACCGAGACTTCCCAGCAGGCATTCCGCATTCAGCGTTGGAGGAAAAGAGTGCGCGACCACACCATCGTCATCGGGTACGGAACCAAGGGAAAGACCGCGATCGCCGCGATGCTCGGCGACGACGAGACCACCCCCAGCGACATCGTCGTGGTGGACAACGACCGTGCCGTGCTCGAGCGCGCCAAGAGCGCCGGGCTGGTGACGGTCGACGGCGACGCGACCCGATCGGACGTACTGCGGCTGGCCAGCGCCCAGCGTGCATCGGCGATCGTGGTGGCCACCGGCTCGGATGCCACCGCCGCCTTGGTCACCTTGACCGCCCGCGAGATCGCGCCACAGGCCACCATCGTGGCGGCCATTCGGGAGGCCGAGAACCAACATCTGCTGGAACAGTCCGGCGCCAACTCGGTGGTGGTGTCCTCCGAAACCGCCGGACGGCTGCTCGGCATCGCCACCACCACGCCCAACGTGGTCGAGATCATCGAGGACTTGCTCACCCCGGACGCCGGCTACGCCATCGCCGAACGCGAGGTGGAACAGCAGGAAGTCGGCGGATCGGCCAAACATCTCAACGAGATCGTCCTCGCCTTGGTCCGCGAGGGGCGGCTGCTGCGCCTGGATGCACCCGAGGTCGATGCCATCGAGGCCGGCGACCGGTTGCTCTACGTGCGTACGGTGACCAACCAGTGACGAGCGCAAGCGCGGCGACGCCGGACGCGGCGAGTCGACACGGGGTGCAATGATGGGCAACTTTCAGCTGCGCCAGGTGCCCCTGCTCTCGCGGGTTGGGGCGGATCGCGCCGACCAGTTGCGGACCGACACCGACGCGGCCGTCGCCGGGTGGTCGTCTGCCGCGCTGCTGCGGGTCGATCCCCGCAACCAGGTCTTGGTCGCCGCCGGCCGGGTGGTGCTGCAGGAGGCCCGGGAAGTGGGCGATACACCGCCATCGGATGCGGTGTTTCTGGGCCGTGTCGAGGACGGTCGACACGTCTGGGCCATCCGCGGCGCGCTGCAGGCCCCGGCCGGTGCCGACGTCTCGGTGCTGGACATCCGTGCCACGGGCGACATCTTCGACGACGTCAGCGCCCAATTGGTGTCGTCGGCCATCGCGCTGCTGAATTGGCATGACAGTGCCAGGTTTTCGGCCGTCGACGGCACGCCGACCAAGCCGGTGCGCAGCGGCTGGGCGCGAGCCAATCCGGTCAGCGGCGTCGAGGAGTTCCCGCGCATCGACCCGGCGGTGATCTGCCTGGTGCATGACGGCGACGACCGTGTGGTGCTGGCCCGCCAGCACAACTGGCCGGTCCGGATGTTCTCGCTGCTGGCGGGCTTCGTCGAGGCCGGCGAGTCGTTCGAGACCTGCGTGGTCCGTGAGGTGCACGAAGAGGTCGGGCTGACCGTGCGCGATGTGACCTATCTGGGCAGCCAGCCGTGGCCGTTCCCGCGGTCACTGATGGTCGGCTTCCACGCCGTTGCCGACCCGGGCCAGACCTTCGTGTTCAGCGACGGCGAGATCACCGAGGCGGCCTGGTTCACCCGTGACGAGGTGCGGGCCGCGCTGTCCGCCGGGGCGTGGAACAGCGGCGACCCGGATGCCAAACTGCTGCTGCCCGGGTCGATCTCGATCGCTCGGACCATCATCGAGTCGTGGGCCGAATCGACCTGACGGGTCTAGCCGCCCAGGCGCTCCAGCTTCGCCTTGACCTCACGTCCGGTCGGGTTCGTCAGCGTCGAGCCGTCGGCGAAGCGCAGCGTCGGCACCGTGCGGTTGCCGCCGTTGGCTGAGCTGACGAATTCCGCCGCCGTCGGGTCCAGCTCGATGTCGATCTCCTCGTAGTCGATCTCGAGCTTCTTCAACGACGCTTTGAGCTGCCGGCAGTAGCCACACCATTGGGTCGTGTACATGACGAGCTGGTTCATAACTCCCCAAACCTAATAGGTCACCCGATGATTCCCGAATCGGCGTCCGGGGCCGTCGGGGGTGCCTGCCAAGATGGACGCCATGGATGCGCTGATCGCCGGCCTGGACGAGGAGCAGCGTGCTGCGGTGCTGGCGCCGCGTGGCCCGGTCTGCGTTCTTGCCGGCGCCGGGACCGGCAAGACCCGCACCATCACCCACCGCATCGCCCAGCTGGTCGCCGGGGGGCACGTTGCGCCCGGACAGGTGCTGGCGGTGACGTTCACCCAGCGTGCCGCCGGCGAGATGCGGTCGCGGCTGCGTGCCCTGGGTTCGGCGGCCGGCGCGGGAGCGGCCGCCGGGGTGGGCGGAGTTCAGGCGCTGACGTTCCACGCGGCCGCCCGGCGGCAGTTGCGTTATTTCTGGCCGCGGGTGGTCGGCGCCACCGGTTGGGAACTGTTGGACCGCAAGTTCGGGGTGGTCGCCCGCGCCGCCGGCCACGCCGGCCTGCGGTTGAGCAATGACGACGTCCGCGACGTGGCCGGCGAGATCGAGTGGGCCAAGGCATCGCTGATCGGGCCGGAGCAGTATCCCGAGGCGGTGGCCGCGGCCGGCCGCGACACCCCGCTGGACGCCGCGAAGCTGGCCGACGTCTACGCCGGGTATGAGGCGCTGAAGGCCCGCGGCGAAGTGGCGATGCTCGACTTCGACGACCTGCTGCTGCACACCGCCGCCGCCATCGAGAATGACGCGGCGGTGGCCGCCGAATTCCGGGACCGCTACCGCTGCTTCGTCGTCGACGAATACCAGGACGTCACCCCGCTGCAGCAGCGGGTGCTGTCGGCTTGGCTGGGGGAGCGCGACGATTTGACCGTGGTCGGCGACGCCAACCAGACCATCTATTCGTTCACCGGTGCCTCGCCGCGCTATCTGCTGGACTTCACCCGCCGGTTCCCGGACGCCGCGCTGGTGCGCCTGGAGCGCGACTACCGGTCCACCCCCGAGGTGGTGTCGCTGGCCAACCGGGTGATCGCCGCCGCGCGTGGGCGGGTGTCCGGCAGCAAACTGAAGCTGATCGGTCAGCGCGAACCCGGCCCGGCGCCGGTCTTTCGGGAGCATCCCGACGAGGTCGCCGAGGCCGCGGCGGTAGCCAAATCCATCGCCCGGCTGATCCACGACGGCACCGCTGCGGCCGAGATCGCCGTGCTGTATCGGATCAACGCGCAGTCAGAGGTCTACGAGGAGGCACTGACCGAGGCCGGCATCGCGTATCAGGTGCGCGGCGGGGAGGGTTTCTTCACCCGCCAGGAGATCCGCCAGGCGCTGATCGCCTTGCAGCGGGCGGCGGAGCGCGGAGCGGACGGGCCGCTACCCGAGGGCGGCTATCGCCAGCGCGGCGAAGCCGGGCGCAGCGGGTCGCCGCTGTCGGAAATCGTGCGCGGTGTGCTGGAACCGCTCGGTCTGACCACCGAACCACCCAGCGGGGCCAAGGCGCGCGAACGCTGGGAGGCCCTCGGTGCACTGGCCGAACTTGTCGACGACGAGGTGGCGCAACGCCCCGACCTCGATCTGCCCGCACTGTTGACCGAACTGCGGATGCGCGCTGACTCTCGTCACCCGCCGACGGTGCAGGGCGTCACCTTGGCGTCACTGCACGCCGCCAAGGGGCTGGAGTGGGACGCGGTGTTTCTGGTCGGTCTCGCCGACGGCACCCTGCCCATCTCGCACGCCCTGGCGCACGGCGCGGACAGCGAGGCAGTCGAAGAGGAACGCCGACTGCTCTACGTCGGCGTCACCCGGGCCCGGATCCACCTCACGCTGAGTTGGGCGCTGGCCCGCGCCCCCGGCGGGCGGGCCGGCCGCAAGCCGTCGCGTTTCCTCAGCGGTATTGCCCCGCAGGCCGACGCCACTGCCACCCCCGGCAAGCGACGGGCTCGTGGTGCCCCGAAGTACTGCCGCGTCTGCAATAAGGCGCTGGCCACTCCGGCGGCCATCATGCTCAGCCGCTGCGAGACCTGCGCTGCCGACGTCGACACCGAGCTGCTGGTGGCGCTCAAGGACTGGCGCCTGCGCACCGCAACCGAGCTGAAAGTGCCGGCTTACATCGTCTTTTCCGACAACACCCTGACCGCGATCGCCGAGATGCTGCCCGGCGACGAGGCCGCCCTGGTGGCCATCCCGGGCATCGGCGCGCGCAAGCTGGAACAGTTCGGCCCCGACGTGCTGGAACTGGTCCGCAACCGGGGTTGAGCCGCCGCGGGCGGTAATTCGGTTGTGGATCGGTGGGCCGAGCGGCTAGCCTCGGAACCCATGACCACGATCAACGTCCTGCGGGTAGCCGGCGCGCGCCATGCCGCCGCTGCCGAGGCGGCGGCGCGCCATGCCGCCGCCGCCGTAGACGCGTCCGTGCATCGGGGTTCGCCCTAACAGCAGCCCCATCCCCGATGGCCACGGACCCGACCAGGATCCGTGGCCATTTTTTCGCTCGGCGGCCCGCCGACCGGCCCGGATCCGAACCCCACGAACCGACCGGAAAGCAGATACATCATGTCGAGAACCCTCAAGTTGCCGTGTAAGAGCGATCCCGATCTGTGGTTCGCCGACGACCCGGCCGATCTGGAGCGGGCCAAGGCGCGCTGCGCTCAGTGCCCGATCCGCCAGCGGTGCCTGGCAGCGGCGTTGCAGCGCGCCGAGCCGTGGGGTGTGTGGGGCGGCGAGATCCTCGACCGGGGCAGTGTCATCGGTCGCAAACGGCCTCGTGGCCGCCCCCGTAAGGAGCCGGTGGCCGCGTGAGCGGCCGCAGCATCAGGACGAGGGACTGGCCGCGGCGTCTTCGGGGTCGGTGAAGCCCGGCACCAGTTCCTCGGAAAGCCGCTTGATCGGCACGTGGGCATCGAGCTGGCACATGATCGCCGTGGTCGACCCGAGCACCCGCATCGGCATCGCGAGCTTGGGCGGCAGATCCAGCTGGCGGGCGGTCTTGAGCTGCTCGACCGGCCGCTCCAGTTGCTTGCCGGCCATCCGCATCAGCCACTTGCGGGTGTAGTGGAACACTTCGACTTCCACCGGCTCGACGTGCTGGCGCAGCATCTCGTCGATCTCGCGCACCGAGACGGTCTGGCCCTTCTGGATGAAGCCGCCCTGGCGCATGGTCTCGATGACCTTGTCGTAGTCCTTGTCCCGGGCGTAGCGCACCGCGGCGCCCAGTTCCGGCGGGAAACCGCCGGGCATCGGTGCCACCGCGCCGAAGTCGATCACGCCCATCCGGCCGTCCGGCATCAGCATGAAGTTGCCGGGGTGAGCGTCGCCATGGATCAGTTCCAGCCGGCGCGCCGCGTCCCAGGTGAATTCGGCCAGCCGGGTTCCCATCAGGTCACGCTGCTCGACGGTGCCGTTGCGGATGATCTCGGCCATTCCGACGCCGTCGATCCACTCCTGGATCACCGTTTTGGGGGCGCTGGCCACCACGTTCGGAATCTGGAAGTGCGGGTGGCCGGCGTAGGCCTTGGCGAAGATGCGCTGGTTGTCGGCTTCGAGCCGATAGTCCAGCTCCATCTCGGTGCGCTCGATGAGCTCGTCGACGACGCCCTTGACGTCGACGCCGGGTGCCAGCTGTTTGAAGACGCCGGTCAACCGCCGGATCGTCTTGAGGTCGGCCCGCAGCGCCTCGTCGGCGCCGGGGTACTGGATCTTGACTGCGACGGGACGGCCGTCGGCCCACACCGCCTTGTGCACCTGGCCGATGCTGGCCGAGGCGATGGGGGTGTCGTCGAAGTCGGTGAACCGTTCCCGCCACTTGGTGCCCAGCTGTGCGTCGAGCACCCGGTGCACCTTGTCCGCGGGCAGCGGCGGTGCGTCCTTCTGCAGCTTGGTCAGCGCCTCCCGGTAGGGCTCGCCGAATTGCTCGGGGATGGCCGCTTCCATCACCGACAGGGCCTGGCCCACCTTCATGGCGCCGCCCTTGAGCTCACCGAGGACGGTGAACAACTGGTCGGCCGCCTTCTCCATGAGTTCGGCGGTGACCTCGTCCTTGGACTTGCCGGTCAGCCGTTTCCCGAGCCCGAGTGCTGCCCGGCCGGCGAAGCCGACGGGCAGGCTGGCCAGCTTCGCATTGCGCGCTGCGCTTCCGCGTTTGATTTCTGACACCTGTCCATCATCCATGACGTCGTTGTGGTGCCGGTCACCGCGGTGACAATCTTCAGTGCCGATCCAGGCCTCGGCAATCGCATAGCGGGTGCCGGACCCAGCGCCTGGTCACGATCGATCCGGCGGCCAGGTCCAGCTCCAGGGTGGCGTTCAGCGTCGGGGGAGCGGCCAGGCCCGCGCCGGCTGCCGTCCCGCGCACTGCCGCGATCACCCGGTCGACTTGGCCCAGTGCCAAAGCCGCCGTTGCCAGCACGGTGGCCCGGTCGACGTGGGCGACGGTATGACGTAGTTGCGCGGCCACCGCGGGCCACGCGGCGTCCCGGTCCCGCCGGTGCAGGTCGGCGCACCCCAGGCAGCTGGTGACCCCCGGCAAGACCAGCGGGCCGACCACTCCGGTGCCGTCGCGCACCCGCACCGGCAGGTGCGGTACCCGCTCGGCGTGCAGTTCACGTATCAGCCTGGGGTCGGAGACCAGGTAGTCCGCCAGCACCACCAGATCGGTCCCGGCGGTGCTCACAACGGCGTGCGGATGACTGCTGTGCTGGACCACGGCGCTCGAGTAGCGCAGCGATTCGACCAGCAGATCCGACAAGGGGCCGCGGCCGTGCACCCGCAGCGAGACCGTGCGGCACTGACGGCGCGGCCCGGCGCCGCGGACTGCGACACCCGCCGTCACCAGCGCGGCTAACAGGGCGTCCAGCTCCGCGGTGTCCACCGCGCCGTGTTGGGCGGCTTCGTGGTGCAGCGCGGCGCCGGTGGTCGGGATCTGCATCACGCGCAGGACAGTGGCCAGCGCGGCCGTGCTCAGCCCCCGTGGCGGCTGCACCAGCACGGCGCGCCGCGGATCCCAGCCGACCTGCACAGCACCGTCGGGGCGCAGCAACACCGGCAGAGCCGGATCGAGGGTGTAGGTGGCGGTCTCGGAACCAACCCTTCTCACGCACGCGACCCTGCCATGCCGGGTGGCAACAACCCTCCCGTCATCCACAGGGGCGCGCAACGATGCGCCGGGCGGCCTCCACAGCCGCGCCGCGTTGGCGTGCGATGACGGTGCGGTCGGTGAGGGTTTCGTAGGGGTCGGGGGAGTGGGCCCAGGCCAGGCCGATCCCGAACAGCAGGGCCAGCAGATCGAGGGGTTCAAAGGAGCTGTCGACGTGCCCGTCGGCCTGGGCGGTTTCGATGGCGGTGATCGCGTGCTCGAAGATCGCCTGCCCGTCGGCGTGGGGCTCGTCGAGGGCCAGGCCTTCCAGGCGCGCCCAGGTGATCATGCGAAGGTGCTCGGGGCGGCCTCTGCCCAAATCGTAGACGTCGCCGGCGAATTCGGGCACCGCGTCGGGCCGAAGAGTGACCGACCGATAGAAGGCCGCCACGTCGGTGGCCACCACTTCTCGGAACAGTGCTTCCTTGTCGCCGAAGTGGGCGTAGAGACGTTCCTTGCTGGCGTGCGCCTCGCGGGCGATGCGGTCGATGCGCGAGCCGGCAAGCCCATGGCGAGCGAACTCGACGCGGGCGGCGTCCAATATCTGGTCACGCAGTTCGGTGGCGCTCCTCCTCACAGCAAGATCATAACCATACGAACTAGTTCGTTCTGTAATGTGAGGACATGCACGTGCTCCATGACACTGACGCGATCCTGAACCACCCGCCGCGAGTCGAGGCCATGCGGCGGGCGGTGGAGGCCGTTGCCGACGCGGTCACACCCGTCGTCGAGGCATACCGACCCTACGTCGAGGGGCTCGACAACCTACCCGCCGATGGCCGATTTCTCTTGGTAGGCAATCACACTCAGGTCAGTGTGGAAGCCCTGTTGATTCCGTTCCATGTTCGGCGGGCGATCGGCAAACGAGTCCGGCCACTGACCGACCGGCAGTTCGGGCGCATGCGGGGCCCGGCGCGGGATCTACTCGCCGCTGCGGGGGCGCTGGTAGGCGCGCCCGAACCCGTCCGCGAACTGATGCGCCGAGGCGAGCCCATTCTGGTGTTCCCCGGAGGCGGTCGCGAGATTCCCAAATTCAAGGGGGAGGAGTACACGCTGCGCTGGCAGGGCCGGGCCGGTTTCGCCCGCCTCGCAGTCGAACACGACTATCCGATCGTGCCCGTCGGATTGGTCGGTGGCGATGACGTCTATCGAAGTCTGAGTCGTCGCGGTGGCAGCTGGGAGCGCTTCAGCACGGCTGTTTCCCGCCGGCTTTCAGGCCCGCCGGACATGGCCATCCCCCTGCAGCACGGCATCGGCCCCACCCTTATCCCGCGCCCGCAGCGGATGTACTTGCGCTTCGGCGCCCCCATCGACACCAGCAAGCCCGACCGCGTCTCGAGCGAGAAATGGGTTGCCACCGTGCGGGAGTCGACTCAGCAGTCGCTCGAGCGGATCTTGGCCGAGCTGCTGGACGTCCGCGCCGAGGATCCCTACCGGCACCTCAATCCGTTAGCTTGGCGGCACGCAGTCTCACCACCAGTACCTAACTGATCTGGCGGCCGCGACTCAGTCGTCGGTGTCGTCGCCTTTGTTGCCGGCCTCGCGCTGGAACTCCGCAATCGCCTGGTCGATGGCCGAGTCGACGTCGCTGGAGCCACCGATGATCCGGTCGATGAACGCGGCCGGCTCGTCGAGATCGGAGGACTCGGGCAACAGGTCGGGGTGCTGCCACACCTTGTCGCGAGCGTCGGATCCGACCGCCGTGGTCAACCGCTCCCACAGCACGGCGGCCTCGCGCAGCTTGCGCGGTCGCAGTTCCAGACCAACCAGGGTGGCGAACGTCTGCTCGGCCGGGCCACCGGTGGCCCGTCGCCGGCGCAGCATCTCCGAGAGTGCGGCGGTGCCCGGGATGCGGTCGCCCAGCGCCGCATTGACCACGGTCTGCACCCAGCCCTCGATCAAGGCCAGCAGGGTCTCGAGGCGCTCCAGTGCGGCGAGTTGCTCCGGAGTCGACTTGGGCTCGAACACGCCTTGGTTGAGCAGCTCGTTCATGGCCGAGGGGTCGGTCATCGCCGCCGGATCGAAGCCCTGCGCCAGTTCCTCGATGCCCCGGATGTCGATCTTCATCCCCCGGGCGTAGGCCTCCACAGCGCTGAGCAACTGGTTGGACAGCCACGGCACGTGGGTGAACAACCGGTGGTGGGCGGCCTCGCGGGCGGCCAGGAAGGTGACGATCTCACTGCGCGGCTGTTCCAGCCCGCCGGCCAATTCCTCGATCGCACTGGGCAGCAGCGCGGCCACCCCGCTGGGGCCCAGCGGCAGGCCGATGTCGGTCGAGGTCAGCACCTCTCCGGACAGCCGTCCCAGCGCCTGGCCCAATTGGGAACCGAACGCCAACCCGCCCATCTGCGACATCACCGACAACAGTGGGCCGGCCATGCTCTTGGCCTCTTCCGGCAGTGCCGACGCCCACACCGACGAAACCTGTTCGGCCATCGGGTCGCACAGTCGCTGCCAGGTGGTCATGGTGTGCTCGACCCAGTCCACGGGCGTCCAGGCGACCCCGCTGGTGGTGCCGGCCGGTAGCGAGGTGGCGCCGTCGAGCCAGGTCTCGGCCAGGTGCACCGCGTCGCCGATGGCGGTCGCGGTCGACGCGGTGACGGGCGAGACCGAACCGATGGACTTGGTCGCGACCTGTCGTGCCAGGTCGTAGTTGACCGGCCCGGCTGGTCGGCCGTCGGCACTCACCCGGCCGGCGCCGCTGAACATCTGCCCGAGCTGGGTGAAAACCTGACCCAGATCGGCCATGTTGAAGCCAGCACCCATACCGAACGGGTCGGTGGGCCCGGAGCCTCGCTCGCGGTCGGGGTCGTCCCCGGAAGAGAAACCGAAGGGCAGATCAGCCATAGACACAACCGTACTCACCGGCAACCTCCGGCGGTACGACACGCCGCCACCGGCGGTCGGGCCGTTACCGCCTGGGCGGCGGCCGTTTACCATACCCGGGGTGAACAGGCGGATTCTGACGCTGTTGGCGGCTGTGCTGCCGGTGATCGCATTCGGCGTGCTGCTGACGGCGGTGACGGTGCCGTTCGTGTCCTTGGGGCCGGGACCCACGTTCGACACCCTCGGGATGATCGACGGCAAGCAGGTGGTCGACATCGAGGGGACCACCACGCACCCGACGACCGGTCACCTCAACATGACCACGGTGTCCCAGCGCGACGGTCTGACACTGGGGGAGGCGCTGGCTCTGTGGCTGTCCGGACGTGAGCAGCTCATGCCTCGTGACCTGGTATATCCGCCCGGCAAGTCCCGTCAGGAAGTCGACGAGAGCAACGACGCCGACTTCCGTGCGTCCGAGCAGAGCGCCGAGTATGCCGCGCTGGGCTACCTGCGCTACCCGTCAGCGGTCACCCTCGCCGACGTCCACGACCCGGGACCGTCGGCCGGCGCGCTGCAGCGCGGCGATGCCGTGGACGCCGTGGACGGCGAACCGGTCTACACCGTGCAGCAGTTCACCGCGCGGCTGGCCGACACCAAGCCGGGCCAGACGGTTGTCATCGACTACCGGCGCAAGAACGCCGCGCCCGGTACGGCGCGGATTACGCTCGGAGAGAACAAGGACCGCGCCAACGGATTCCTGGGCGTGTCCGTCCTCGATGCGCCGTGGGCGCCGTTCACCATCGACTTCAACCTCGCCAACATCGGCGGCCCGTCGGCGGGGCTGATGTTCTCGCTGGCCGTCGTCGACAAGCTGACCACCGGCACCCTGGCCGGGCCGAATTTCGTTGCCGGCACCGGGGTCATCAAGGCCAACGGCCAGGTCGACTCGATCGGCGGGATCGCGCACAAGATGATGGCGGCCCGCGAGGCCGGCGCGACGGTGTTTCTGGTCCCGGCCGACAACTGCTACGAAGCCAGAAACGACGACAAGGGTCTGCAACTGGTCAAGGTCGACAACCTCGCCCAGGCGGTTGGCGCGCTGCGAACCATCACCGACGGAGGTCAGCCGCCCTCTTGCTGAGACTTCGTTGGCTACAGTGGGGCCGTCAGGAACAACTGAGCTAGGGAGCGTGGCACGTGGGGATGCGGCCCACCGCGAGGATGCCGAAATTGACCGCGCGCAGCCGGATCATGGTCGGCAGCGCGTTCGTCGTGATCGCGCTGCTGCTGGTGGGGCCGCGGCTGATCGACGGCTATGTCGACTGGTTGTGGTTCGGCGAGCTGGGCTACCGCTCGGTGTTCGTCACCACGTTGCTGACCCGGCTGATCACGTTCGTCGTGGTGACGCTGTTGGTAGGCGGAATCGTGTTCGCCGCGATGGCCACGGCCTTCCGGGTCCGGCCGGTGTTCGTCCCCAGCAACGGGGTCAACGACCCGGTGGCGCGGTATCGGACCACCGTGCTGTCGCGGCTGCGGCTGTTCGGATTCGGGATTCCGGCCGGCATCGGTGTGCTGGCGGGCATCGTCGCGCAGAGTTACTGGGTGCGCATCCAGCTGTTCCTGCGTGGCGGTGACTTCGGGATCAACGATCCGCAGTTCGGCAAAGACCTGGGCTTCTACGCCTTCGACCTGCCGTTCTACCGGCTGGTGGTGGGGCTGCTGCTGGCGACGCTGTGCCTGGCCACCATCGCCAACCTGACCACGCACTACATCTTCGGCGGTATTCGGCTGTCCGGCCGGGCCGGCGCCCTGAGCCGCCCGGCGCGCATCCAGGTGGTCAGCCTGATCGGCACCCTGGTGCTGCTCAAGGCCGGGGCCTACTGGCTGGATCGCTATGAGCTGCTCAGCCACACCCGCACCGGCAAGCCCTTCACCGGAGCCGGCTACACCGACATCAATGCGGTGCTACCGGCCAAGATGATCCTGCTGGCGATCGCCCTGATCTGCGCGGTCGCGGTGTTCTCGGCGATCGTGCTGCGCGACTTGCAGATTCCGGCGATCGGTTTGGTGCTACTGCTGCTGTCGTCGGTCGTGGTCGGCGCGGGCTGGCCACTGATCGTCGAACAGTTCAGCGTCAAGCCGAACGCGGCGCAGAAGGAAAGCGAATACATCTCCCGCTCCATCACGGCGACCCGCGCGGCCTATGGGCTGACCGAAGATGTGGTCACCTACCGGGACTACCGCGGTGATGCGCGAGCGACGGCCGCGCAGGTGGGCGCCGATGCGGCTACCACCTCCAACATTCGGCTGCTGGACCCGACCATCGTCAGCCCGGCATTCACCCAGTTTCAGCAGGGCAAGAACTTCTACTACTTCCCCGACCAGCTCACCATCGACCGGTATCGCGACGACGAGGGCCAGCTGCGTGACTACGTGGTCGCCGCCCGCGAGCTGAACCCGGATCGACTGATCGACAACCAGCGTGACTGGATCAACCGGCACACGGTGTTCACCCACGGCAACGGGTTCATCGCCTCCCCGGCCAACACCGTGCGCGGTATCGCCAACGACCCCAACCAGAACGGTGGATACCCGGAGTTCTTGGCCAACGTCGTCGGTGCCAACGGCGGTGTCGTCTCCGACGGGCCGGCCCGCCTGGACCAGCCGCGTGTCTACTACGGTCCGGTGATCGCCGACACCGTCGCCGACTACGCGATCGTCGGACGCAATGGTGCCGACCGCGAGTACGACTATGAGACCAACACCGAGACCAAGAACTACACCTACACCGGCGCCGGCGGTGTGGGCGTAGGAAATTGGTTGGCCCGCAGCGTATTCGCCGCGAAGTTCGCCGAGCGCAACTTCTTGTTCTCCAATGTGATCGGCGCGGACAGCAAGATCTTGTTCAACCGCGACCCGGCGAGCCGGGTCCAGGCGGTGGCGCCCTGGCTGACCACCGATTCGACGGTGTACCCGGCGATCGTCAACAAACGACTGGTGTGGATCATCGACGGCTACACCACGCTGGACAACTACCCCTACTCGGAGCTGACGTCTCTGTCGTCGGCGACCGCGGACTCCAAAGACGTGGAGTTCAACCGGCTGTTGCCGGACCGGCGGGTGTCCTACATCCGCAACTCGGTGAAGGCCACCGTCGACGCCTACGACGGAACGGTGAGCCTGTACGCCCAAGACGAGCACGACCCGGTGCTGCGGGCATGGATGAAGGTGTTCCCCGGAACGGTCAAACCGAAGTCCGACATCTCGCCCGAGCTCGCCGAGCACCTGCGTTACCCCGAAGACCTGTTCAAGGTGCAGCGCATGTTGCTGGCCAAGTATCACGTCAACGACCCGGTGACCTTCTTCTCCACCTCGGACTTCTGGGACGTGCCGCTGGACCCCAACCCGACCGCCAGCAGCTTCCAGCCGCCGTACTACATCGTCGCGAAAAACCTTGCCAAGGGTGATAATTCGGCGTCCTACCAGCTGACCAGCGCGATGAACCGATTCAAGCGCGACTATCTGGCCGCCTACATCAGCGCCAGCTCGGACCCGGACACCTACGGCAAGATCACCGTGCTGACCATTCCCGGGCAGGTCAACGGGCCCAAACTGGCCAACAACGCGATCACCACCGACACCACGGTCAGCCAGGACCTCGGTGTGATCGGTCGCGACAACCAGAACCGCATCCGGTGGGGCAATCTGCTGACTCTGCCGGTGGCACAGGGCGGTCTGCTCTACGTCGAACCGGTCTATGCCTCACCGGGTTCCAGCGACGCCTCGTCGTCGTACCCGCGCTTGATCCGGGTGGCGATGATGTACAACGACAAGATTGGTTACGGGCCGACGGTCTCTGACGCGCTGACCGGTCTGTTCGGACCGGGCGCGAGCGCGGCGGCCACCGACATCGCCCCCACCGAGAGTGGCGCGGCTGCGCAGGGGACACCGCCCTCGGCCACCCCGCCGGTGGCCGCGGTGCCCACGCCGCCGTCCGCCGAGGCCGGGCTGTCGCCGGCTAAAGCTGCGGCGCTGCGCGAGATCGAGGCGGCGCTCACTGCGGTGCGAGACACCCAGCATCGCGGCGACTTCGCGGCCTACGGTGCGGCGCTGCAACGCCTCGACGACGCGATGGCCAAGTTCAACAGCGCCAAATAGCGCGCGGTGCGCTCAGGCGCCGAACAACGCGGAGTGCATCAGCGTGCGTACGCATGCCTGCTCATAGGCCAGGTGGGGTGTGTCGGAGTGCTCCGTGACCGGGGCGGGCCGGTCGTAGTGCACCAGCCGGCCGATATCGACCACCAAGCCCATCGCGGCGTGTACCAGGAATCGGGCGGCTGTGGCGGTGAGTTCGGGCCGCACCGAGCGCAACAGCCCGACCCATGAGTCGATGGTGGAGCGTTGCACATTGCGCAGCAGCTTCCGGTCGGATCCGGACAGGTGGATCTGTTCGCTGTAGTAGATCGCCGCAAGCTCCGGGTTGGCGAACGAGGTGGCCACGTAGATGTCGATCAGTTGCGTCAGCGCTTCTCGCGGGTCGGGACCGTTGGTGTTGACCACCGACAGCTCCGCGGAGAGCCGGTCGGACGAGCGTCGTAGCGCGGTACTGAGGATGTCGGCCTTGCCGGGAAAATAGCGGTAGATACTCGAGATTCGCAGCCCGGCGGCCTTGGCGATCTGGGCCACGCTGGTTTCGCCGTAGCCCTGACGGTGAAACAGCACCATCGAGGCGTGCAGCACCGCTTCGTACATCCCGGCATCCGCGGTGAAGATGCGTGCTCCGGTGGCCCCGGTCGTAAAGTCTTCCGGCGCAGGCAGTTCGGTGTGCAGCAATGCCCACGACGCCGCGGTCAGCAGGTCGGTGATGTCGGTGACCGTGGCACGTAGGTGGTGGTCGGTGATGCCTCCGGCGACACTGAGCAACGCTGCCGAGAGCATCTGTCGGTGTAACAGGGGCGCCGCCGGCTGTAATTCGGCCAGCGGTTGCTGCAGGCGTTGGTTGACCAGCCGTAGTTGATCCAACAGCGCCGTGGCGTCGGGTTCGCGCAGATAGCGGGCCTGCCATCGGTACAGGCCGCCGGATTCTCGGTTGCGCAGTGCGACGTCGATCAGGGCGTGTATCAGCTGATCGAGCGCTGCCGCAGGGCCGGCCGCGGGGTCGGCAACGATGTCGGTGACGTCGACAAGTTGTTGGCTCAACGCCAGCACCGCGACGCGGAACAGGTCGTACTTACTGGCGTAGTGCCGGTAGAGGGCGGGGGCTGAGACACCGACCTCGGTGGCGATGTTCTCCACGCTGACCGCGTGATAGCCCAGGGTGCTGAACGATTCGGCGGCAGCCCGAGCGATCTGGTCTTTGCGATCTTTGGGGCGCCGTCGGGTCGTCCGTACGGTGTCAGCCACGCGTGGCGCCCAACGAGGTTGTCGGCTGGTGCTGTGCCGCGGTGCGAAGTGCGGCGCGCGCCCTGGCGTTCCAGTGGTGCCTGGGGGTCAGCGACGAGAGCTGAGTCAACCGGACGAACTGGCGCAGCGACCATCGGTCGGCCGCAGTGACGTCGACCCCGGTGAGCTCGCGGGCGCGGGGATGCTGCAGGGCGCGGATCGCGGGGCGGGGGACCGTGCGCATCCACCAATCGGTGGGAGCGAAGATCTGCTCGCGGAACGGCTCGAAATGGGCACCGGCCTTCAGGTGCGTTTGGCAATAGTCCTCGAAATACTCGACGAATTCCGGCCAGGTCGCAGGCATCGGCCGGGTCGATACGCCGTATCGGCGATACCAGGCACAGCACTCGGCATAGAGCTGCTCGTGTTCGTCGGCGTCGAGGGGCCGGATGAAGGTATTGACCATGACGACGAGGGACTCTACGTAAGCGCTGTGCTGAAAATGGAACAGGTCGGGGTTCAGCGCGTGGTACTTGTCGCCGAATTCGTCGACGCCCTTGACATGCTCATGGGCGAAGCGCATCTGGGGCCGCATGTCGAGGTCGGCGTAGGCGTAGTTGACGGCTTGGGTGAAGGTGCGCTTCTTGTGCAACCAGATGCGCTTGCGCATCAGGGCATGCTGGCTGATGCCGGCGGCGATACCGGGATGCAGCAGTAGCAGACACACCGCTCGGGGCAACACGAACAGGTAGCGGCGGTCGGCCAGGAAGTGCCACAGCAGGCTGTCGGGACCTAAGCCGTCATCGTGGTGGGTCGCCATGGTCAGATCAGCGACTTGTGCCGGCGGATGCGGTGGCGAACATCGGCCATCAGCACGTGGTAGTTGGCGGTCCGGATGAACCGGGGAATGAAGCGGTTGACAAACGACACGAACAGGAAGAGGTTCTCGAACTGGCGTTGTTCGGTGGGCGACCATTGCACACCGAGCAGCTTACGAAAGACCGGTGGCAGAAACCCGATCGTCAAGAACCGCAGCAGCGGCCCGAGGAGCACCCGAAAGATCGGGTTGACCATCTTCAGGTCGACCAACCGCATGAGGTAGTCGCGGACAGCGTCGTCCATCTCCAGAGTTTGGCAGGTGGTGTTCCAGTAGGTATCGAAGTCGGCGCGGGTGGGCGGCCATTGGTCATCGGTGACCTGCAAGGTGGTGCCGAGCGGCCAGGCGTGGTGGTAGAACGTCTCCGCCTGTTCCTCGGTCATCTTGCCGCGCAGCAGTTGGTAGGTGTCCTCGTAGAAGACGAACAGGCATGCGGCGACCCACAGTTGCAGATCGCGGTCGAAGGCGTTGTATTTGACCGGGCTGTCCGCCGTGGAGCGAACCTGCCGATGCGCGACGTTGACCGCGTCACGGTAGGCGCCACGTTCCTCCTCGGTGCCCAGCACCGCGACGGCCATGTACTGGGCCGTAGTGCGCAACCGCTTCCACGGATGTTCCATCAGCGAGCCGGATTCCACCCGACTCTCCACGACGCCGTAGCCGACTCCGGGAAGGCTCAACTGCATGATGACGTTGGCGGCTGCCGCCGCGGCCGACCAAAAATCCAGCGCCTCAGTCAGATCGACGGGGTCGTCGTCCCAACGCGGGGTGTAGCAGTCGACGTGAACCCGGGTTTCGGCGTTGGTGAGCATGCGATGCCGGGCCGGGTCCTGGCCGTGTTGTTCATGGCAGGTCGACATTTGAGCGATCCTCTCGATGCAGCGACATGTGCGGGCTATGGCCCGGCCAGATAGTGCGGGAGTTGGGCGAGTCCCCAGATCAGCCCGGCTGCCCCGATCAGGACACCGAAGAACAGCACGACCAGCACACCGGCGCGCAGTAGCCGGGCTTCGGGGGTGGCCAGGTAGCGCAGCATGCTCACGACCAGATCGATGATCCGCACCAGAAGCATCATCTCCAGCGTCCTCCTATCAGGGCCGGCCTCACGTTCCACCGTATTCCGGTCGCAGGGTGGGTGACAGCGACGCCAGCGGCACCCTGGCCACCACCGCCCCGCCATCCATGGACCACACGAACCGGTCAGCGGGCTGCGGGCTCTCTCGCAGGATCGGGGCGTCGGGCAGGTACAGCACCAGTTGGTCGGGGGTCAGTGCAAACGCCCGGTAGTCGCCGGTATATCCGCTGCCCTGTGGGTTGGGCTGAAATTCCTCGACGGTGAACGGGTAGGTGTTGGGCGCATGCGGGGGTGCCGCGGCGTCCAGTGCCGCCGGCAGCACCGGTGCCGCCGCGCCTGCGATGACGGTCATCGGGTCGATACCCGGCTTGAACAGGTCGCCAAGGGTCAGGCGGCGCCCGGTCGCAAGGTCGAATACGAACGTGCGGTAGGCGTTGTTGGCCTGCATCCCAAACGGTTCCAGGCATTCATGCACTACCAGCGACTGCACCGCGCCAGGCCCGGAGAAGCTCTCGTAGTAGGCGACGGCACTACTGTCCCGCATCGCCTCGCTGCCCGAACTGCGCCAGCCGCTCATCAGCCGGCGGTAGAAGTCACGCACGATCGGGCCGGCGGTGGCGTTGTCCAGCATTGCCTCGGGAAGGTCAAAGGCGATGTATCGCTCGGCCTTTCGGGACGACACAATCAGCGTCGTGCACCGCTGCCCGTCCCAGCTCGCCTGCAGATCATCGCAGAAGCTCGGCGCGGAGCCGGCGGCGGCCGGGGCCAGCACCGTGCTCGCGGTGGCCACCAGCACCACCAGGCCGCCCAAGGCTGCGCCGCTGCCCATCATTGTTGCTGTCCTGCCACGACATCGCTGACCAGCCAGCGCCCGGCGTCCTTGTGCAGGGTGAGCGCCATGGCGGTGACGTCGGGTGGCGCTTGGGCGATCTGTCCTCCGGCGGCCTTCTTCAGTGCCGCGCTGCTGAAGGTCTGTTCGACGAACAGCAGCACCGTCGCGTCGGTGGCGTCGGCTGACTTCACCGCGGCGTCGATGACGGTGCCACGAGTGGTCACCTGGTTGGCGATCAACATCGCGCGAAGCTCGGAGCTCTGCTTGGCGTAGCGGTCGTGGAATGTGCCGGTCGATCGGTCCAACAGCTCGATGATCTGCCGATCGACCGTGCCAGGGCTCGCTGTCGTCAGCAACTCCGCGTATTGCGTTGCGGCCTCGGAAGCCTCACGGCCGGCGAGTTTCGATCGATGCTGCTGGTAGAGCAGCCAGCTTTGGTATCCGCTGCCTGCGAGAACCCCGGCCGCGCACAGTATTGCGGCCAGCCGCATCGCACGCCGAAGCCGGCAGCGGTGCGGCGAATCGGTGGGACCCACCTGTGGTGCCTCAACGCTGGGTGCCTCAACGATGGTCATCTCGATGCCTTCGCTGTCAGGTCAGGTCGACCTGGCTGGCAAGCCAGCGGTGGTCGACGAGTTCCATGGTCATCTGGATTCGGTTGCGATCGATCCGTGGTTCGGATCGCACCGCGTTGGTGATGGATTGGTCCACGAACAACAACACCTCCACGCGGGTGGTGGTCGCGGACTTGACGGCAGCGTCCAAAACGATGCCCCTGCCGGTGGCCTTGTTGTCGATCAGGATCTGGCGTAACTGCTTGGCGCCCAAGCTGTAGGCGTCCTTGAACTGGCCGGTCGCGCCGTCGAGCGCGCGGGCGTAGTTGCCGTCGATGTCGGCGGTGTCCAGGGTGGTCAGGGTGATCGCGTAGTCCTTGGCGGCCGCCAAGGCGACCTGCCCCGCGGCGGCGCGCGCATCGAGTTGATGCAGACGCCACCCGGCGTATCCCGAATAGGCCAGCGCCGCGATCAACACGGCGGACACCAGTGCCACCGTCGCTCGGTGCCGCCGCGTCGTCGGCTCCGAGGGTGGCGTGGGTTCGGGGTCGATATGGTCGGCAGCCTCGTCGTGTGCTGAATCCGTGTCGAGGTCCGTCTCGAGTTGTTCGTCGAGTTGGTCGAAGACGTCGGGGTCGGCTGTTTTTCCCATGGGGCTCGGCTTTCTCATCAATTGGGGATCCACGCGGGCAGCTGCGGACCGCCATCGGGAGTGGGCAAGGTGTAGGGCGGATAGACCGGAGGCGGCTCCAGGGTCGCCAGCGGGTCGTGGCCCGGGGGCGGCCCGGCGGTGTCATCACCGGGCGGGCGTGGCGCATTGCGGGCGCCGCGAACGAGCAGCGACGGGTCGTCGTCGGGGCAGTAGGTGTAGCGGTAGGGGGCAGGGAAATTCACCGCCGACGGCGGCTTGCGGGGCAGGTCGTAGTCGCAGCGATGCCTGGGGTAGATGTCGGCGATCACCCAGATGCCGCCGTCGTGCACGGTGCCGGCCAGGCGATCCACCAGCGAGCCGTGGTCGGGACGCCACAGGTCCTGTAGGGCGGGCACCCGCAGGAAGAAGATCTGCGACAGGGTGGTCAGATTGCCCAGCAGCGCGTAGACGTTCTCGCGGTTGTCGCCGATGAAGCTGTCGACCTGTCCCAGTTCGGTGCCGCCGAGTTCGACCAGGGTGCGGAATCCGCCGTCCATGGTGTTGACGCCGCCGAGGATCTGTTGCAGATCCATGCTGGTGCCGCTCAATCCCGGGGCGACGTCACTGAAGGTGGTGAACGTGATCCGGGTATTACGCAGCATGCTGACCGTCTCGGGCAGTACGCCGTCGAGGGTCGAGGCGAGTAGCACCGTGCCGTCCAACAGGGCGGACAGTTTCTTGCCGCCGTCCGGGCTGACCCGAAGCTCGTCGAAGACCGCCGTCAGCTTCTCGGCGTCGACCTGGCCCAGGGCCCCACGGCTGTCGTCGATGATCTGGGGCAGTGACACCGGCACGCTGGTCTGCTCCTGGCCGATGAGCGAGCCGTTGGTGAGGTAGGGGCCGTTCTCGTGCTCGGGGCGAAAGTCCAGGTATTGCTCACCGGCGACCGACAGTCCGGCCACCCGCACCCGGGTGTCCCGCGGGATGGACCGATCGGCCCGCAGCGCGACGACGGCCTCGGCTCCCGCCGCGGTCAGGTGCACATCGGTGACCCGGCCGATCGGGATGCCCCGCAACGTCACGTCTTGATTGACCAGCAGTCCGCCGGACTGCGGAAGTAGAACCCGGACCGAGATCGTCTTCTGCGCGGGGTTGATCCCGACCCCGAAGATCGTCACGTATGCCGCGGCCACCACCGTGGTCAGCGCCAATCCGATGCCGGACAACAGAATGCGCCGGCGGTGGCCGGCCTGTACCAGCCACACGCCCAGCCGGGCGAACAGGTCGAGCAGGTCGAGGAAGGGTCTCATCGCTGCGGTCCGTAGATCCGGGAGAGCAGCATGTTCCACTCGTAGCGGAGGTCGCCGATCATCAGATGCCAGTCGGTGCCGTCGGTCCAGTGGAATTCGGGATCGCCCGGGTAGTTCTTGTCGGGCCAGGGCACCAGGGTGATCTTGTCGATTTCTCCCTTGGTGTGCGCGGCGGTGCCGTTGAAGGTCTTCATCAAGATGCCCAGGAACCGGTTGAACGGCATCAGCGACAGCTCGGGGTCGACGGCGATCTCGTTGAACACTCCCGCCATTTTGTTCAGATCGGCGGTCAGGCTCCGGGTATCGGTGCCTTGCAGAGACGGGAAGCGGGACAGCTGACGGGTGATCCGCGCTCCGGTGTCGACCAGGTCGATCAGATCGGAGGTGTTGTCGGAGATGACGTTGAGGGCGGGCGCCAGGCGGGTGAGGGCATCGTCGAAGGTGTTCTGGCGCGCGGACATAGTCGCGGCCAGCTCCGAGGATCTCCGCAGCGTCAGATCCAACTGCTGCGACCGGGCGCTCATTCGGGACAACAGGGTCGCGGTCTGGTCCAGTAGCAGGCCGAGCTTCTCGCCTCGCCCGCCGACGGCCTTGCCCGCGCCGTTGAGCATGGACACCAGGTGGCGCACCGTGCCGCCGTTGACCAGCATCGCCATCGAGCTGATCAGTTCTTCGATGGTGGGAGCGTTGGCGGTTGATTCCAGGGGCAGTAGCGAGCCGTCGTGCAGCAGCGGGGCGTCCTCGGGCCGTTTCTTGTCGGGCCAGATCTGAACGAAGATGTCGCCGAGTGGGGTGGCCGAGCGTAGTTCGGCGGTGCTGCCGGCATACAGCGGTACGGCCGATTTGATCCGCATGGTGACGTAGGCGTTGAAGTCCTGCGCCCGAATGGATTCCACCTCACCGATCTGCGCCCCGTATAGCCGCACCTTGGCCTTCTCCGGAAGGTTCAGGGCGTCGGAGAAGACCGCGGTGATGGTGTAGTACGGCCCGCCGCCGCCGGGCGCGGGCAGGGCCACACTCTCCAGGTCCAGGCCGCATCCGACCGTCAGCAGTGCGGTCGCGATCGCCAGCGCCGCACGAGCCCCACGCACCCATCTCGTCGACCGCATCATGGCTGCGCACCGATCCCGTCCTGCATCAGATCGAGCATGCTGCCCAGCCCGAAGTCCGGCCCGTAGTCCTGCGCCGTTCCGGTCGCGCATGCGAGCTGCTTGAGGCCCATCAGGTTGCAGACCTCCTTGCCGAACTGACTGTTGAACAAGGTCTTGCCGAGCAGCAGGTGCGATCGCAGGCTGCCCGCGTTCTCGTCGATGACGTTGTAGAAGTTGTCGACGAACAGCGGTCCCACATCGAGGATCTCGCGCAGGTCGCGTTCGTTGTCGGCGAGCGTGGTGGCGACCGTGCGAACACCGGAGAAGGCCTCTCGCAGCCGGTCGGAGTTGCCCTCGAGAAGCCGCGAGGTCTCGGCGAGCAGCCGATTGATCTTGGCTCCGGTGCTTCCGGCGCCCAGGTTCTCGGCGGCCAGGATGTCGCTGAGCTGGTGGATGTAGGAGCCGAATTCACGCAATGCGGCGTCGTTTCTCGACGCCGACTCGCTGAGCTCGGCGACGCCTGTGATGATCGTCTGAATGGTCTTCTTGCTGCGCGCGCCCTTGTCCGACCCGACGCGCAGGGCGTCAGAGAGCCGGCCCAGGGTTGCCTTGATGTCTGGGCCGTTGCCGACGGTGATCTGCGAGCCGAGCGCGACGAACTCGCCCAGCGGGCCCTGGTTGTTGTCGTCGCCGCGCAACGCGCTACCCAACTTGTCCATCATCGCCAGGGTCCGTTCGAACTCGACGGGTGTGCGGGTGCGGTCCAGGCTCAGCACGTCGCCGTTGCGCAGCTTGGGTCCGCCGCGATAGGCCGGGGTGAGCTCGACATGCCGGTCGGTGAGCACCGAGGAAGAGACGGTGACGGCTTCGGCGTCGGCCGGAATATCGACGCCGGCGTCGATTGCGAGCTTTACCTCGACGTAGCTGCCCTTGGGGGTGATGCTGGTGACCTTGCCGACGTCCATGCCCAGCACCGACACCCCGTTGCCGGTGTAAAGCCCAACCGCGTCCTGGAATTGGGCGGTAACCCGGATCTTGTGTAGGGACAGCCGCGGCAGGTCGGGGATCAACTGCGGCGCCACCGCGGCGCCGGTCACGGCCAACACGAGGGCGGCCGCACCGGCGAGCACGTAGAGCTTCACAGCGCGACTCATTCGCAGTCCTTGAAGTACTCGACCAGATTGAACTGCCTGGCGCGTCCGCTCAGGGCACACATCCAGGAGTCCACGAAGATGCCGGCCGGCAAGAAGACGTCGGCCGCATTACCGCTGCCGGTGGCGTTGGCGAAGTTGCGTAGCGCGACCGGGGTCGACTGCAGGAAGCTGCGCAGCAATGCGTCGTGATCGGCGGTCATCTTCATGAACTCATCGAAGTCGCGGATCATCTGGTTGACGGCCGTCTCATCGCGCAGGATTCCGTGGGTGCGGTCGACCAGTAGTGTGGCGCTGGCGAACAGTTGCTGCACGGCCGCACGGCGGGTGGCGATCTCGCGCAGCACATCACGGCCCTGCAGGACCAGGGCGCCGAGGTTGGCCCGCTGGCCGCGCAGCATGGTGGTGAGCGTTTCGGTGTTGGTCAGCAGCGTGCCGAGCTGCTCGCGGCGATCAGCGAGGATGTCGGCCATCGCCTGCAGGTTGGTCAGCGCCTGCGGCAGTTCCTCGGCCACCCCACCGAGATTGGCGTTGAGCACGTTCAGCGAGTCGACGAACCGGTTGGCGTCCACCGGCCCCAGGGTGCGCGTCGCCCCGGCGAGGGTGCGTTGCAGATCGTAGGGAACCTGGGTGTGCGCCAGGGTGATCGTTCGATTCTGCAGCTGTCCGGTGCCGGCCGGTGACAGTTCGAGATAGCGCGACCCCAAGATGGTGGTCAGTTTGATCGCGGCGCGGGTGTCGGCGCCCAGCGGTACGCCGCGCTCGACGTTGAATCCGACCACCACGTGGTCGCCGGCGAGCTTGACGCGTTCAACGGTGCCGACCTTGACGCCGGCGATAGTCACCACGGCGCCGGAGCGGATCTGGGCTGCCTGGGCGAATTGTCCTTGGTAGCGGGTCTTTCCGATGCCCAGGCCCGAGTAGACGACGGTGGCCGTGAGCACGGCGACGATGATCACGATCGAGATGACGCCCATCCAGGGTCGGCTGAACGATTCGATGGGGCGTCTGAGCGCGGTGGGGATCAGGTTCATCGGCACGCCGCCGAATGCTGGTGGGCGAGGCCTTCGCTGGCGGTGGCCGCGCCGACGAAGGCCCGGAACCAGTGGAACAGGCCGCGCCACAGGCCGAAGTCCAGTTCGCAGGCGTAGACGTCGCTGTAGGTGCCGCTCTGGGTGATCCGGGCCAGCCCCTGCAGCACGTACGGGAGGTTGGCCGCCATGTAGGCGAAGCGTTCGCGGCCGTCGTTGACCCCGTAGTTGAGCAGGCCGGGCTGGCGCGCGATGAACTCTTCGAGATCCGGGGTGATGTTGTCGACGATGGTGGACAGTCGCGCCATGGTGGCGTTGATCGAGCCCACCGAGTCGACCAACGGTTCACGGTGATTCGCCAGCGTGACCATGGTGTCGCGCGACTGGCGGATCATGTTCTCCATGTTGGTGCTCTGTTTGGCCAGATCGGTCATCAGCTGATTGAGGGTTGTGATGAGTGTGCTGAGCACTTCGTCCGGGCCGGCAAAGGTTTCGGCCATCTGCGAGGCCTGGGTGATCAACGTCAGCATGGAGGCGTGATTGCCTTGCAGGGCCAGAACTGTCGCGTTGCTGATGTTGTCCACCTGTTCGGGGTCCAGCTCGGCGAACAGGGGCTCGAATCCGTTCAGCATGTAGGAGACGTCCAGTGATGGGTTGGTGCGTTCGATCGGTATTTGGCCGTGGTTGGGCAGGATCTCGTGATTGTCGCCGGGCCCTTGAGCCAGTCCGAGATAGCGCTGCCCGATGATGCTCTGGTAGGTCACCGAGGCAATCGTGTTCCGGTAGAGCTGCTGGCTGCGTTGCACGCGGAACTGCACTTGGGCCGCGGTGCCGTGCAGTTTCACCCGGTCGACCCGCCCGACCCGCACCCCGGCGACGCGCACATCGTCGCCCGGCGCCATGCCGGACGCGTCACTGAAGATCGCCGAGTAACTGTAAGTGGGCCCGGCGATGTCGCGGCGCAACGTGTTGTAAACCATCCAGGTGACCGTCAGGGCGAAGCTGGTGAAGATGGCCATGCCGATCACCGATTTAGAACGACTCCTCACCGGCCACCTTCTTTCACGATTTGGCTCAGGCGCACCGTGCTGCCCCGCAACAGCGGTGCCAGCAGCAGCACCGTGGGGGTGTCGGAACGCCCGGTGATCCGGCTGATCTGCAGCTTTTCCTGCGGACTGCCCACCACGCCGACGTTGCCGCCGATGACCGCGCCCGCCGGCGCGGCGGTGGGGACTTCCGCCGGCGGTGGTCCGGGCGGCGGGGGGATCGGTGGTCCCTGCGGATCGCCGGGCATCGAGTGCCGGGGTGGGGTGAGGTTCGGCCGGTTCTCGGTCATGCCCGGGGTAGGGGAGACGCCCTGGGAACCCAACGCGGGAAAAAGGTCCGGGGCGGTGGGCACTTCCGGTGCGGTGGCGCAGCTCGGTCCGGCCAGCTCGCCATAGCGGGGGCAGTCGGCGCGGACGTAGGTGCGGCTGGGCGTCAGGGCGATGGCCGCCTTGACCTGAAGGAGCTTCTCGTTGGGATCCCAGATGACGTCGTAGACCCGGTTGGCCAGGGTCTGCAATTTGGTTGACACACCGTGGAATTCGCCGGCGTGATCCGCGATCACCCCGAGAGCGGGGGTGAACTGGCTGGTGATGGTGATCATCCGCTCGGTTTGGTTCTCCAGGGCGTTCGCCACCGTGGTCGCGGTGTCGGTTCCGCCGGTGAGCAGGCTGGACAGCTGCGGCCCCTTCTCGGCGATGGTGGCCATCGGCTGAATCGATCGGTCCAGGGCGTCGAACAGTTCCGGGGAGACGCGCTGTAGGCCCTCGGCCGCCGCCGACAGTGCCGACAGCGTGGTCGGATCGGCGTCGTCGGTGGCGACGACGGAGTTGAGTTGCGCCATAATCTCGTTCAGGTTGTGGCCAGTGTCGGTCAGCTCCTGGCCGCGGCCGTGGGTCGCGGTGCCCAGGGCGGCGATCACGCCGACAGTGGTGTCGTCGGGCCTGCGGCCCAGGGGGCTGATCAATTGGCGCAGCTTGTTCAGCACGTTCTGGAACAGCACGGTGGGCAGCGACTGGTCTTCGAGGACCACCGAACCCGACCGCAGATGGTCGGGGGCGGCACCGTTGTCGACCAACTGGATCGCGGAGACGGCGAACAGGTTGGCTGGCACGACGCGTGCGGTGACGGTGCTGGGGATCTTGGCCGCGTGTTCGGGTTTGAGCACGACGTGGACTTCGTTGGGCAGTCCGTGGGTGGAGGGCGTGATGTCGGCGACCGAACCGACCAGAAGTTCGTGGTATTTCACGTCGGAGCGCGGCGGCAGCCCATCGCCGATGTTGGACAGCCGCACATCGATGCGGACCAGGTTGTCCAGCTTGCCCTGGGATTTGGCGACCATCAGCGTCGCGGTCACGACGGCGATGACGATGAAGACGACGCCCAGCACGAATACCCGAAGGTTGGAGGGCCCGCGCGGATCGCTGTCGAACGAGTTCGGCATCGCCTAACCTCCGAACCTGGCGCCGGATTCGACACCCCACAGCGCCATGGTCAGGAACATGTTCACCACGACCACGGCGGTGACGCTGGTGCGCATCGCGCGTCCGGCGGCGACACCGACGCCTGCCGGTCCGCCCGAGGCGATAAAGCCGTAGTAGCTCTGGATGGTCGAGGACACGAACACGAAGACGGTGGCCTTGAACGTCGCGTACAGCACGTCGCGGCCGTTGACGAACAGCGAAAAGTAGTGCAGGTAGGACCCGTTGGATTGCCCGGAGATCAGGATGACCGAGAACTGACAGGACAGGTAGGCGATACCCAACGCCACCAGGAACAGCGGCACCACCGCGATCACCGAGGCGACGGCCCGGGTGGTGACCAGGAACGGGATCGGGTTGATCGCCATCGCTTCCAGCGAATCGATCTCCTCGTTGATCCGCATCGCTCCGAGTTGGGCAGTGAACCGGCAACCGGCCTGGGCGATGAACGCCATTCCCACCATGATCGGGGCGAGTTCGCGAGTGGTGGCGAATGACGAGATCAGGCCGGTGGCCGGCCCCAAACCCAGCAGGTCCAGTACGTTGTAGCCCTCGACGGCAACCAGTGCGCCGGCGATCGCCCCGAGTGCCAGGGCGACCGCGATGGTGCCACCGCCGACGACGATCGACCCGTTGCCCCAGGCGATATCGGATAGCAGTCGCAGCATCTCGCGCCGGTAGTGCCGGAGCATGGTCGGGATGGATGCGAGCGTGCGCCCGAAGAAATGCACCAAGTGACCGGCGCGGGCCACGGCCACGAAGACCCCGCTGAACAGGCCGGTGATCGGTCGCAGCCCGGGGATCTCAAAGACGCTGGGAATGACCATGGTTACAGCGCCTGCCTGGGGAACAGGATCACGTAAAGCTGGCTCATCACGACGTTGACGAACATCAACAGCAGGATGGACTCCACCACTGCGGCGTTCACCGAGTTGGCGACTCCAGCCGGCCCACCGTGGCTGTCGAGGCCCTTCTGGCAGCTCACGATCGCGACGATCATCCCGAAGACGATGGATTTGGCGAATGCCAGCCACATGTCGCCGACGTCGGAGAACGAGGAGAACGTCGCGATGAACGAGCCCGCGGTCCCGTTCTGCAGGAACACGTTGAAGATGTAGCCGGCGACGTAGCCGACGAAAAACGTGATGCTGGTGAGTAGTACGCCGACGGTCATCAGCGCGGCCAGCCGGGGAACCACCAGGCGCCGTACCGGGGAGACCCCCATGACCTCCATGGCCTGGATCTCTTCGCGCATGGTCCGCGATCCCAGGTCGGCGCAGACCGCGGAGCCCACAGCCACCGCCAGCAGCATCGCGGCGACCAGGGGCGCGGCCTGACGGATGATCACCAATCCGGTGGCCGCACCGGCGAGTGAGGAGGCGCCGACTTGGCCGGCCAGCACGCTGAACTGGATCGAGAGCGTCACGCCCACCGGGATGGTGACGAAAACCGTTGGCAGAAACGCGGCATTGGCTACGAACGCCGTCTGGTCGATGAAGTCGCCGACCAGGAAGCGTCCGCGGAACAGGTCGACGAACAGGTACTGGATGGCCCGGACCCCGAGCACCACCTGGCTGCCGCCGGTGCCCAGTGACTGGACCGGGTGGTTCTTCAGGTACTGCAGGAGCCAATCGACCACGGCCCGTAGGCCCGGCCGGCCGGCCATCTGTTGATCAGCGAGGTGAATCAGGCGACGGGTGGATTCCGATACAGACATCGGGTCACTGCATGCAGACGTTGGCGACCAACAGCACCGGCCACGACACGATCGATCCGAGGAAGGACACCACCAGGTCCGCGCCCTGCATGTCGTGCAGGTGCGCGGTGTGGGTCAACGACCAGATCAGCCCGATGATCAGGTAGGGCGTACCGAGGATCAGGCCCAGCCCGATCAGTTCTCCGACGCTCATCCGATAGCTCAGTAGACGACCTATGCCGTCGACGATTCCAGGCATCCGTAGTCTCTCCCGACTCTGTGGTCCCGCCGGGGGCGGCGGGGGATGTGATGCAGGACTCAATTGGCGCTGTGCGAGCAGCATGCCACGGAGGGGTCGGGCCTGCAAGAGAAAAGTTAATTTTGCTTTCCCGTTTTGCCGGATCCCCGGGACCCGAGGGATTGGCTACCGCGGCAGGCGGAGCGGCTTTCCGCGCGCGATTCGGCACAGGTAAACCGGCCTTGAACTGGGTGCATAGCGCCAGGATTGGGCCGAGGCGGGTGGTGCGACGGGTTTGCGGAGCGGCGACGCCGATCCGGCAGGAGGGGGATTTTGTTAATTTACGTTACCCCCTGATTCTGGGCAGCCGATCCTGGTTCCGGCGCCGGCAACAGGTGATTTGGTGCCCAGGCCATCGTTCGGTAATCTCATAGATACCGACGCGGGGTGGAGCAGCTCGGTAGCTCGCTGGGCTCATAACCCAGAGGTCGCAGGTTCGAATCCTGTCCCCGCTACTAATGTGATGTCGTAGGACATCGGAATGGCCGCGGACCTACTCTGGGTCTGCGGTTTTTTCTTTTGGGGCCTTGGGGCGCCGGTGGGTTGGTAGCCCCTGGTGGGTTCGAGGGCGAAGTCGCGTAGGACTTTGCCGGTGGCGGCGTTGATGACTCGGGCGCGGTGTCACTGATCCGGCCTTGTCGACGATGTCAGCTCGCATCCGGTCGTGGGGTGGTGGCGTCGGTGGGCGGTCCCCGGCGTTGCGATGGGCGTCGTGTCGCAGAGCGTCGCCGAGGTGGCCCCTTTCGGCAGGTATCGGTGCCGCTCTGAACTGCCGGGGCAGGTTTTCTGTTGCGGCGCCGTGGTCATGACCGAGATTCTTGGCGCCATCCGTCGTGCACGCGTGTCACGGACGGAAGCCCAGCGCATAGACAACAAAAAAGGCTGTCGCAGCTTGCGCTGCGACAGCCTTTTGAAGTCTGCGTGTTCGATTAGATTACCGAAACGCCCACAGCCTGTGGACCTTTCGCACCCTGCTGTACCTCAAACTGAACCCGAGCGTTCTCTTCGAGCGTGCGGAATCCGCCGCCACCGATCTCAGAGTAGTGAACGAAGACGTCAGGCGCTCCGCCATCGGGGGCGATGAAGCCGAAGCCCTTTTCGCCGTTGAACCATTTCACAGTGCCCTGTGCCATTACTTAACTTCTCTCATTTTTCCAAGCGCATCAAGAAAGATGTGCGTAACTGACGGTAGCACGGACTTCCGGGGGGGCGCGGTCCACTGATAAACAACGAGCAGGGCGTGAATTCCCTTGCTTCGACATTCTGTTCACCGCCCACCATGGTGAACCGAAAGGGCAGACGCTCGCGACGGCCACCGTCGCCCATGCCGGTTTCGGAGCGCGGTTCGACTCTTAGCGCAGTGAACTCGGCCATATCGGCCAGGGTCGGCTGCTGCCGGGTCTTGTTCCGGCGCAATGATGATCATTGGCGCCTAGGGTTCATCTGACGCGCATTGCCCGCGTTCGAGATCGGTGAAGGTAATCACCTCTCCGCGGTCGATCGACACCCAGTCCCGCGCTTCCAAATACGGTCGGAACGTCTCGGCAATGCGCTGTTCGTCGGCGGGCGTCTTCGGCCGTTGGAGTTCGTAGAGATGCGGAAACTCGGTCCAGCCGACAAGGACGTCCCATAGTCGCAGGGCAGCGTCGCCGGTGGGCGGATCGATGAGCACCGGCCCGAAAAGGCATTGCCCGTCGGGAAAGAACAGCGTGGGCACGCCGTAGCCGCCGGCGGCAACCACCCGCTCATGGTCGGCCAGTACCTCGTCGCTGGTCGTCGGGTCGGCGATCGCCCGGTCGACGAGTCCGGGGTCGAATCCGAGTTCTGCCAGCAGATGGTGGGCGACCGCCTTCTCGTGCGGCTTGCGGCCCTCAACGTGCAAGGCGCGGCCGGCGCGCTCGTACCAGGCATCGACGTCGGCCATCGATTGGCGACGCAGCAGTGCCCCGATGCGCATCATCGACCAGCCGTAGGACCACTCGCGTTCCCAGGGATGCTTCTTGCCGTCTTGGCGATTGATCTCCTCCAGGCTGAAGAAGCGCCAGTTCACCGTCAGGCCCGTCAGGTCGCGGACCTCCCGGATCCACCGCGAAGTCTGGTAGGCGTACGGGCACATAACATCGAAGTGGAAGTCCACCGAATCCGGGCGACTGGTCACATCGTGAACCTCAGATTGCGGGCGGCGCGGTCGCCGAGTTCGCTATCGCCCGTCCAGGTGACGGCGCCGGAGTCGATCTGGGCCTGCGGGTCGACGCGCCCGCACGCCAGTTGGATGAAGGTCGTGGAATCGGTGGCCACCGTTACATCCGGATTATCTAGGTGGTCAACAGCTTTGGCTCGGCCATCCACAGCGACATGCAACTGGCGCGTGATGGGTCCGGTGAGGTCGAAGGTGATGCTCTTTGCGTCGGGAAGACCCACCTTCTTGCCCACGATGTAGCCCAAGGAGCCGGCTACCTCGGCTAGTGCGATTTCGGCTCCCAGGCCGGTGTCGTCGGTTGTGCGCCCCAGCGGGGTGGTGATGTCTCGTTCGTGTACCCAGAAGTCGAAGACCCGGATCTCCAGAAACCGCCCGTAGGTGGCGGGGCCGACCGGAGTCCACGACGGCCGCATCAGATCCGCGTCGGACAACGCGGCCAGGTCGCGTCGGCGACGGTCATAGATCCCGCGCACCAGTTCGCGGTACGCCGCGCGGTCGGTGTCGGTGTCGGCGTCGCGCAGAAAATCGGCGGCCTTCTCGAACGGCGGCGGGGTGCGATCGTCGTCGGGCAGCCACCCCACCAGCACCGCTTCGATACTGGTGACGTGGTTGATCACGTCCTGGACCGTCCAGTCCGGGCACAGTGACTGAGCCGCCCACTCGGCGTCGCTGAGATCGGCGCACAGGGCTTCGATCGCGTCGTAGCAAGACCGCAGCGCGGTGGCGATCCTGTCCACCCTGTCGGGTTCCGGTGTCTTCAATGCCGTCTACTCCTTCGCGGCCAGGACTCCCTACGAGCATCGGACACGCACGAGCAGATATCAAGGAAATGGCGAGGCCCGCCGTCAAATTACCCACGGCGCAACCAGCGTCATCGCCCCCAGCACCGCCAACCCGACGAAGAACGCCACGATGGTAAAGCCCATCACCTGGCGGACATTGAGCTTCGCGATCGCCAGCAGGGGCAGCAGCCAGAACGGCTGAATCATGTTCGCAACCCCCTCGCCGACGGCCACGGCCATGGACACCAACCCGAGATAGGCAGGTGACTGCTGGCCGATCGCCAGGGCGGAGTCGACGGCTATCGGGCCCTGCACCGCCCAGTGTCCGCCGCCGGACGGCACGAACAGGCTGATGATCACCGAGCCGATGAATGTCAGGAACGGCAAGGTGTATTCCGTGGCGCCATTGACCAGCATCTGGGCCAACAGCGTCTGCAGCGGCTTGGACCCCTCGGCGCCGGTGTACGCCAGTAGCCCCACCAGTCCGCCGTAGAGCGGATACTGCAGCAGCAGGGGGCCCGATACATTGGCCGCACCGGTGAACGCGCGGATGAAGCGGATCGGCGTGCGGTGCAACAGGGCGGCGGTGATGGTGAACAGCATGATCATCGAGGAGATGTTCAGCGCGAAGCCACTGGCCACGAAATACGTGATGCCCGCCGCGAACAGCAGCACATTGAGGATCCACTGGTTCTCCAGCCATTCGGCGAACGTCGTGCTGCGCTGGTCGGCGATCTCCGGCTCTTCCTCGAACACCGCGGGATCCGGCGCAAGAGCATCAGCCGGCTCCATGCGCCACACCGCGAGCGCGAGCACCCCCAGCACGATGATCGCCGACAGCCAGCTGTACGGCTGAAAGATGGTCTGACTCAACGGCACCGTGAATCCGGCGATCTTATGGATTACGTTGATGGGGCTGCCGGCATCGGTGTTGGCCAGCGCGATCGAGGACGAGAGCCCCTGCGTCCAGACGATGAAACCCATGAACGCCGCGGCGATCAGATAGCCGAAATGCGAGTCGGGGAAACGCCGCGCCACCTGCCGGGCGACCAGTGCGCCGGCCACCAGCCCCAGGCCCCAGTTCAGCAGGGACGCAGCGGCACTGACGGTAAAGCAGAGCAGCGCCCCCTGCACCTGGCTGCGCGGCAGCGCCGCGATGCGGACGATGGCCCGCTTCAGCACGGGCGCCTCGGCCAGCGTGTAGCCGGTCACCAGAATCAGCACCATCTGGAAGGCGAAGGTGAAGATGTTCTGCTGGCCCCACACCCCGGCGTACCACGCGTGCAGCATGCCGCCGGCCGACGCTCCGCGCACCAATGCAGCGACCAGCCCGGCGACGATCAACGTGAGGATCACCGCGAACAGATACGGGTCGGGCATCAGGCGCTCGACGTAGCGGACACTGAGCCCGGTGAGCGACTGCATGACGCCTCGGCGTGGTGTCGGTCGCTCGGTGATCACGCCATCTGCCCGCAGCTCGGTCATCGGGCCAGCCTCTCGTCTGAAAAACCGCTCGCACCGCGATCGCTCGTGCGTTGTGCCACGATAAATGGCGCGGCCGCTCGAGCCGGCGTTTTCAGCGCATGGTGGCGTGCAACGCGTCGGTCATCGCATCGATGGCGGCCTCGCGCTCCAGCGGCCAGCCGTCGACCAGCCACAGGTGCATGAACGAGTCGACCATGGTGTACATCATCGCGATGGCCAGCCGCAGTTGGTCCTCGGTGGCACCGGGCATGGCGTCGGCTTCGATCCACTCGGTGACGTTGGCCTCCATGGTCGCTCGGTGCGCCGCGGCGAACTCCGGATCGGCCGCCCGCGCCTGATGCAGTGCCATGTAGAGCTGGGGCGCGGAGGTGTAGAAGTCGACCACCTTCTCGAAGAAGGCCTTGATCGACGGCCGTCCCGCTCTGCCGCCGCGCGGGGCGTCCTGTTGGGACCAGACGGTCATCCGGGTATTGCGCAGTTCGCGCAGCACCGCTGCCTTGGAGTCGAAGTGCAGATAGAACGTCGCCCGCCCGATCCCGGCCCGGCGCACGATGTCGTCGATGGTCACCGCGACATAGCCGCGTTCGGCGAACGCCTCCAGCGCGGCGGCCATGATGTGGTCGCGGGTCATGGCGCGGTGCCGGTCGCGCATCGTGAGTCGCGGGGCGGTGGAGGTCATTTCAGGATCACCCCCTCCAACCGACCGGTAGAGCGCCACGCGCTCAGCATCTCGAAGAAATCGACCGGCTTGCCCCCGAAATTGGTCGACAGCATGCCGTGCGGATTCTCCCGATCGCCCTCGGAACTCAGGTAACTCGGCGTGCACTCGGCGTAGAAGGCCTTGGGCTTCTCCGACGCTTCGTCCATCGCGGCCAGCCACTGGTCCTCAGCGGTCTTGGTGGCCTCGATGGTGTCCGCGCCCCGCTGCACGAACGTGCCGACCAGGTAGGCGAAATGGCGGGCCCGCTCCTCGGCGGTGTGGGTGTAGTTGGGGGAGACCCCGGATTGGGTGTAGCCCAGGAAGAAGCAGTTGGGGAAACCGTGGGTCTGCAGGCCATGCAACGTCCGCATGCCTTTGGCCCACTTGTCGCTCAGGCGCACTTCGTCGCGGCCGACGATCTCGAAGCCGAGCCGACGGGTGAATTCGGTGCCCACCTCGAAACCGGTCGCGAAGACCAGCGCATCGAGTTCGTATTCGACCCCGTCGACCACGACGGCGGTCTCGGTGAACCGATCCACCCCGCGCCCGTCGGTGTCCACCAACTCGACGTTGTCCCGGTTGAACGTATCGAGGTACTGGTCGTGGTAGCCGGGGCGCTTGCAGTTCAGCCGATACCACGGCTTGAGCGATTCGGCGGTCTCGCGGTCGCGCACGGTGTCATCGATCCGCGCGCGCAACCGTTGCATCGCCACATAATCGGCGTGGAACAGGAAGTCGGCGATCTCCGCGGGAGTCATCTGGCGACCGAGGCGTTGAGTCTCGCGCAGCACCGCGGGCTCGCTCAGTTCCAGGGCCTTCTGCGTCCAGCCGTCATTGGTGAGGTCGAGGTCCATCTCCACCCCGCAGGTGACCCGGGTGAAGTTCTCCATGCGTTCGCGTTGCCAACCCGGCTGCAGGCTCGCCGCCCACGCCGGGTCGGTGGGCCGGTTGCCCCGCACCGCGACGGTGCTCGGGGTGCGCTGGAAGACGTAGAGCTGGCGTGCCCATTCCCCGAGGTGCGGGATGCACTGCAGCCCCGTCGAACCGGTGCCGATGACGCCGACGCGCTTGTCGGACAACTTGGTCAGCCCACCGGATTCGTCGCCGCCGGTGTAGCCGAAGTCCCAGCGGCTGGTGTGGAAGGTGTGCCCGCGGAACTCGTTGATGCCCGCGATACCCGGCAGTTTCGGTCGGGTGAGCGATCCGGGGGAGACGGCGACCAGCGTGGCGGTGAATGCGTCGCCGCGATCGGTGGTGATGTGCCACCGATTGGCCACGTCGTCCCAGCGCAGGCCGGTGACCGTGGTGCCCAGCAAGGCGTTGTCGTACAGGCGGTAGTGCTTGGCGATGTTCTGCAGGTGCTCTCGGATCTCCGGGCCGTGTGCGTAGCGCTCGGTGGGCACGTAGTTCAGCTCTTCGAGCAGCGGCAGATAGATGTAGGACTCGACATCGCACTGCACCCCGGGGTAGCGGTTCCAGTACCAGGTGCCGCCGAAGTCGCCGGCGGTGTCGATCATCCGGATGTCGCCGATCCCGGCTTCCTGCAGCCGCGCGGCGGCGATCAGGCTGCCCAGACCCGCGCCGATGATCGCCACCTGGACGTGGTCGTGCACCGGAAGGCGATCGATGCGCTGCGTCCACGGATCGTCGGCGTAGTGCGAGAAATCGGCGGTGACCTCGATGAACTGGCCCACGGCGTCGGGGCGCATCCGTTTGTCGCGTTCCAGCGCGTACTTCGCACGCACCCACTGCGGGTCGTACTTCGCCGGCTGCGGTCCCAGGGAGCTGGCCGTGGGTGGCATCGCCTCGTGCTCCTCGCGTCATCACATCTCACTGGACATAGTGTCCAGTGAACAGACTAGGCGATAGCTGGCCAGACGCAACGTATATTGTCTCGGCCCCCGTTCGACGGGCCTCAGCGCGGAGCCACGGGCGCGGTTCGGAGTCCGGCGGCGATGTCGTCGAGCGCCCGGGCGGCGTCGTCGAACGGCCAGCGGATGAACTCGTGGATCATGCCGGCATAGCGATTGACGGTGGTGGGAACTCCCGCTTGCTGGAGTCGGGCGCCGTACTGTTCGCCCTCGTCGCGCAGGGCGTCGTATTCAGCGGTGACGATGAGCGCCGGTGGAAGCTGTTCAAGAGCGGGGGCCAAAAGCGGTGAGACGTGAGCATCGAGTTTCTCGTGGCCGCCGTTGAGGTAGTGGTTCATGAACCATTGCTGGGTCGCCCGGCTGATGTTCCCGTACTTTCCCGCGAACTCTTGGATGGACACGTTCGATCGCCGAAAGTCCAAGTCCGGGTAGATCAATACCTGGTGTGCGATGGCCGGACCGCCGGCATCGCGTGCCATCAGCGCGACCACCGCGGCGAGGTTGCCGCCGGCGCTGTCACCGGCGACGGCAATGTTTGTGCCGTCGCCTCCGAATTCGGCGGCATTGACAGCTACCCACTGCGTCGCGGCGAAACCGGCATTGATCGCTGCCGGGTACTTGTGCTCCGGGGCCAGGGGATAGTCCACCGAGACGACGACACGACCGGAGCGATTGGCCAGCGCCCGGGCCAATCCGTCGTGGGTGTCCAGATCGCCGAGCACGAAGCCACCGCCATGGAAGAAGACGATCACGGGGCGCGGTTCGTCCGGCTGTGGATGGTAGATCCGAACCGGTAGCTCGCCGGCCGGCGTGGAAATGATTCGGTCGCGAACGCCTGCGACGGCTTCGCCGCTGCCGGCGGCTTGGGTCATCAGCCGCATGGCCTGGCGGACCTGCTCGGGGGTGAAGGTGTGCAGGTCGGCAAAGTTGCTGCCGGCCAGGCGTTCCAGATGGGCTTGGACCTGCGGATGTAGTGGCACGGCGCTCGGTGTCCTTTCCTCGGGGGCGGTTCGTCGCTAGTCTCTGACTTGAACCACGCTTCAAGTCAAGGGGATGGCGATGCTGGACATTGCGGAGGTGGCGAGTCGATCGGGCCTGGCGTCCTCGGCGCTGCGGTTCTACGAGCGGCGCGGGCTGATCAATTCGGGTGCACGCAACGGCCTTCGCCGCACCTACGAACCGGCGGTGCTCGACCGGCTCGCCCTCATCGGCTGTGCCAAAGCGGCCGGATTCACGCTGGCTCAGATCGAGCGGTTCTTGCGGGCCACACCCAGCGACACCGAGTTACGTGCGCGAATGGCCGAGAAAGCCCGCCAAGTCGATGACGAGATCGCCCGCCTCACCCGGATGCGGGACAGCCTCACGCACGCCGTGACCTGCACCCATACGCCTTTGGTGGAGTGCCCGGAGTTCAAGGCGCGCATCAGCGACACCTAGCAACTCGTCGTCTTCGCGGGGTGCCTCCCGCCGGTGCGCACTAGAGTCGGCTCCGTCGACAGGGGAGGTCACATGCCGTTCGAAGCGCATCCGGACCGACGCAAGATCGCCTCGCTGCTCGCTATCGCGGGGGCGTTCGTCCTGAGCGGGGTGTGGCTGGCCGGGGGATTCGGGCCGGTGGGGCCCATCCGTGGCTGGTCGCCGCAGGCCCTGCACGTCTTCGGGTGGATCGCGATCGGCTTTTTCGGGTTCGGTCTGGCGGTTCTCGTAGCGCGGTTGTTCTCTTCCGGGGCCGAGGTCCGCGTCGACGCCGAAGGGGTCTACGGGCGGCGCAGCGGCAACCGGGTGATTCCGTGGAGCGCCATCGAGCGCATCGCCACCGTGGACTCCGGCCGGGTGCAGCTGGCGTACCTGTTCCTCAACGACGCGTCCGAGTTCGCCGGCCGCAAGAGGCTGGGGGCCAAATCCTTTGGTCACGTAGTGCTGTCGTTGCAGGGCACCGACGGCAAACTCAGCGACATGCGTGCCGCGTTCGACTACTTCGCGCCGGGCAGGCGGGACGATTCCGGGGGCTAGTTGCGCATCCGCAGCACGACCGCGCCGGCCGTATGTGCTACTACTGCCTAGCATCCTGGATGAAAGGTTCCGTCATGGCCGGTCTGTACCACGCCGCTATCGTCTTCCTGATCGTCCTGACGATCGTCACCTTCGCCAGCAGCTTTTGGTTCACCAACCCCTATGGCCGCTTCGCCAGTCCGGATGACCGCTTCACGCTGCCAGGAAAGATCAGCTGGCTGATGTTCGAATGCCCGCAGTGGTGGGCCTTTACCGTGACGTTCTGGCTGGTGGCGCACTCGCATGGGGCGCCGGCGATCGTGTTGTATGCACTGTGGCAGTGCCACTATCTCTACCGCGGGTTGATCTATCCGTTGAGCCGCAAGGGCGATGACAAACGCTTCCCGATCTCAGGTATCGCATTCGGCTTCATCTTCAACGCCGTCAACGGTTTCGCCAACGGTTATGCCGTGGCGCTGGCCCCGCACTTGCAACAGGAGCATTGGTTCGTCGACCCCCGCTTCATCCTGGGTCTCGCCGTGGCTGTGATCGGATGGGGGATCAATTTCCAGGCCGACCGCATCCTGATCGGCCTGCGGGCCGATGGCAGCAGCGGGTACAGCATCCCCTACGGCGGGGTGTATCGCTGGGTGTCGTCGGGCAACTATTTCGGTGAGCTGATCTTGTGGACGGGCTGGGCGATCATGGCCTGGACGCTGCCGGGCCTGATCTTCGTGTTTTTCTCCATCGCCAACTTGGGGCCCAGGGCGATGGCCACCCACAAGTGGTATCAGCAGAAGTTTCCCGACTACCCGCCCAATCGCAAGGCGATCATTCCCGGCGTGCTGTAGCTGTCCGCCTCAGATATAGAGGCGGACAGCGGAAATGGCGCCCCGGTCGGCGGCGTCAGTGGAGAACTCGAACAATCCCACCCCGCGCTTGCCGTCCAGGTGCACGGTCGCAGTAACGGTATGCCCGGCGGCCAGGAGCTTCTCAACCGAGAGATGCCGCACTGTTGAGACAAATTCGGCAACTGACGTCTCAGAGACGCCGTCCAGGCTCAAGGTGGGATTCCGAGTCAGAAGCGCCGAAACCGCGGCGGCATCACCCTGCCCCAGCGCCGCGACGAGTTTCTCGACCTGACGCTTTCCGCGCTTTCGTACCCCGGAAAGGCCGCGCAGGAAGCCGGCGCAGCCCGAAAGCCCTTGGTGACGAATCAGCTGAGGTCCCAGGATCACCGAGGCCAGCAGACCGCGGCCTCCTGAGGTCAGCAGCTGCCCGACCATCTTCTGCAGCTCCCAGTGCGCGAACAGCCGTTGGATCTTCAACGAGCCGTCCGGTCCCTGCGAAACCAGGTCATAGCGCAGGTGCATCGGGATATGCATGGTGACACCGGTCGACATCGTGGTGTGCACCGTGAGGTCTCGCAGCACCGACATGCCGGCGACCACGTCGTGCTGCACATCAAAGGCGATGGTGTTCGGTGCGATGAAGGTGTCGAAGAAGCGCCCGATGGCGGCCGTGCCGACATGGGGGGTCGAACCGACCGGGTCGTTCACCTGCCCGTCGGCGGCGAAGATTCCGACCCAGGCCGACTTATCGTGTACTGCCACAGCTTTCGGAGATTGCTCGACGGCGTCGAGCAGTGCACTGGCACTGTGCGAAGAACGCTGGTCCGGCATCGGAATTCCTCTCGTCGAAGACCGCTAAGACCTCAGGGCCCCTCAGTCGCGCATCCGCAGCACGACCTTGCCCGCCGCGGTGCGATTCTCCAGTGCGGACAGCGCATCTGCGGCCCGGTCGAGGCCAAAAACATCCGGCTGCGGCGCGGCCACTTCTCCGGAGGCCAGCAGCGGCTCCAACACCTCCCATTGGTGCTCCAGTTCGCCGGGATGCGACATCACCCACGCACCCCAACCGACACCCACCACGTCGATGTTGTTGAGCAGCAGCCGGTTCACCTTAACCGTCGGAATGTCGCCGCCGGTGAAGCCCACCACCAGCAGCTTTCCGCCGGGGGCCAGCGAGCGCAGCGAGTCGGTGAACCGGTCACCGCCGACCGGGTCGAGCACCAGGTCCACGCCGCGTCCACCGGTCAGCTCGGCAACCGCCTCGCGGAACCCGTCGGCGAGCACCGTGTCGGTGGCGCCGGCGGCTCGAGCCGTCTCGGCCTTGGCTTCGGTGGAGACCACGGCGATCACCCGAGATGCCCCCAGTGGCCCGGCCAGTCGGAGCGTGGAGGTGCCGATCCCGCCGGCGGCGCCGTGCACCAGAACAGTGGCGCCTTCGGTCAGCTGGCCGCGCGTGGTCAGCGCGAACAGCACCGTCAGGTCGTTGAACAGCAGACCGGCACCGGCCTCGAACGACACCGTGTCCGGCAGTTTGAACACCTGGGCGGCGGGCACCGCGATCACCTGCGCCATTCCGCCGTTGAGCATGGTCAATACCGCCACCCGGTCACCGGGGCGTACGTGCGCGCCGGCCGGGGCGCTGCGCACCACACCGGCCGCCTCGCCGCCCGGCACGAACGGCAGCTCCGGCTTGTGTTGATAGAGCCCGCGGGACTGCAGCACATCGGGAAACGCCACTCCGGCGGCGTGGATGTCGATGACCACCAGGCCCTCACCGGCCGGCTCATCGAGGTCGACCACCTGGGCAGCCGCCGGTCCGTCGAGTTGTGAAATCTGTACCGCGCGCATGGGCGAACCCTTCGTCAGTAGTCCTTTCGGTGAAAACCTAGTCCACGCAGGCGTATGCTCGCGATGCGGCAGCGTTGCCGCATTTCCGATGAGGTGGCGATGAGTGCTCAACGGTCCAGTCGGCGGCGAATTGTCGGCACATTCCCGGCGGAGCTGCCGCCAGCCCGCACCATGGCGGTCCGGGCGGCTGACGGAACAAAGCTGCACACCCAGGTCTTCGGGCCGGCCGACGGTTACCCGATCGTGCTGGCGCACGGAATCACCTGCGCCATCCGGGTGTGGGGACATCAGATTGCCGACCTGAGCGCCGATCACCGGGTGATCGCCTACGACCACCGCGGCCACGGACGCAGCGGGGTGCCCAAGCGCGGTGGATACAGCCTGACGCACCTGGCATCCGACCTGGACGCGGTGCTGGAGGCCACCCTGGCGCCGGGAGAACGTGCCGTCATCGCCGGACATTCGATGGGCGGCATGGCGATCAGTGCGTGGTCGGACCGCTACCGGCACCGCGTGCACGAACGTGCCGATGCGGTAGCGCTGATCAACACCACCATCGGCAACCTGCTGGCCGAGGTCGAACTGTTCCAGGTGCCACCGCCCCTGCAGCGTGCCCGGGTGGAGGCTGCTCGTCGCGGGTTGCTGGCGTTCGGCAACGTGCCGATCGTCGGCCCGGCGAACCTGGCGGTTCGGCGATTCGTGCACATGCTTGCGGTAGGCGGTGAGGCCGACCCCTGGGTCACCTCGTTGATCTGCGACCTGTTCGCCAAAACACCGGCCGCAAGCCGCGGCCACTGGGTGCGGGCGCTCATCGACGCGCTCGGTCCGGCGTCCTTCATCAACCTCGACGGCCTGACCGTGCCCACCCTGGTCATCGGCAGCACCCGGGACCGGCTGTTGCCGCTCGCGGCCTCACAGCGGATCGCCGACGCCGCACCCAATCTCGCCCGGTTCGTCGAGGTCAGCGGGGGACACTGCTCGATCCTCGAACATCCCGCTGCGGTGAATCGGGAGCTGCGTGACCTGGTGGATCTGGCCACTGGTTCCGCGGGCGGCTTGGCGGTCGGCTCCGAGATCAGTTCATAAGGGCCCGGCGAATCGCGTTGAAAGTTCTCACTGCCCTCAGCGGGCTGACCGGTGTGGTCGATCAGGCGCGCGAGCTGCGTGACGCGGGCGTCAGCGGGGTCTTCACCTTCGAAGGCCCGCACGACGTGTTCGCGCCGCTGACCCTGGCCGCCGGAGTGGGTGGCCTGGACCTGATGACCAATGTTGCGATTGCGTTCCCACGCAACCCGATCCATTTGGCGCACCAGGCCAATGATCACCAGCTGCTCAGTGGCGGGCGATTCGTCCTGGGGCTGGGCACGCAGGTGCGTGCGCAGATCGAGAAGCGTTTCGGCGCCGCCTTCGACCGGCCGGTGGACCGCATGGTCGAACTCGTTGCGGCGCTGCGGGCGATCTTCGATTCCTGGAACACCGGCGCCCGCTTGGATTTTCGCGGCGACTACTACCGGCACACGCTGATGACGCCGACGTTCAGCCCCGGGCCGAACCCGTACGGGCCACCACCGATCTATGTCGGCGCGCTGGGGCCGCGGCTGACTCGTGCTGCTGCCGCGCACGCCGATGGACTGCTGGTGATGCCGTTCTCCACCAAGCGATTCCTGCATGAGAGCACCATGTCCGCGGTGCATGCGGGGCTTACCCAAGCGGGAAGGCGTGCCGAGGATTTCGCGGTGGTGCCCGAAGTCATCGTGGCCACCGGTGCCACCGATGCCGAGCGGGAGGCTGCCGAAGCCGCCACCCGGATGTTGCTCGGCTTCTACGCGTCGACTCCGGCGTACGCCCCGGTGCTGGCCGCACACGGCTGGCAGGATTTGCAGCCCGAACTCAACGCACTGTCCAAGCAGGGGCAATGGGCGCAGATGGGTGCACGGATCACCGACGAGATCCTGCACACCATCGCCGCGTGCGGTACGCCGGCGCAGGTGGCCGCGCACATCCGTGACAGGGTTGACGGAATCGCCGACACCGTCTGCATCTACCAGGCGGCTCCGATCGCCCCGGCGGTTATCGGGGCGATCGTCAGCGAATTGTCTTAAGGGCTAGGCGCTAGGGAGCCATGGTGACCCAGTCGGGGAATCCCGTCGGGTCATGCCGTCCCAGCACACCGTGCTCGTAGAGTCCCCAACCCTCGACCGGGGCGGCGTCGCCCTCGCGGCACACCGCGCGCCCCACGTGGTCGATCATCCCGAAGCTGGTGCGCCCGAGGATGCCCGGGTCGGTCATGTCATAGGTCAGGCGCTCGGTGAACTTCTCGCCCTTCCACTCGCCGTGCAGCCAATCGATGTCGCCGCCGTAGCCGCCGCCGACGTGAATGGGCACCGGCAGTTTGGATTCCACCTCGAACACGACCGGAGTCCCGTCCGGGCGGGTGGCCTCGATGGTGGCTCCGGTGGCGATGCGAGTGCCGGCGCGGTAGCGAGTGGAGATCCGCGGCCAACCCAGTTGTTCGACGCGGCCGTCGCGCCAGACTCGGCTGCAGTCGTTGAGCGAGCGGAAGCCGTTCGGCTCCTCCTGGATGATCATCACCACCGCGAAGTCCTCGAAGGCCATCGGCAGATACAGCCACCACATGCCGTCGAACGGCGGATCGGCGGGACGGCCGGCCGGTTCGCGTTCTCCGACCGGTCGGATGCCCCAGGAGCGGTCGCGTGAGCCGATCCAGACCGCGGGGTCGACGGCGATCTCCTCGCCATCGACCACGATCTGCCCACTCCACGAGCCCAATTGAGCGAAGCGCTGCGCATCCAGGGTCACCCTGTTGCCGGTCCGCAGGATGTGCCGCTGCTCCTGCACCGGGTCGAACAGGCCCTCCCAGCGCAGATCGAGTGCGATGCCCTCGGTCTCGTCCATGACCACCCGCAGGGAGCGCAGTGGATCGGTGACCTCGATGCGGTAGGCGCCGATGCGCTGGTTGAGCCGGTCTTGGTCGATGGCGTCGGACAGGTGCACTGCGGTCTGGGTGTCGCCGCGGCGGACCAGCACGTAGGCGTCCTTGACACCGAGGTTGGGGTAGTAGCCGCACCCGGTGATCAAGAAGATGTCCCCGGTGCGGTCGTGGGCATTCAGATAGCACCGGTCGTAAAAATTGCGATCCGAGGATCCCGGCCAGGCGATCGGTTGTGGCAGTTGGTGAACCGGGAATTCGTCGAGTGGCCCCAGCATCAGTTCTGTTCTCCGATCAACTTCTTCAGCAATCCGGCATGGTAGAACAAGGATTCGGGGTCTTCCGGTTTTTCCATCTCCCCGAAATGCACCCGACGGGCCCCGGTGCGCATGAACACGATTGCCCACATCACCCCGGCGTAGACGTAGAACCAGTGCAGGTCACCGAGTTCGACACCGGTGAGCTTCTGGTAGGTGGCCCGCACGTCGCCCTCGCGGAGCACCTGCGGAAGCCCGGGCAGCCCCGCCAGCCCGGAGAGTTCCTCGAACACCATGTGCGCGAAGATGACCCACGACACGTCCAGTTCGCGGGGCCCCAGCGCCACCATCTCCCAGTCCAACACGGCAACCGGCTGGAAGTCGCGGTAGAGCACGTTGCCGATCCGGGAGTCGCCCCAGCACAACACCGTTTCGCCACCGGCCACGTCAGTGGGCCAGTTGTCCTCCAGCCAGGCCAGGGCGCGGTCCAGCAGCGGCGAGCGCCCCATGTCGGGCACCGCGAACTCGTACCACTGCCGTACCCCCTCGAAGTGGCGGCGCAGTGCGGTGTCCCCGTGCGACCCCTCGTCGAGGAAGGCGAAGGTCTGCTCCGCATCACCGATGGCGTGCAGCTTGGCGAGCACTTCGACGGTGGACTCCTGCAGGGTCCGCTGCTGCTCGGCTGTCGCATCGGCGAACCAGTTGCCGCCGAAGGTATAGGGCATGACGTCGGGTGGCACCTCGCCGTCGACCCGGTCCATCAGGAAGAACGGCCGGTCCAGCACGTCTCCGGTCGGTTCGAGCCAGCGCACCTTCGGCACCGGGACGTCGGTGAGCTCACCCACCCGCCGCATCACCTCGAACTGATGATCCAGCCGGTATGTCGGAAACACCGGGACGTCTTCGGCGGCGGGCCCCACCCGCATCACCCAGCGCTGTTCGACCGGGGCACCGTCTTCCGTCCAGCGGGCGGTGAGCATGATTGTTTCCGACGACATGCCGTTCGTGTCGACGCCGCTTTCCACGGTGATCTCCGGCGTGGCCGCGCCCGGCAACTGGGTGGCAAGCCAGCGAGACATTACCGTGGGCAGTGTGGTGACATCGCGGCTAGAACGTTGGATCCGGCCGACGTCCTTTTCCACAGTCGGTTGCTCGACCACGGTTGTATCCTCCGTTAGGGTAATTACGATACGACAGGTAGCGTTATGAAAGCAGAACCTTCAGCGGTTGACAAGGGGTCCGGCGCCGGACGACCTCGTGACCCCCGCATCGACGCTGCCATATTGCAGGCTGCCGTGGAACTGGTTGTCGAAGTCGGATATACGAATCTGAGCCTGGCGGCCGTCGCGGAGCGTGCCGGGACGACCAAGACAGCGCTGTACCGCCGGTGGCCCAGCAAGGCCGAGCTGGTGCACGAGGCCGTGTTCTCGGTGCCGCCGAGTGCGGTGTCCGCGGCGCCCGGCGATGCGGCCGGCGACCTGCGAGCCATGATGGCCGGTGCGCGCGACGCGTTCACCAACCCGGTGGTGCGGGCGGCGCTGCCCGGCCTGATCGCCGACATGGCGACCAACGCCGAGTTGACCGCGCGCATCCTGGAACGCTTCCAGGGACTCTTCGAGGTAATGCGCCACTGGGTGGCCGATTCGGTGAGCCGCGGTGACGCGCGACCAAGCGTGGACCCCGACCGGCTGGTCGAAATCATCGGCGGCGCGGCGCTGCTGGCCATGATGCTGCGCCCCGACGACGACCTCGGCGATGACTGGGTGCAGCGGATCGCTGACATCATCGCCCACGGTGTGATGGCATAGACCCATGTCCCAACCTGTGGGGCCCACCGAGCCGCTGCCCTTCCCGCAAGACTGGGCGTCGCTGCTGGTGTTGGTGCCGCACCCGGACGATCCCGAATACGGTGTCGCCGCCGCGGTGGCGAAATGGACCGCCGCCGGCAAGACCGTCCGCTACGCCCTGGCCAGCAGTGGGGAAGCGGGCATCGCCGGCATGGAGCCGGGGCAGGCGGGACCGCTGCGCGAGGATGAGCAACGGCGGGCGGCGGCCATCGTCGGGGTTTCTCACGTTGACTTCTGGGGCTTCCCGGACAGCAACATCCGCAACACGCCAGAGTTGCGCGCCAAGATCGCAGCGGTGATCGGCGAGTTGCGACCCGACGTGGTGGTGGCGATCTACGGCGGCGCGGAGTTCGGGCCGGGTATGCCCAACCAGCGCGACCACATCGAATTCGCCGCCGCGGTCACCGATGCGTGGGACACCCTGGCAGACAAGCCGCGCTGGCTGTTCCAAGGCGGCCCGGGGCCCACCCATGTCGAGGATGTGGAGGCCTACCTCGATGTCGCGACGGAGTCCTTGGCCGCCCACGACGTGTACCTGTCGGTGCTCGATCCGGCCACACCGGTGCGCGAGCAGGCGCGCCGGGTGGTCGACATGACGACCTCGGCCCAACCCGGTCGCCGGGTGGCCGGGTTCCGCCTGCAGCGCAGCACCATCTCATGACCGACACCACGACGGCGCTGCGGATCGGCGTGCTCGGGGCGGCCCGGATCACCCCGGATGCACTGCTCAAACCTGCCGCCGCCAACCCAGAAGTCGTGGTGAGCGCAGTGGCTGCGCGCGACATCGGCCGCGCCCGTTCCTTCGCCGCCAAACACGGCATCGGCCGGGTGCACGACAGCTACAACGCACTGATCGCCGACCCCGAGGTCGATGCCATCTACAACCCGCTGCCGAACCACCTGCACGGCAAGTGGACCCGCGCCGCACTGGACGCCGGCAAGCACGTGCTGTGCGAGAAGCCGTTCACCGCCAACGCCGAGGAAGCCCGCGAGATCGCCGCGGTCGCCGCGGGCTCCGACCGGGTGGCGATGGAGGCATTCCACTACCGCTACCACCCGATGACCGAGCGCATCGAAGAGATCATCGCCTCTGGCGAACTGGGGGAGCTGCGGCAGGTCCACACCGCACTGAGCTTTCCGCTGCCCCGCTTCTCCGATATCCGCTATCACTATGCGCTGGCCGGCGGGGCATTGATGGACGCCGGCTGCTATGCCGTGCATATGGCCCGTACCTTCGGTGGAGCTACCCCGGAAGTCGTTTCCGCGCAAGCGAAGCTGCGTGACCCACTCGTTGACCGAGCCATGCGTGCGCAGCTTCGGTTTCCCGCCGGGCACACCGGGAGCATCCGCTGCTCGCTGTGGTCATCGAACCTGTTGCAGATCAGCGCCCGGGTGATCGGCGAACACGGTGAGCTGCGGGCGCTCAACCCGCTGATGCCGCAGTACTTCCACCGGTTGCGGGTCAGCTCGCCCAAGGGCAAGCGCGTCGAGCGTTTCACCCATCGGGCGTCCTACGCCTACCAACTCGATGCGTTCGCCGACGCCGTGCTGCGTGGCGTGCCGGTACGCACCACCCCCGACGACGCGATCGAGAACATGACCGTCATCGACGCGATCTACACCGCCGCAGGTCTACCCCTGCGCGAGCCGGGCTGATCTGCTGGGCCGTCTCGGTCACGCCCTGTGGCCCGGTTCGAGATCGTCGATGTCGGAGAGCAACAGCAGGTCCTGGTCGCCTTGGGCGGCATACCCGGCCACGGGTTCCAACAGGTAGCCCATGTGGTCGCCGAGGTCGATCCGACGCAGCGTCTTGCCGACGAACCATGCCGGCGCATCGTCGAGGATCGGCATTCCCGCCGGACCGCTGTGCCAGGAGCAGCGCGCGAACTTGTCGATCTCGTCGCCGGTCTGACCGCCGAACAGCCGGGCCAACTCGATATCGCGGCGCGCCAGGACGTGAACGGCCAAGTGCTCGGCCTCGGCTGCCACCTCGAAGGTGTGGTTGCGCTTGGACATTCCCACCAGAAACCGTGGCGGCTCGATGCTGGTCTGGGTGGCGAACCCAACCAGACAGCCCGAGGCGCGCTCATCGGTCGCCGTGGTCACCACGAACATGGTGTAGTCCAGCATGGTGACCAGCTGCTGAATCGGCTCGTCGTGCATCTGTCCATGATGTACCCGTCGCGCGACGGGCGGGCTGGATTACTGCGCGAATTGCGTTGCCGCGTCCACCAGGTCGAGCAGTGGCTGCGGCAGTACCCCCAACAGCACCGTGATCGCGGCGCACAGCGCGATTGCCGCCTTGCTCCATACGCTGGGCAGCACCAGGTGCGGTGGGTCGGCGGGGGAGTCGGTGAAGAACATCAACACGATGACCCGGACGTAGAAGTAGGCGGCGACGCCGCTGGCGATCACGCCGACCACCACCAGTGGTGCCGCGCCACCCTCGGCGGCAGCCTTGAACACCGCGAACTTGCTGATGAACCCACTGGTCAGCGGGATGCCTGCGAACGCCAGCAGGAACATCGAAAACAGCAGGCCCACAACGGGGTAACGCCGTCCCAACCCGGCCCACCGGGACATGTCGAGTTCCTCTTCGCCGCTGGCGCTGCGGATCAGGTTCACCACCGCGAAGGCACCCACCGTGGAGAAGCTGTAGGCGACCAGATAGAACAGCGTCGCGGAGATACCCGCCGGAATGGCGGACAGCACACCGGTCAGCACAAAGCCCGCGTGGGCTATCGAGGAGTAGGCCAGCATCCGCTTGATCTCAGTCTGGGTGATCGCGGCGATGGTGGCGACCACCATGGTCAGTACCGCGATCAGCCACAGCAGCGGCCGCCAGTGGTCATGCAGCGCCGGCAGTGCGACGTAGAGGATCCGCAGCATCGCGCCGAATGCGGCGACCTTGGTGGCGGCCGCCATGAAGCCGGTGATCGGCGTCGGCGCACCGACGTAGACGTCGGGAACCCACGAATGGAACGGCACCGCGCCGACTTTGAAGAACAAGCCCACCAGGAGCAGGCCGGCGCCGATCAGCGCCAGCGGGTCGTTGCTGTGGGCGAACAACTGCTCACCGATATCCGTCAGCGTCAGCGTCCCGGTGGCGCCGTAGAGCAGTGCAGCGCCGAACAGGAACAGCGCCGAGGAGAATGCGCCCAGCAGAAAGTATTTCAGCGCCGCTTCCTGCGAGAGCAGACGGCGGTAGCGGGCCAGCCCGCACAGCAGATACAGCGGCAGGGAGAGTACTTCCAGGGCCACGAACATGGTGACCAGGTCATTGGCTGCGGGGAACACCATCATGCCGCCGATCGCCAGCACGGTCAGCGGGAACACCTCGGTCTGGGTCACCCCGGCGCGCGCCGCGTCGAGTTCGGCGACGCTGTCCGGGACCGCCGACGCCTGCGGAGTGAACGCGTCTAGACCTGGGTGTACGGGGCTTGCGGGCGCCGCCGCCGCGCCCGGACCTTCGGGAACGCCCGCGCCGATGTTGCGCTCGGAGATGAACAGCACGGCCATGATCCCGACCAGCACGATGGTGCCCTGCAGCACCAGCGCCGGCCCGTCGACGGCCACCGCGCCCAGCACCGCGATGCGACCGCCGGTCGGCAGGTCGCGGCCCACCTCGACGATGGCGGCGAACGCGGCGGCCAGGCCGCCGACCGCGAGCAGGACCTGCATCACGTAACGCGCCCGGCGCCCAATGAACGCCTCGAAGAGCACGCCGGTCACCGCGGTGCCGAAAACGATCAGCAGCGGCAGCAGAAGGCTGTATTCGACGGATGGAACTGGCATGCCCGCCATGGTCAGTGCGCCCCCTCAGCGGTCAGCGGTGCCGGATCGGTCTGACCGATCGTGGTCAGGGTGTGCTCGACGCCCGGATTGATGATGTCCAGCGCGGGTTTGGGGTAGAAGCCGAGGAACAGCAGTAGCGCGATCAACGGGGTGACGACCAGCAACTCCCGTGGCACCAGGTCGCGGATGCGTTCATTGCCTGGGGTGACCGGGCCGGTCATCACCCGCTGATACAGCCAGAGCATGTAGATCGACGACAACACCAGCGCCGTGGAGCCGACCGCCGCCGCCACCCAATACCGGTTGAACGTGCCGATCAACACCAGGAACTCACTGATGAACGGAGCCAACCCGGGCAGCGACAGGGTGGCCATGGCGGCGACCATGAAGGTGCCTGCCATCACCGGTGCCACCTTCTGCACGCCGCCGTAATCCGAGATCGCCCGCGCGCCGTCGCGCCGGGCGACCAGGAATCCGGCGATCAGGAACAGCGCCGCCGTCGACAACCCGTGGTTGAGCATGTACAGCGTCGAGCCGCTCTGCCCCTGGCTGGTCATCACGAAGATGCCCAGAATGATGAACCCGAAGTGCGAGATCGAGGTGTAGGCGATCAACCGCATCATGTCGCGCTGGCCGATCGCCACCATCGCGCCGTAGACCACCCCGATGACCGCCAGCACGATGATGGCCGGACGGAAATACGTTGAGGCGTCGGGGAACAGCTGCAGGCAGTACCGCAGCATCCCGAACGTCCCCACCTTGTCCATCACCGCCATCATCAGCACCGCGGTCGCCGGGGTGGATTCCACCGCCGCGTCGGGCAGCCACCGGTGCAGCGGCCACAGCGGGGCCTTGACCGCGAAGGCGAACATGAAGCCGGCGAACAGCAGCTTGAGGACACCCGGATCCACGGTGGTGGTTGCCGGGGAGAACATCGAGACCAGTTCGCGGAAGTCGAAGGTGCCGCCGGAGGCGCCGTCGCCGGAGCTCACCACGTACACCCCGATGACCGCGGCCAGCATGATCAGGCCACCGAAAAGGTTGTACAGCAGGAACTTCAGGGCCGCTTGAGAGCGCTTCGCCCCGTTCCCGAAACCGCCGATCATGAAGTACATCGGGATCAGCATCGCCTCGAAGAACACGTAGAACAGCAGCACGTCCAGCGAGACCAGTGAGATCAGCACCATCGCCTCAACGGTCAGTGTCAGCGCCGCAAATGCGTGCGGGCCGCGGCTGCGCATCACACTGCGCGCACCGTCACCGTCGTTCCAGCCGGCCAGCATCAGCAGCGGCACCAGCCCGGCGGTCAACAACGCCAGGATCACCGCGATACCGTCCACCCCGAGCGTGTAGCTCGCGCCGAATGCCGGTATCCAGGCGTGCGATTCGACGAATTGGTAGGGCGCGGCAACCGGAGTCGTGTCGAACCCGACGGTGACCACGATCGCCACCGCCAGCGTCGCAAGGCTCACCACCAGGCCGGTCCACTTCGCCAGCCCAGCTTGGCGGGCCGGCAACACGATGACCAAGCCGGCGCCGACCAGCGGTATCAGCCACAGCAGGCTAAGCCAGGGCACGCTGGTGTTCGCGTTCACAGCTGCACCGCCATCACGAGTGCGATGACCAGGACCGTGCCGGCCAGCATTGTCAGCGCGTAGGAGCGCACGAACCCGGTCTGCAGACGCCGTACCAGGTATGACGCGACCGCCACCAGCCCGGCCGTCATGTTGACCGAGCCGTCCACCACCCGGTCGTCGACGCCGACCAGGCCTTGTGCCAGTCGGTTACCCGGACGCATGAGCACCTCCTCGTTGAAGGCATCGCCGTAGAGATACTTGCGGGCCGCCACCGTCAGCGCCGACACGTCGGTGGGCGCGGTGATCGGTATCGGCTTGCGGCCGTACATATTGAAGGCCACCGCGACACCGAGCAGGACGATTCCCAGGGTGATCGCGCCGGTGAGCCAGGCCGGGATGACATGAGCAGCTTCGTGGTCGGCAACCGCAGTCACCGAGCTGACCACCGGCTCCAGCCAGTGCTCCAGGCGTCCGCCGATGGCCAGTGCGGCGCCGGCGAACACGGCGCCCAGAGCCAGCACGATCATCGGCCAGGTCATCACCCGCGGGGACTCGTGCGGGTGCTGCAGCGCGCGCTCGGCGCTTACCTCGGAATCGTCGGCGGCCCAGCGGCGCTCGCCACCGAACGTCATCAGCATCACCCGGGTCATGTAGAAGGCGGTGATGCCGGCACCCAGGATGGTGACGGCGCCCAGCACCCAACTGCGCGTGCCGCCGGAGGCCAGCGCGGCCTCGATGATGGCGTCCTTGGACCAGTAGCCGGCGAACGGCGGCACCCCGATGATCGCCAGGTAACACAGCCCGAACGTCACGAACGTCACCGGCATGAAGCTGCGTAGGGCGCCGTAGCGGCGCATGTCCTGTTCGTCGTTCATCCCGTGCATCACCGAACCCGAGCCCAGGAAGAGGCCGGCCTTGAAGAAGCCGTGGGTGAGCAGGTGCATGATCGCCACCGCGTAGCCGGCCGGACCCAGGCCCGCGGCCAGCACCATGTAGCCGATCTGGCTCACCGTGGAGGCGGCCAGGGCGCGCTTGATGTCGTCGTTGGCGCAGCCGATGATCGCGCCGAACAGCAGCGTGACCGCACCGACCACGACCACCGCCAACCGGGCGTCGGGGGACAGGTCGAACACCGGTCCGGAGCGCACGATCAGATACACCCCGGCGGTCACCATGGTGGCGGCGTGGATCAGCGCCGACACCGGGGTAGGGCCCTCCATCGCGTCGAACAACCAGGCCTGCAACGGAACCTGCGCGGACTTGGCGCAGGCACCCACCAGCAGCAGCAGACCGATGGCGGTGGTCAGCCCGCTGGGGCCGGCATCGCCGACCGCGCCGAACAGTCCGTCGTAGGACAGCGTGCCGAATCCGGCGAACATCACGAACATGGCCAGTGACAGCCCGATGTCGCCGACTCGATTGGACACAAACGCCTTCTTGCCGGCGGCTGCCGCCACCGGCTTGGCGTACCAGAAACCGATCAGCAGGTAGGACGCCAGACCGACACCTTCCCAGCCCACGTAGAGGCCCAGGTAGTTGTCGGCGACGACCAGCAGCAGCATCGCCGCGACGAACAGGTTCAGGTAGGCGAAAAAGCGCCGGCGGTCGGGGTCGTGCTTCATGTAGCCGGTCGAATAGATGTGGATCAACGCGCCGACGCCACTGATCAGCAACACGAAGCAGATCGACAGCTGATCGATCAGCACCCCGAAGTCGACGCGCAGGGCACCCACCGGCACCCAGCTGAACAGGTGCGTGTGAATCGCCCGGTCCTCGCCGTCGCGGCCGAGCATGTCGGCCAGCAGTACCAGCCCGATCCCGAACGAGCCGAGCACGGTGGCGCACGCCAGCAGGTGTCCCCACCGGTCGGTTCGGCGTCCGCCGAGCAACAGGATCAGCGCACCGGCCGTCGGCAGGGCCACCAGCAGCCAGCTCAGCTGACTCAGATTCGTCATAGAGCTCCCCAACTCCTAGCCGCGCAGTAAGTTCGCGTCGTCGACCGAGGCGGATCGCCGGGCCCGGAAGATCGTCATGATGATGGCCAGGCCGATCACCACCTCACAGGCGGCGACCACCATGGTGAAGAACGCGACCATCTGGCCGTCGAGCTGGGAGTGCAGGCGCGAGAAGGTGACGAACGCCAGGTTGGCGGCGTTGAGCATCAGCTCGACGCACATGAACATCACCAGCGCGTTGCGCCGCAACAGCACTCCGGTGGCGCCGATGGTGAACAACATCGCCGACAGGTACAGGTAGTTCTCCGGATTCACTGGTCCGACTCCTCGGTGTTCGCATGCGCGGCGTTGCCGGTGGCGCCGACCCAGCGGTGCGTCAAGGTGTCCGACACCGACAGCTCGGAGTAGGTCCCGTCGGGCAGGCGCGCGGCGATGTCGACGGCGTTGTGCCGGGCGTAGACGCCGGGGGTGGGCAGCGGCGTCGCCCGCCGGCCGGATTGGAAGCGCTGGATGGACAGCTCCCGCTGGGTCATTCGCGGCCGCAACCGCTCGCGGTGCGTCAGCACCATCGCGGCGAGTACCGCGGTGATCAGCAACGCACTGGTGAGCTCGAACGCCCACAGGTAGCGGGTGAAGATCAGTGCCGCCAGTCCCTCGACGTTGTGCTGGCTCAGGTCCGCCGAGCCGGTACCGGTCGCCGTCGGCGTGCCGATGCTGCTCAGGTGCATTGTCGCGCTGCCGATCCCGGCGATCAGCAGCATCCCGAAGCCGATCCCGGCAAGCGTGGCGGCGACCCGCTGGCCGCGCAAGGTCTCCACCAGGGACTCGGCGGAGTCGACGCCGATGAGCATCATCACGAACAGGAACAGCATCATCACCGCGCCGGTGTAGACGACGATCTGCACCACGCCGAGGAACATCGCGTCCTGGACGAAGTAGAACACCGCCAGGATCAGCATGGTCATCGCCAGAAACAGTGCCGAATACACCGCCTTCGCGGCGCTGACGACGCCGATGGCACCGACGACGGCGATGACGCCCAGAATCCAGAACGCCACCGCCTCCCCGGTGGAGGTGCGGACGACGATGTCGGTGGCGAGCAGGGTGGTGCCCATCAGGCTTTGCCCTGCTTCACCCGGTCGAGCATCACGAACAGATCCGGGTCCGCGTCGAGCCCGGCCGGGCTGACTCTGCCCAAGTAGTAGTCCTTTTCGGTGGCGCCGGGCGGCATCGCGTGCGGCGGGGCGATCATGTCGGGTTCCAGCGGCGCCAGCAACTGGTCACGTTCCAAGATCAGCTCGGCACGGTTGTCGGCGGCCATTTCGTACTGGTTGGTCATGGTCAGCGCGCGGGTGGGGCAGGCCTCGATGCACAGGCCGCAGCCGATGCAGCGCAGGTAGTTGATCTGGTAGACGCGGCCGTAGCGCTCACCGGGGGAGAAGCGCTCCTCGTCGGTGTTGTCCGCGGCCTCAACATAGATGGCGTCGGCCGGGCAGGCCCAGGCGCACAACTCGCAGCCGATGCACTTCTCCAGCCCATCCGGATGCCGGTTGAGTTGGTGGCGGCCGTGGTAGCGCGGCGCCGTCGGCTTCTTTTGTTCGGGATAGCCGTCGTTGATCGGCCGTTTGAACATCGTCTTCCAGGTGACGCCGAACCCGGCCAGGGCGTCTCGCAGACTAGCCATTGACGTCCTCCTTGACCCGCGATGGACTGCGTTGTGGCAGCGGTGGTGTCGGGAATGAGCCTTCGGATGTGACGGCCGGAGCCGCCGGCGCTGGTTCGTCGAGGCGACTGTTCAGCGCACTGAACTTGCGATGCAGCGCCAGCAGCAGCACCACCGCGGTCAGCGTGCTCATCCCGGCCAGGGCCAGCTGCCAGTGCTCGTAGCCGTCGTTGCGCAGGCTGCGCAGCACCGCGGCGATCATCACCCAGGCCAGCGCCACGGGGATCAGGATCTTCCAGCCCAGCGCCATGAACTGGTCGTAACGCAGCCGGGGCAGGGTGCCCCGCAACCAGATGTAGACGAAGATGAAGCCCCATAGTTTGACGGTGAACCACAGCAGCGGCCACCAGCCGGTGTTTGCGGCCGGCCACATGTTGAACGGGAACGGAGCGTGCCAGCCACCGAGGAACAACGTGACGGCGACGGCCGAAACCGTGGTCATGTTGATGTATTCGGCGAGGAAGAACAGTGCGAACTTCAGCGACGAGTATTCGGTGTGGAAGCCGCCGACCAGCTCGCCTTCGGCCTCGGGCAGATCGAACGGTGCCCGGTTGGTCTCACCGACCATCGCGGTCAGATACACCATGAACGACGGCATCAGCAGGAACGCGAACCACACCCGGTCCTGGGCCGCCACGATGCCTGAGGTCGCCATCGTGCCGGCGTAGAGGAACACGGACGCGAATGCCAGACCCATCGCGACCTCGTAGGAGATCACCTGGGCGGTGGAGCGGATTCCGCCGATCAGTGGATAAGCGGATCCGGACGACCAGCCGGCCAGGACGATCCCGTAGACCCCGATTGAGGACATCGCCAGGACGAACAACACCGCGATCGGCAGGTCCGCCAGCTGCAAAGCGGTGCGGTGACCGAAAATGCTGACCTCCGGCCCGAGCGGGATCACCGCGAATGCGGTGATCGCCGGCACCGTCGAGATGATCGGCGCCAGCGTGTAGATCGCCCGGTCGACGTTGAAGGGGGTGATGTCCTCCTTGAGCGCCAGCTTGATCGCATCGGCCAGGCTCTGCAGCCAACCTTTGGGTCCGACCCGGTTTGGGCCGGGGCGCATCTGCATGCGGCCCACGACTTTTCGTTCGATGACGATCGCCAGGACCACCGTCAGAATCAGAAACACGAAGACGCCCAGCGCCTTGGCCAGCATCAGCCACCAGGGATCGGTCATGATCTGCGTCCAATCTGTACCGTCGCGCCGGGGGTGACCCCCAGATCCCGGTGCACTGCCGAGTCATGCGAATTCATCGGCAGCCACACCACGTTGTCCGGCATCTCGGTGGTGACCAGCGGCAGGGTGATACTGCCGTGCTCGGTGCTGACGGTGACCGGCTCGCCTTCGGCCACACTGATGTCGGCAGCCGTGGCCGCCGACATGCGTGCCACCGGAGTGCGTGCGGTGCCGGCCAGGTTCGGCTCACCGTCCTGCATCCGGCCCTCGTCCAGCAGCATTCGCCAGCCGGCCAGCACGGCTTCGCCGGCGCCGGGCCGCGGCGGTGAGCCCGCGGCGACCTCGGGTCCGGTGACTCGCTCGCCGGACCAGCCGCCCAGCCCCGCCAGCTCGTCGCGCGCCGCTTCCAGCGTGGACAGCCCCAACGCGACGCCCATCTCGTCGGCGATCACATCGAGTATCCGCCGGTCGGGCAGGGCGCCGGTGTCACCCAGTGCGACACCGAACCGCCGGTGGCGGCCCTCCCAGTTGACGTACGTGCCGGACTTCTCGGCCGCGGCAGCGACCGGGAGCACCACATCGGCGCGCTCGGTGACTTCGCTGTGCCGCAACTCGAGGCTGACCAGGAACTCGACCTCGTCCAGGGCCGCCAACGCCGCCGCCGGGTCGGCCAGATCGGTCGGCTCCACCCCGCCGACCACCAGTGCTCCCAGCTTCCCCTCGGCCGCGGCGACCAGGATGGCGTCGGTGTCGCGGCCGGTCTGCGACGGCAGGTCGTCGGGGCCGCCGAGACCCCAGCTCTGCGCGACCTCGGCCCGCGCCGCCGGGTCACCAAGCGGACGTCCACCGGGGAGCAGGCCGGCCAGCGCACCGGCATCCAGTGCGCCGCGTTCCCCGGCTCGGCGGGGCACCCAGGCCAGCTTCGCGCCGGTGGCATCGGCCAGCCGAATCGCCGCCGACAGTGCTCCCGGCGAGGCGGCCAGCCGTTCGCCGACCAGCAGCACTGCGCCGGGTTGGCGAAGCGCCTGTCCGATATCACCGGTGTGCAGTCCGTCCAGCGCGGCGGCCTCGCCACCGGGAACGACTGCCAGCAGGGTGCCGAACATCTTGGTCAACCCGCGATCGGCGAACGGCGCCAGGCTGAACACCTTGGTGGCGTTCTTGCGGGCCGCCTTGCGCAGCCGCAGGAAGACCATCGGTGCCTCTTCCTCGGGCTCCAGACCGGCCAGCAACACCACCGGCGCGGCCTGCAGATCGGCGTAGCTGACCTCGATCCCGTGGCCCGCCACCCGGGCCGCCAGGAACGCGGCTTCCTCGGCGGACTGCGCGCGAGCCCGGAAGTCGATGTCATCGCTGTGCAGCGCCACCCGGGCGAACTTGGCGTAGCCGTAGGCGTCCTCGGCCGACACCCGCCCGCCGACCAGCACGCCGGTGCGTCCACGTGCCGCGGCCAGGCCGCGCGCCGCCACCGCCGCCGCGTGCGGCCAGGAGGTGGGGACCAGGTTCCCGCTGTCGTCGCGGACCATCGGTGTGGTGATCCGGTCGCCCTGGGTGGCGTAGGTGAAGGCCCAGCGGCCCTTGTCGCAGTTCCACTCCTCGTTGACGTCCGGGTCTTCGCCGGCCATCCGCCGCATCACCTTGCCGCGACGGTGGTCGGTGCGTTCGGCGCAGCCGCCGGCGCAGTGCTCGCAGACGGTCGGTGTGGAGACCAGGTCGAACGGGCGGGCCCGGAACCGGTAGGAGGCACCGGTCAGGGCGCCCACCGGGCAGATCTGCACGGTGTTGCCCGAGAAGTAGGAGTCGAACGGCGTGTCGGTGTAGATGCCGACCTGCTGCAGTGCGCCGCGATCCATCATCTCGATGAATTTGTCCCCGGCGATCTCGTTGGCGAACCGGGTGCAGCGGGCGCACAAGATGCAGCGGTCTCGGTCCAGCAGCACCTGCGAGGAGATGTTGATCGGCTTGGGGTAGTGGCGCTTGGTCTCTTCGAAACGAGTCTCGGTGCGGCCGTGCGACATCGCCTGGTTCTGCAGCGGGCATTCACCGCCCTTGTCGCAGGTCGGGCAGTCCAGCGGGTGGTTGATCAGCAGCAGTTCCATCACCAGGTGCTGGGCCCGATCGGCCTCGGCGGAGGTGTGCTGGGTGCGCACCACCATGCCGTCGGTGGCGGCCACCGCGCATGACGGCTGCGGCTTGCGTTGGCCCTCCACCTCCACCATGCACTGCCGGCACCAGGCCACCGGGTCCAGCAGCGGGTGGTCGCAGAATCGCGGGACCTCGATGCCCAACTGCTCCGCGGCCCGGATGATCAAGGTGCCCTTGGGAACGGTGATCTGTTGGTCGTCGATGGTGAGGGTCACCGACTCCTGACCGTCCGGTTGAGAAGTTTGAGTCACGCCACACCGCCTGCTGCTCCACCTGGCACGAACATGCTCGCTTTCGGGTCGAACGGGCAGCCGCCCTCGAGGTGGGCGATGTATTCGTCACGGAAGTACTGGATCGACGACTTCACCGGCATTGCCGCGCCATCACCCAAGGCGCAGAAGGATTTTCCGAACAGGACGTCGGCGATGTCGAGCAGGGTGTCGAGGTCTTCCGGTGTTCCGCGGCCGGTTTCCAGCCGCTGGTAGATCGGCACCAGCCAGTAGGTGCCCTCACGGCACGGAGTGCACTTGCCGCAGGACTCGTGTTTGTAGAACTCCGACCAGCGCCCCGCCGCGCGCACTACGCAGGTGGTCTCGTCGAAGATCTGCAATGCCTTGGTGCCCAGCATGGACCCCACCGACGCCATGCCCTCGTAGTCCAGCGGGATGTCGAGGTGTTCCTCGGTCAGGATCGGGGTGGACGAGCCGCCCGGCGTCCAGAACTTCAGCCGATGCCCGTCGCGTATCCCGCCGGCGTAGCCGAGCAGTTCGCGCAGCGTGATACCCAGCGGCGCCTCGTACTGCCCGGGACGGTTGACGTGCCCGGACAGCGAATACAGGGTGAATCCACGGGATTTCTCGGTGCCCATCGACCGGAACCACTCCGGCCCGTTGCGCAGGATCGACGGCACACTGGCGATCGATTCGACGTTGTTGACCACCGTCGGCGAGGCATACAGCCCGGCCACCGCGGGGAACGGTGGGCGCAGCCGGGGCTGGCCCCGATAGCCCTCCAGCGATTCGATCAGCGCCGTCTCCTCGCCGCAGATGTAGGCGCCCGCCCCGGCGTGCACGGTGATATCCAGGTCGAAGCCGCTGCCACCGATGTCGTTGCCCAGCAGCCCCGCCGCATACGCCTCGGCGACCGCCGCCTGCAAGCGGCGCACCACCGGCAGCACCTCGCCGCGGATGTAGATGAAGGCGTGGCGGGCACGGATCGCGTAACAGCACACGATCATGCCCTCGATGAGCACATGCGGTGTCGCCATCAGCAGCGGCATGTCCTTGCAGGTGCCGGGCTCGGACTCGTCGGCATTGACCAGCAGGTAGTGCGGCTTTGCCGCTGCCCCCTCGTCGCCTTGGGGGACAAAGGACCACTTGGTCCCGGTGGAGAACCCGGCGCCGCCTCGGCCACGCAACCCGGAGTCCTTGACCAGTTCGATGACCTCGTCGGGTGTCATCGCCAGCGCACGCTTCATCCCGGCGTAGCCGTCGTGGCGGCGGTAGGTCTCGAGCGTCCAGGACTCGGGTTCGTCCCAGTAGCTGCTCAGCACCGGCGTCAGCGGTGTGCCCTCGGCAAGTGTCATTTCTCGCCCCCACTGGTGTTGCGGCCGGGCTCCGGTGCCGTCATCTTGTGCTCGCGCGCCACCTGCAGGCCGGCGAGCGTCGCCGCGCCGGCGCCGCCTTGGCCGTCGTCGGCGCGTTCGTCGGGGAAGCCGGCGAGAATTCGCTCGGTGGCGGCGAAACTGCACAGCGGCATCCCGCGGGTGGGTCGCACCTCGGCGTCGTCGCGCAATTTGTCGACGAGCTCGCGTGCCGATTCCGGTGTCTGGTTGTCGAAGAACTCCCAGTTGACCATCACCACCGGCGCGTAGTCGCAGGCCGCGTTGCACTCGATGTGCTGCAGCGTGACCGATCCGTCGGCGGTGGTCTGATCGTTACCGACGCCCAAGTGCTCCTTGAGGCCGTCGTAGATGGCGTCGCCGCCCATCACCGCACACAGCGTGTTGGTGCAGACGCCGACCAGGTACTTGCCGGTGGGGTCACGCCGGTACATCGAATAGAACGATGCGACCCCGGCGACGTCGGCGCTGGTCAGCCCAAGCAGCTCCGCGACGAACGACAGCCCTGCCGGCGTGACGTAGGTGTCCTGTGCCTGTACGAGGTGCAGCAGCGGCAGGATCGCCGAACGCGGCTGTGGGTAGCGGCCGATGATCTCCTTGGCGTCGGCTTCCAGCTGGGCTCGCACGTCGGGGGAGTAGCTGGTCGGAGCGCCGGGATGGTTGAACTGATTGGGTTCTTCTGGCTGCCGGCCTAACTGCAGGAAGACCCGCTTGCCGTCGGTCCCGGCAGTCGGCGGCATCAACCGGCCGCGCCCGGTCTTGTTGACGCCGGCCTGGTCGATCTCGCCGCCCGACGCGCTCACCGGTCTACCCCGCCCATGACCGGGTCGATGCTGGCGACGGCGGCGATCACGTCGGCGATCAGCCCGCCCTCGCTCATGGCGGCCACCGCCTGCAGGTTGGTGAACGACGGATCCCGGTAGTGCACCCGGTAGGGGCGGGTACCGCCGTCGCTGACCATGTGTACCCCCAGTTCGCCGCGGGGCGACTCGACCGAGACGAACACCTGGCCCGGCGGCACCCACAGGTCCTCGGTGACTCGCTTGAAGTGGTGGATCAGCCCTTCCATCGAGTGGCCCATGATCCAGCCGATGTGCTCCCGGGAGTTGCCCTGCCCGTCCGGGCCGATGGTCAGGTCGCCCGGCCAGGCGATCTTGCGGTCGGAGACCATCACCGGCCCGGGCCGCAGCTTGTCCAGACACTGTTCGACGATTTTCAGGGACTCCTTGATCTCTGCGATGCGGATCAGGTAGCGGCCGTAGGCATCACAGCCGTCATCGGTGACTACCTCGAACTCGTAGTCCTGGTAGCCGCAGTAGGGTTCCGCACGTCGCACGTCATAGGGCAGGCCCGTCGAGCGCAGCACCGGGCCGGTGATGCCCAGCGCCATGCATCCGGTCAGGTCCAGGTAGCCCACGCCCTTGGTCCGGGCCTTCCAGATGTAGTTTTCGGTCAGCAGGTCCTCGATGTCCTTGAGTCGCTTGGGCATCAGCTTGAGGAAGTCGCGGATCTGCGGGACTGCGTCATCGGGCAGATCCACCGACACGCCGCCGGGGCGGACGTACTGGTGGTTCATCCGTAGCCCGGTGATGGCCTCGAAGATGTCGAGCACCAGCTCACGTTCCCGGAAGCCGAACAGCATCACGGTCAGTGCGCCGAGCTCCATACCGCCGGTGGCAAGCGCGACCAGGTGCGAGGACATCCGATTGAGTTCCATCATCAAAACCCGGATGACACTGGCGCGTTCGGGGATGTCATCGGTAATACCGAGCAGTTTCTCCACACCGAGGCAGTAGGCGGTCTCGTTGAAGAACGGCGACAGGTAGTCCATTCGGGTCACGAACGTGACGCCCTGGGTCCAGTAGCGGCTTTCCAGGTTCTTCTCGATACCGGTGTGCAGATAGCCGATGCCGCACCGGGCTTCGGTCACGGTCTCGCCTTCGAGTTCCAGAATCAGCCGCAACACGCCGTGCGTCGACGGGTGCTGGGGTCCCATGTTGACGACGATGCGTTCTCCGGGGTCGGCGGCCTTGGCCGCCTCCACTACCTGATCCCATTCCTGCCCACCGACGTTCAGGACGGTGTGCGGTGTGTCGGTGCTCATTATTTGTAAGCCCTCCGCTGGTCCGGCGGCGGTATCTGCGCGCCCTTGTATTCGACCGGGATGCCGCCCAACGGGTAGTCCTTGCGCTGCGGGTGGCCGTGCCAGTCGTCGGGCATCTCGATCCGGGTCAGCGAGGGGTGGCCGTCGAAGATGATCCCGAAGAAGTCATAGGTCTCGCGTTCATGCCAGTCGGTGGTGGGGTAGATCGCGAACAGTGAAGGAATATGCGGATCTGCATCGGGGGCAGCGACTTCCAGACGGACGCGGCGGTTGTGGGTAATGGACCGCAGCGGGTAGACCGCATGCAACTCGCGGTCGGTGTCACCGGGGTAGTGCACACCGGAGACCCCGAGGCTCAGCTCGAAGCGCAGCGCCGGCTCGTCGCGCAGCAGCTGAGCCACCGCCGGCAGCTGCGCGCGAGGGACATACAGCGTCAGCTCGTCGCGATACACCACGACCTTCTCGACAGCGTCGGCGAACTCGATTCCGTTGCGCTGCAGGGCAGCGGTGAGCGTGTCGACGAGTTCGTCGAAGTACCCGCCATAGGGCCGAGGGGTCTCGCCGGGGAGTGCTGCCTCGGTCACCAGGCGTCCGTATCCGGACGTGTCGCCGGTGCCCGTCGCGCCGAACAGGCCGTGGCGGACCTTGATCACGTCTTCGGGGCCGGTTCGGCCCTCTCCGCTCGCCTCGCTCACCGCAGCAACCCCCTCATCTGCCAGGTAGACGGGGCCGACAGCGCCGCCTCCTCCGTAGCGGTGATCACCTGCTCCCGGTTGGCGCCCAAGGGCATCGAGCGAATCTTCTCGTGCAGCTTGAGGATTGCGTACATCAGCATTTCCGGCCGGGGCGGACAACCGGGCAGGTAGATGTCGACCGGGACGACATGGTCCACGCCTTGAACGATCGCGTAGTTGTTGAACATTCCGCCCGACGACGCGCATACGCCCATCGACAGCACCCACTTGGGCTCCACCATCTGGTCGTAGATCTGGCGCAGCACCGGTGCCATCTTCTGGCTGACCCGGCCGGCGACGATCATCAGATCGGCTTGGCGCGGCGAGGCCCGGAAGACTTCCATCCCGAACCGGGACAGGTCGTAGTCGGGCGCCATCGTCGACATCATCTCGATCGCGCAACAGGCCAGGCCGAAGGTCGCCGGCCACAGTGACCCGGTGCGGAAGTACCCGGCCAGGTCTTCCACGGTGGACAGCAGGAGTCCGCTCGGCAGCTGCTCTTCTAATCCCATGTCTAAGCCCGCCTACTCCCACTCAATCCCAATTCAGGCCGCCGCGCCGCCAGACGTAGGCGTAGGCGACGAACACGATGACGGCGAACAGCACCATTTCGATGAGGGCGAATACTCCGAGCCCGTCGAAGGCAACTGCCCAGGGGTAGAGAAATACGATCTCGATGTCGAAGACGATGAACAGCATCGCGGTCAGGTAGTACTTCACCGGGAATCGCTGTCCGGGCGGGGCGTGCGGCCCGCTGACCGGCTGGTCTGTGGGTTCGATGCCGCACTCGTAGGCTTCTAGTTTCGACCGGTTGTAGCGGGAGGGGCCGACCAGTGCGGTGGCGACCACGGAAAACACGGCGAAACCGGCGGCTAGCGCGGCGAGGACCAGGATCGGCAGGTAGAGGTTCATGCTCAGTGACGTAGTTCCCTTCCGGGCGCCGATGTGACTTCAGGCACAGCCTAGTCCGCCGTCACGGGGCGGTTGGGAAGAATCCGAAATTGCCGACAACTGTGACGGGCATCACCTGTAGCGGTAACGGCGACAGGGGAATTCGTCTCTGAGGCTGCCCTAACTAAGGCGCCGGCGTGCGCAGCAGACCCAGCACCGCACGGCTCAATTCCATCGGGTCCAGCGGGTGGGCTACCGCGGCGTCGGCGTGTGACCACTTCGCCAGCCAGACGTCGTCGGCGCGGCCGGTCAGCACCACGATGGGCGGGCACGGGGTGATCTCGTCTTTGAGCTGTTTGCAGATACCCATTCCGCCGGCCGGAGCGGCCTCCCCGTCCAGGATGGCCAGGTCGATTCCACCGGCATCCATTTGCCGGATCACCACCGGCTCGGTTGCGACCTCGACATAACTCAGCTCCGGTAGGTCCGGGTGTAGCTGCTTGCCCAACGCGGTCGTAACCCGTGCACGGGTTGCGGCGTCGTCACTGTAGACAAGGATTCGCAGCGCGGCATTGGAGTCGGACACGGACCAGATGCTACTGCGCGGGTACTGCCGATACATTGGGTTTGGAACAGCACCGTCGAAGTGATTGTCGCGCAGGAAATCTAGCGGCTACTGGGTGTATCCGGGATGGTCGATCGCCAACCGATGCTCGACCAGGGTGTACAGGCAGGCGGTGAGCGCCTCGGGCCGGTCGTCGAGGTCACCGGCCCGGATGGCGGCGGCCAGCTCTGCCTCGTCGGCGAAACCCAGCCCGGCCAAGGCCTCGGTGACGACGTCCCCGGTGGTGTCGCGCAACTCGCGTTCGACGATACGCAGTGCGTTGGCCGCCACCCGGGCGTGGAACCTGACCTGGCCGTCGGTGGCGGCCTGTCCGTCGCGATGCACCAGCGCGGTGTCCAGGAATTCGGTGACCGCGGCGACGAGTTCGGCCGCGGTGGGGCGGCGGCCTCCGGCGCTCATGGCCGGACTCCATCGAGCAGGCGCAGTACGTCCCATTCGGATTCGGAGACCCGCCGGCCGATGGTCGCCAGTTCCACCGAACGGGTTTGGCCGCTCAGGTGACGTTGCGCCTGGTAGCGGCAGATGATGCCCCATCGCAGCGTGCCCAGCAGTAGCCACCAGTCGAACCGGTCCGGATCGACGCGGTGCCCGCTGGCTTGCTCATATGCGGCCAGCAGGGCGTCGATATCGCCGAGTCCACCGGCGGCGCGCTCGCGTGGCGCACCGAAGCGCCAGGCTCGCAGGCAGAACCAGGCCAGGTCCTCGATGCCGTCGCCGAGGTGCACCAGCTCCCAGTCCAGCACGGCCGCCAGGTCGCCCTCGGCGGAGACCATAAGGTTGCCCATCCGGAAATCGCCGTGGACCAGCTGCGTCGGCACCGGCGGTGGACGATCGGCGGCCAGCCGCCGAAACGCCCACTCGAAGGCGGCGGTGGTATCGGGCATGGCATCGAGCTGGGCGCGGCATGCGGACAGCTGGTCTTCGGTGCTCAGCGCGATGCCGCCCGGGTCGGCCCGGTGGATGGCGCTCAGCGCCTGCGCGCACTGGCCCAGCAGTTGTTCGCGTCCTGCGTCATCGAGTTGGCGTTCGATGCGGCGAACGACCGTCTCGCCGTGGATCAGGTCGCAGATCAAATACGGATTCCCCAGTGCTGCAGGGGAATTATCGGCCACCAGCACGTTCGGAACCGGAGCGCCGGCCTGGCCTGCGGCGCGCTGCGCCTGCGCTTCGAGTTCCATGCTGGCGTAGAGCTCCTCGAGTGGCCCGGTGCGCAGAATCAGCGACCGGCGCTCGCGTGTGCCCGTCACGGCATCGAAAGCCCAGGTGATCCGGCTGGCGCCGCCGGTCAGCGCGCGCAGGTCCTCTACCGCGACGGGGCCCAACACCGGCGCCAGCACATCGGCCAGCCGGTCGGGGAGCTGGTCGGCGGTCATCGCCGACGGTCGAACCCGAACAGGCGCTGCGCGACCCGGCGGATCTGGATCTCCTCGGCGCCCTCGGTGATCCGGTAGCGGCGGTGATGGCGGTAGATGTGCTCGAATTGCTCGTGGCGGGTATAGCCGATTCCGCCGTGGATCTGGATGGCGCGGTCGGCGGCTTCGCACACCAGTCGGTTGGCGCGGTAGTTGGCCATCGACACCTTGTCGGACACCTCCAGATGGTGGTCGCGGTCCAGGTGCCAGGCCGCATAGTTCACCAACAGTCGCACCATCTGGGCTTCGGTCTGCAATTCGGCCAGCGGCCACTGCACCGCCTGGTTGACCGACAGCGGCTTGCCGAACACGATGCGTTGCTGGGCGTACTCGGCGGCGCGGTCGATGCAGTACTGCGCGGCGCCCAGGCTGGATGCGGCCTGGCGGATCCGGTTTTCGTGCAGGAAGGTCTGCGCCACGTCCAACCCGCCGTCGACCTCGCCGAGCACCGCCTCGGCGGGCACCCGCACGTTGCGGAGCTCGACCTCGCCGTGGTCGGTGGGCATGTTGAAGGTCCACCAGTAGAACGGGATGGTGAATCCTGGGGTATCGGTGGGCACCAGGAACGCGGTGATGCCGCGCGCCGAGCCCGCCTCGCCGGACGTGCGGGCGAACACCAGGTCGTGGGTAGCCCGATGCACTCCGGTGTTGAACCGCTTGGCGCCGTTGATCACCCAGGTGTCGCCATCGAGTTCGGCGCGGGTTTCCAGCCACGTCGCATCCGAACCGTGCTCGGGTTCGGTCAAGCCGAAGGCCATCGACCGCTCGCCGGTGATCATGGCCTGGGAGAACTCGCGGCGCTGGGAGTCGGTGCCGAACCGCTCCATCATGATCACCTGGGGGAAGTTCCCGACGATCGACGACTCGTCCTGCAGATCGTTGTGCAGGCCGAGGCCCTTGTGCGCCAGGTGCTCCCGGATCACCGCCATGTCGACGTTGGTTCCGTCCCGGCCGCCCAGGGAGGCGGGCAACCCGTAGCGCAGCCAGCCGGCGGCATCAGCGCGGCGGCGCATCTCATCGAGCAGGTCCTCCCACTCGCGTCGCGGAATGCCACCGCGTTCCACGTCGGTGCGGGCGAACTCGCGCCGGTGGTCGAAATACTGCATGTGCTCGGCCTGCAGCGGTGCGATCTCGCGCTCGATGAAGTCGTCCATCTTGGCGAGAACCCCGGGAAGGTGTTCGGGCAGTGTGAAATCCATGGCGGTTCCTTCAGCTAGCAGGGGTCAACGGCCGTACAGGGTCTTTCTCCAGATCGTCGACAGCGTCTCGATGGCATCGCTGTCACTGATCCGCCATCCCGGCCCCGACGGGCCGACGAACACGACGGTGAAATTCTCGAACAGCAGCGCGATGGCCGCCGCGATGTGGTCGGGGTCGAGCTCGCGGCCATAGCCCTGCTGTTGTGCGCGCCGCACCGAGGCGGCGACGATCTCCATACCGAACCGGCGGAACTCGTTCTGCAGCGCGGCGAATCGTTCGCTGGTGGCGGCTAGCTGTGCCACCGCGATCATGACACCGATGTTTGGTGTGAACATGGCCCAATAGGCACTGACCACCGACGAGAAGAACTCGGTGTCCTCCGGGGACTCCGGTAGCCGCATCTTGAGTCCGGATGGCTCGACCACTTCGGTGAGAAACGATTCGGCCAAGGCGGCCAGCAGATCTTCCTTGTCGCGGAAATACCGGTACAGCACTGCCGTGGATCTTCCGGCCGCCGATGTGATGTCGGCCAGCGTGGTGCCATGAAATCCACGCTCGGCAAACAGTTCTCGGGCAGCCTGCTCGATCGCCCCGCGGGTCAGACGTCCCTTTGAACTGAGCTCACGCTGGGTGGACATCGAGGCGCTCAGACCCGCTTCCGATCTCCGGCGGCCAGCAGGGCGCTGGGCAGCCCGTGGCCGACCACCGTGCTGGCCACGCCGGCCGCGACGATGGCCGCATCCAGATCGATACCGGTGTCGATGCCGCAGTCACCGAGCAGGTAGACCAGGTCCTCGGTAGCGATGTTGCCGGTGGCGCCGGGGGCGAACGGACAGCCACCCAATCCGCCGGCCGAGGCGTCGAGCCGGGTGATGCCCGCCTGAACCGCCGCGTAGGCGCAGGCCAGGCCGGAGCCGCGAGTGTTGTGGAAATGCGCTCCCAGCGGAATATCGCCGATGATCGGCTGCACCGCTGCGATCAGATCGGTGACTCGCCGGGGAGTGGCCGTGCCGATGGTATCGGCGATGGCCAGGCGGTCGACCCCGAAAGCGCTTGCCGAGGCGGCGATGTCGGTGACGCGCCCGGGTTCGGTCGGGCCGTCGAACGGGCAGTCCCACGCGGTGGCGATGATGACCTCGAGTGATGCACCGGCGTCATGGGCGATGCCGGCGATGTCGGTGATCGCTGCGACCGCCGGCGCAGTGGGGCGGCCGACGTTGGCGGTGCTGAAGGCATCCGAGGCACACACCACGTACTCGATGGATTTCAGCCCGGCGGCCACCGCCCGGGTGGCTCCGCCGGGGCTGGCGACCAGAGCGGAGAACTCCAGTTCGGGGTAGCGCCACAGCTCGGCAGCGAGTTCGGCCGCGTCGGCGAGGGCCGGGACCTTGGTCGGGGAGACGAACGAGGTCACCTCGACCTCGCGGACTCCGGTGGCGGCGATCGCTGCCAACAGTTCGAGCTTGGCGCTCAACGGGATCGGCGCTTCGATCTGCAGGCCGTCGCGCAGCGCGACCTCGCGGATCGTGACCTGGCCGGGCAATGTGCTCACAGCACCCCCTCGGTGCGTAGGGTGGCCAACTCCGCGCCGGTCTTGCCGAGCAGGCCGGCGTAGATCTCGTCGTTGTGCTGGCCGGGCCGGGCCGATCCGGCGTTGCGGATGGTGCCCGGGCTCTCCGAGAGCACCGGGATCACCCCGGGCCCCAGCACGGTGCGCTCGGCGCCCTCGTCCCAGTGCTCGGCGAGCATGCCGCGCGCCCGCAGTTGCGGGTCCTTGACGACCTCGGCCACGGTGTTGATGGGACCGGAGATCACCCCGGCATCGCTGAGCGTCGCGATGATGGCATCCGGCGCCCGCTGTGCGGCCCATTCGCCGATGATCGCGTCCAGCTCGTCCTGATTGCGACCGCGCGCGCCGTGATCGGCGAACCGGGTATCGGTTGTCAGCTCTGGTCTGCCCATGGCCTGGCACAGCCGGGAGAACACGCTGTCCTGGTTGGCGGCGATCACCACCCAACTGCCGTCGGCCGACTGGTAGATGTTCGATGGGGCGATGCCTTCGAGCCGGGTGCCCGAGGGCCCGCGCACCACACCGCCGACGTCGTAGTCGGGGATGGTGGATTCTTGGATCGCCAAGCAGGATTCGGTGAGGGCGACATCGACCACCTGGCCTTCACCGGTGACCGTGCGACGGTAGAGGGCGGCCAGGGCGCCTTGGGCGGCAAACATGCCCGCGAGGCTGTCACCCAGCGAGAGGGCCAGCCGTGGCGGCGGGCCGCCGGGAAAACCGTTCATGTGCCGCAGCCCGCTGGCCGCCTCGGCGACTGAGGCGTAGCCGGCCTTGTGGGCGTCCGGTCCGGTCTGCCCGTAGCCGGACACTCGCACCAGGATGATTCCCTGATTGCGTTGACGCAGGACGTCAAAGCCCAGCCCCCAGCGCTCCAGTGTGCCAGGGCGGAAGTTCTCCACGACGATGTCGGTCTTGTCGATGAGCTCGAGGAACAGCTCGCGACCGCGCTCGGTACGCAGGTCGAGGGTGACAGCCTTCTTGTTACGGGCATGCACGGTCCAGAAGAAGTGGTGCCCGTCGAGTTCGGCCTGTCCCCAGGTGCGCAGCGGGTCGGGTTTGCCGGGCAGCTCGATCTTGATGACCTCGGCGCCCATGTCGCCGAGCAGTCGCCCGGCGAACGGCCCGGAGATCAGCGTGCCGAGCTCCAGAACCCGGATGCCGTCGAGTGCGCCGGTAGGTGTCATGCCGACGAGCCTACGAAATCATGCTGGGCCAGCCAATCACTGATAATCGCTACGGCCTGTCGCAGTGCATCGCGCTGATCCGGCCCGGCGTAATAGTGGTTGGCTCCGGGGATTTCGTGCATCTGCTTGTCGCCGGTGCCGATCGCCTCGAAGAGCCGGCGGGTGTGGCTGGGTGTGCATGCATCGTCGGCCATGTTGCCGATCACCAGGGTGGGCACCGTGACGTCGCTGCCACAGTCCACCCCGTCGCCGTGGGCGTCGTCGTAGCTCCACTGGGACAGCCAGCTGCGCAGCGTGCAGAACCGCGCCAGCCCGACCGGGCTCATATTCACCACCTCCGGCTCGCCCAGATAGCAGCTGCCCGGGGTGCGCTCGTTGGGATCGACCGTCGGGTCCAGCCAGCGCGGGTCGGCCATGGTGCCGTGCACGACGAACCCGAACTCCCGATCGGGTAGGCCGGCCGCGGTGAACTCGGCCAGCTTCGCCTTGACCCAGGCGGTGATACGGCGATTCCGCTCGATCTGGGCGGCCCGGTAGCGGTCCAGGAACTCCGCGCTGTAGGGCGGCTGGTTCGGGTTGTCCGGGTTGTAGAGGTCCAGCTCCGGATCGCGTTTGGTCGGGTCGGACTCGTCGAGGATCGAGGCGTCCAGCCACTCGGTGAGCGTGCCGTGGCGGCTGATGTGGGCGGCCAGCAGCATCACGCCGTCGGCCGGGATCAGGTTCAGCTTGGTCAGGTCGGGACCGTCGCCGGACGGGCTTGCGGTCACCGTCGGATGTTGCGCCTGCTGTTGGTAGAACAGCGACAGCGAGCCGCCGCCGCTCCATCCGGCCAGCACCACCTTGGCGTAGCCGAGCCGGTTCTTGGCGTCGGCGATGCACTGGCCGAGGTCTTCGACCACCTTCTCCATCAGCAGCGCCGAGTCGGTGCCGCGGAATCGGCTGTTGCAGTAGATGACGTGGTGCCCGGCGCGGGCCAGGGCATTGACCATCGGCAGGTACGCGCCGCCGCCGATCGGGTGCATGAACACCAGCACGGTGTCGCTCGGCGTGGCCTTGGGCCGCAGCAGGTAACTCTCCAGCACCACCAGCTCGGCGACCCCGCCGTAGACGTCGCGGACACCCGAATTGTTCTGGTAGGCAATCAGGTAGGGGATTCGATCGTAGTCGTGTTTGGTGGTCATGCGTGCTGTCCTAGGTCGGCGGCGAGAACTTCGGGGGAGGGGGTGAGACGGCGTCGGGTGTCGATGGCGGTGACCTGCCAGTCCACCCGCGCATAGTCGTCGAATTTGCGGCGCGCCCGCTCGCGGGCCTTTTCCGGCGCGCCGTGATGTACGCCTTGCGGGGCGTGGCTGATCAGGCCGGGCGGCATTGGAATGCCGTAGAGGGAACCGCCGTGGAAGAAGGCGATCTCGTCGTAGTCGACGTTGCGGTGATACCACGGAGTCCGTTCGGTTCCGGCCACCCCTTCGGCGGGCTTGGGCAGGAAATTCATCACATACACCCCGGTGGCCTGCATGAACAGATGCACCGTCGGCGGCAGGTGCACGCTGTCAGACGTCACCACGTTGTAGTCGGCGATGTTGAATGAAAAGGCGAAGTTGTCGCCGCGCCAGCCCTCGACGTCGATCGGATTGTTTTGGTAGTGAAGCGTTGTCGGTCCGCCGTCATGGATCAGCCGGACCTCGTAGCTCTCGCGCCCGTCCCCGAACGGATCTGGGTCGAAGGGGGCCGGGTCCGGGATGACGATCAGGGAAGGGTCGAACGGGAAGTGCCGGCCCAGCGGTCCGGGCGGGGGAACCCGGAACTCGTCGGTGGCCTCGATGATCAGCAGCGTCGTCTCGGCCGCGGGGAGCTGGCGCCAGGTGGTCGCCTTGGGCAGATACAGCCAGTCGCCCTGGCGGTAGTCCAGCGGGCCGAATTCGGTCTCCAGTCGGCCGGATCCGGCATGTACGAAGCAGAGCAGGTCGCCGTCGACGTAGCGGACGTGAAACGGCATCTCCGCGTTGCGTCGGGACAGCCGGATGCGGCAGTCGGCGTTGCTGAACAGCAGCAGCGGCTCGCCGGCGGCGTCGGTGGCGTCGCTCGGCTGTAGGAGTGCGGCCAGCACGTCGACGGGCCGCAGCGGACCTTCGGCGCGGTAAGCGGTGGGGTCGTTGCGCCGGTACAGGTTCGCGGTGCGACCGGTGAAGCCGCCGCGGCCCAGTTCGTCGTCCTTGAGGCCGTCGAGATCGGCGTGCAGGCGGCGCGGTGTGGTGCCTTTGCGCAGGTGGACGAAGGATTCCATCGGCGACTCCCGGGGAGCTCATGCGAATATCGGACCAAAACTAAAAGTGACGTTACTTTTTGTTTCAGTCGTGGGCAAGAGCCTCCGCGAACTCAGCGGCCGACGAATTCCGCGGTGTTGCGGCTCAGGAACGCCTGTACCCCGATGGCGGCGTCCTCACTGGCGAACAGTTTCTGCACGGTGGGCACCAGGTCGGCCTCGGACGCGGTGTCGCCATCACGCACCGCCTGACGGGCGCTGCGCAGGGTGGCCTGCACGCCCAGCGGCGCCTGCCGCGCGATGGTCTGGGCGATCTCGATGGCGCGGGCCAGCTGCTCGCCGTCGGGCACCACCTCTTGCACGATCCCGATGCGATGGGCTTCGTGGGCGTCGAAGGTGTCGGCCGTCAGGATCCACCGCATGGCGTTGCCCCAGCCGGCCGCCCGCGGGAATCGGATGGTTGCGCCGCCGAAGGGGTAAATGCCGCGGGCGATTTCCAGTTGCGCGAAGGTGGCCGACTCGGCGGCGATGGCGATGTCGCCGGCGAGCATCAGCTCGATGCCCAGCGTCAGCACCTTGCCGTGTACGGCGGTGACGACCGGTTTGGACAGCTGCCTGCCGTCGACCTGCCACGGATTGATACCGCCATCGGGAACGTGCGAGACGTTGTTGGCGATGTCGCCGGCCACACTGGCGAGATCCAGCCCGGCGGTGAACATCGGCCCTTCGCCGTAGAGCACGGCGGCGCGCAGGCTGTCGTCGGCGTCGAAATCCCCGTAGGCGGCGGCTAGTTCGCGCAGCATGGCGGAGTGGAACGCGTTGCGTTTGTCGGGCCGATTGAGGCCGATGATCTGCACATGGCCGTCGCGGCGGACGGTCAGATGTTCGTAGCTCACTGGTGTCCTCCCTGGAAGCCGGGCGTATCGGCTAGACTAAATCGTCTAGACCAGATCGTCAAGAATGGAGGATCGATGGCAGCTCCGGCAAAAGCGCTGACCCACAAGGAGCGACTGCTTCGCCAGGGCATGAGGTCGTTTTATGCGTCCGGGTTTCACGGCACCACTGTCGACGCCATCTTGGCCGCATCCGGGGTGCCGAAGGGCTCGTTCTACCACCACTTCGGGTCCAAGGATGCGTTCGGCCTGGCCGTGCTGGACCGCTATATGCACATGCAGCTGGACGCCCTGGCCAAGTGGTCCGACGACGAAACCCTCAGTACCACTGACAAACTCACCGCCTACTTCGCCGAACTCACTCAGGCGTTCGTGCGGTCGGACTTCCAGCGGGCTTGTCTGGCCGGGAAATTCTCCACCGAACTGGCGGCTGACTCCGAACCGTTTCGCGACTGCCTCGATGCCGCGCTGGCCGGCTGGCATCGCGCTCTGGCCGAGTTGATGCGGGCCGGCCAGCAATGTGGGGATGTGCGTGACGACCGTTCCGCCGACGAGCTGTCGCACAGCGTGCTGGCACTCATCCAGGGCGCGTTCGTCATCGCGCTGTCTGCACGCGACACCCGGGCGCTTGAGGCCGTCAGCGCCAGCTTCGGTCCGCTGATCCAACCGCCGGCGTAGGGCGCTACTTCAGCTCGGCCGACGACAGGCCCAGCAGCCGGCGGGCTACCACCAGCAGCTGGATCTGCTGGGTGCCCTCGAAGATGTCGAGGATCTTCGAGTCGCGGCTCCACTTCTCCAGCAGCATCTGCTCGGAGTAGCCCAAGGTGCCGGCCATTTCGACGGCCTTGAGGGTGATGTCGCTGGCGACTCGGCCGGCCTTGGCCTTGCCCATCGACGCCTCTTTGGAGTTGGGGATGCTGTTGTCGGCCTGCCACGCCGAACGCAGGGTCAGCAGGTTCGCCGACTCCCAGTCAGCCTCCATCCGCAGGAATTCCGCGGCCGGTGCGCTCTGGGCGTGTGCCGGCTTGTCATAGGAGATCTCGATGCCGGCAGCGGTGAGCATCTTGCGCAGCTCTTCGAGTGCGGCGCGCGCGACTCCGACCGCCATGGCGGCCACGATCGGCCGGGTGTTGTCGAAGGTCTCCATGACTCCGGAGAAGCTCTTCTCGGTGTTGATCTCCGGGCTGCCCAGCAGGTTGTCCTTGGGGATGCGGGCATTGTCGAACCGGATCACCGCGGTGTCGGAGGCCTTGATGCCGAGCTTGTGCTCCAGGCGCTCGACGATGACGCCGGGGTGCTCGCGCGGCACCACGAACGACTTGATCGCCGCCCGCCCCAGAGCCTTGTCCAGCGTCGCCCACACCACGATGTGGGTGCATCGCGAACCGGCGGTGACGAAGATCTTCTCGCCGTTGATCACGTACTCGTCGCCGTCGAGGGTGGCCGTCGTCGTCACCGCCGCCGAGTCGGAGCCGAAGCTCGGCTCGGTGATGGCCATTGCGGCCCACACCTTGCCCAGCCGAGCGAGCTGTTCGTCGGTGGCCACGCCGGAGATGGCCGCATTGCCAAGGCCCTGGTAGGGCACCGACAGCATCAAAGCCACATCGCCCCAGCTCATCTCGAGCACCTGCAGCATTGCCGCCATGTTGGACGCGTTGCGGTTGCCGGTCTGCTCGCCGGCATCGCGGAAGGCCTCGGCGCCGGCCATCGCGCTACCGCCGGCCCCGGAGACCCCGTCGAACAGGGTTTCCAGGGTGTCCAGCTCGACCGGGTAGGCGTGCTCGCGTGCGTCGTACTTGCGCGAGATGGGGCGCAGCAGTTCGGCGGCCCCGGCATGGGTCATCTCGATGACCTCGTGGAGCTTACGGGGCAGTTCCAGATTGATTGCCATGATCAGACTTTCGTGTTCGCAGCGGAGTTGGCTTGGTAGCTCGGATGACTAGATGACGAGGACGCCTTCGGCGACGCCGAGTGCCCGCAGATCGCGGTACCAGCGCTCGACCGGGTGTTCCTTGGTGTAGCCGTGGCCGCCGAGCAGCTGCACCCCGTCCAGACCGATCTGCATGCCCTTGTCGGTCGCGATCCGCTTGGCGAGGGCGGCCTCCCGGATGAAAGGCAGTCCCTGCTCGCAACGCGACGCGCCGCGCCAGGTCAGCAGCCGCAGCCCGTCGAGCTCGATGGCGATGTTCGCGCACATGAACGCCACCGACTGGCGGTTGGCGATCGGCTCTCCGAACGCCTCGCGCTCCTTGATGTAGGGCATCACGTGGTCGAGCACCGCGTGGCTGGTGCCGACCGCCAGCGCGGCCCAGCCCAGCCGGGACAGCGCGATGGCCTGCGAGTAGTCGGAATCGGTCGCGGCTTCCTCGCCGAGGCGGGCGCTCAGGGGCACCGACACCTGGTTCAGCTCGAGCTGGCCCAGGCCGGCGGCGCGCAGACCCATGCTGGGGTCGGCCTTCACCGTCAGGCCCGGCGTCGAAGACTCGACGATGAACAGCGCGGGCTTGCCGTTGAGCTGGGCGGCCACGATGAACAGCTCAGCGTCGGCGGCGGCCACCACCAACGACTTCACGCCGTCGAGCCGGTAGCCGCTGGGGGTGCGCACCGCGGTCGTCTTGAGGTTGGTCGGGTCGAACAACGGCTGCGGCTCGACGATCGCGACGCAGGCCTGGGGGACCTTCTCGCCGGCGAACTCGGGCAGGTAGGTGGCCTGCTGGTCGGCGCTGCCCCAGTGGGTCAACGCCGAAGCCACCCCGCCGGGGGCCAGGATCGGCAGCGCCAGGCCCATGTCGCCGTAGCCCAGCGCCTCGGCGACCAGCACGTTGGTGACCGCGGAACGGTGTGCGGCGATCCCGTCGTAGTCCTCCGGGATGTTGATCGCGGTGATGCCCAACTCGGCGGCCTTGCCGAGCAGCTCGCGCGGGTAGTCGAGGGCTTCGTCGGCGTCGTGGGCGGCCGGGCGCAGCAGCTCGGCCGCGAACTCCTCGACCGTGTCGATGATCATCTGCTGGTCATCATCGGGGGTCAGGTCGAAGTAGTCGCTACCTTTGCTGCGGGCGGGGGCGCTGAGCCGCGCCGGGGCCTTGCCCAGGCCCTGGACCTTCTTGAACTGGCGGGTGGAGGCTCCGGCGACGGAGAACACCGTCTTGACGCCGTAGTTCAGCCCCTTGTTGAGCGGCTGCCGCAGGCGGTAGCGGTCCAGAAAGTCCTGGCTGACCAGTGGCGTGACCAGCGACAGTGCGGCCGCCATCGGGCTGCGCTTGTGCGGAGTCGACCCGACGCCGCTGGCGCGGCTGTTCAACCGGGCCTTCGAGCCGTTGGTGGCGGGGGCGATATCAGTCATGTCAGAGCCTCACTCGATGGAAGGTATCGATGAGGTCACCTTACTCCGAAGTAAGTTAACTCAGAAGTAAGGTGTGACGAAGTCCTCAACCGGCCGCTGCCGGATGCCCGCCTACTCCGGGGTCAAAGCGGCCAGCACCTGCTGGTGCAGGGCGGGGTTGGCGGCCACGGCGCAGTTGCCGTGCGGGCCCGGGTTGCCGGACAGGTCGGTGAACACCCCGCCCGCTTCGCGCACGAGGATGTCGACGGCGGCCAGATCCCATACCGACACGGCCGGCTCGATGGCTGCATCCACTGCGCCCTCGGCCACCAAGCAGTACGCCCAGAAATCGCCGTAGGAGCGTGCCCGCCACACCGCCTCGGTCAGCCCCAGGAATTGCTCCCGCAGCCCGCGCGCCGCCCAGTAGTTCAGCCCGGCGAACGTCAGGCTGGAGGAGCCCACCTCGGCCACCGAGGACACCGACAGCGGTCGGGCCGGCGCGCCGGCGACCGACCCGAACGCGCCCTGGCCGCGGGTCGCCCACCAGCGTCGGTGCAACGCCGGGGCACTGACCACGCCGAGGATCGGCACGCCGTCCTCGAGCAACGCGATCAGGGTGGCCCACACCGGCACCCCGCGCACGAAGTTCTTGGTGCCGTCGATCGGGTCGATGATCCACTGGCGCCCAGTGAAGGTGGCGGTGCCACCGAACTCCTCGCCGAGGATCTGGTCGTCGGCACGCTCGGCGACCAGCACCTCGCGCAGTGCGGTTTCGACCGCCTGGTCGGCGTCGGTCACCGGGGTCAGGTCGGGCTTGGTGTCCACCCGCAGGTCGAGCGCACCGAACCGCGCCAGCGTGATTTCGTCCGCCCGGTCGGCCAGAGCCAGGGCCAGCGTGCGGTCTTCGTCGAGATTGTTGTTGATCTGCGCCATGGCGAAAGTCCTACCATGACCGCATGTGGGAGTTCGGGGCACTGCTGTTGCTACTGGCCATTCTCGCGGTGTTCCTGGCGCCGCGGTTCCTCCGGCCGGGGCCGGGCGGGGGAGCCCAAGAGGGCACCGTCCTGGTCACCGGCGTCAGTCCGCGGCCCGAGGCGACCGGCGCGCAATACGTCACCATCACCGGCGTCCTGCATGGTCCGACCGTGGATGAGCACGAGGTCTATCAGCGGTTCGCGGTCGACGTCAGCAACTGGCCGAGCGTGGGTGACCTGCTACCGGTGCGGTATTCACCGCGCAATCCGGACAATTGGAGTCGGACCGCTGCACCGGGGACTGACGGTCCCGCTTAGTGCGACTGCGATTCCGGTAACGGCACGGGGTAGGACGTCAGGCCCGCGTCATCACAGTCGGGGCAGGACTCGTTCGCGCCCGGCCCATGCGCGATTCGCAACATCTCGGCGACATTGGCCAGCTTGACCCGGGGTCGGCCATGCGGCTCACCGGTGGACCGCTCGTGGGCGTCGATCAGCTGCCAGTGCTCGGCGGTGATCAGGTCCGGTTGGCGAGACAGCAGCCACCGGTGCAGTTGGGCTTCGTAGTCGGCGTCCACGTCGGGAAGACCGGTTTGCGCTGCCCGGGCGGCCAGATCCGCGGCGAGCGTGTCGACGGTGGCCTGCGAGTCGCTCTTGTTGGAACCGATCACCCCCGACGGGCCACGCTTGATCCACCCGACCACGTACTGATTGCTGGTGCCTTCGATGCGCCCGTCGGTGTGCGGAATGGTGCAGCTGCGTTCGTCGAACGGCAGTCCGGGCATCGGTACGCCGCGATAACCGACCGAGCGCACCACCAGCTGAGCCGGCAGCACCTCGCGTTCACCGGTGTCGTGCGCGCTGACCCAGCCCTGCTCGTCGGTCGTCAGCTCGTTGCGCCCCAGCACGATTTCCTCGACCCGGCCGTCGCCGCGAATTTCGATCGGAGAGGTGCAGAACCGGAACACGATTCGGCGATGGCCCGGGCGCAGTTCGCGTCCGACATAGGTGCGCAGCACCTTGACGTTCTGCTTGGGATGTTTGGCGGCCGCCTCGATGTCGTCGTCGGTGATGCCGGCGAACTCAGCGGCGTCGATCACCACGTCGACATCGTCGAGGCCCTTGAGATCGCCGAGTTCGCGGAGCTCCGGGCTGGTGAACGTGGCCTGTAGCGGGCCGCGCCGACCGACGATCACCACCTCTTCGATGCCGCGCGGACCCAGCAGGTCCAGGGCGTGGTCGGCGATGTCGGTGCGGCGCAGTTCGTCGGGCTGGCTGACCAGGATGCGGGCCACATCCAGGGCCACGTTGCCGTTACCGACCACGATGGCGCGCTTGCAGGTCAGGTCGGGTGCGTGGTCGACGAAGTGCGGATGGGCGTTGTACCAGCCGACGAAGTCCACCGCGGCCACGCTGCCGGCTAGGTCCTCCCCGGGAATGCCCAGTTGCCGATTCGACTGCGCGCCGATCGCGTAGATCACCGCGTCGTAGCGCTCGGCCAGTTCCTCGGGCGTCACGTGCTCGCCGACGGTGACGTTGCCGTAGAACCGGAATCGAGGATCGGCCGCGGTCTTCTCGAACTGTGCACTGATCGACTTGATCTTCGGATGATCCGGCGCCACTCCCGAGCGCACCAGGCCCCACGGCGTCGGCAGCATCTCCAGCATGTCGACGCGCACGTCGACCTCGCCGCCGGCAGCCAGCTTGAGCAGCGATGCCGCAGCAAAGTAGCCGGAGGGACCGGAGCCGACGATCGCGACGTGGTAGGGCCGCATCCTCGAACCTTCTTTCCTGTCGGAAGTCGTTCATGCACCCGCGTAACCCCGATGCTAGAGGTCGCACGCCAGTGGCCGCCGGTAACCTCGATAAACGTGGAACCAGACCGCCAGCCTGACATCGACGCCCTCGACACCACCTTGACCACGGTGGAGCGGGTGGTTGACGTCGACGGACTGCGCAGCCGTATCGACAAACTCGAGCACGAGGCGTCCGACCCGAATCTGTGGGACGACCAGGCCCGGGCCCAACGCGTCACCAGTGAGTTGTCGCACGCGCAGGGGGAGTTGCGCCGCGTGGAGGAACTGCGGCGCCGCCTCGATGACCTGCCGGTGCTCTACGAGATGGCGGCCGAGGAAGAGGGCGCGGCCGCTGCCGATGCCCTGGCCGAAGCCGACGCCGAACTCGCGTCGCTGCGAACCGACGTCGAGACCATGGAAGTGCGCACCCTGCTCTCGGGTGAGTACGACGAGCGCGAAGCGCTGGTCACGATCCGCTCCGGTGCGGGCGGCGTGGACGCTGCGGACTGGGCCGAGATGCTGATGCGGATGTACATCCGCTGGGCCGAGCAGCACAAGTACGGCGTCGAGGTGTTCGACACCTCCTACGCCGAAGAGGCCGGGATCAAGAGCGCCACCTTCGCGGTGCACGCGCCCTTCGCCTACGGCACCCTTTCGGTGGAGCAGGGCACCCACCGGCTGGTACGGATCAGCCCGTTCGACAACCAGGGGCGCCGGCAGACGTCGTTCGCCGAGGTCGAGGTGCTGCCGGTGGTGGAGACCACCGACCACATCGACATCCCCGAGGGCGACGTCCGAGTCGACGTCTACCGCTCCAGCGGGCCCGGCGGACAGTCGGTCAACACCACCGACTCGGCGGTGCGGCTCACCCACATCCCCACCGGGATCGTCGTCACCTGTCAGAACGAAAAATCGCAGTTGCAGAACAAGGTTTCGGCGATGCGCGTGCTGCAGGCGAAGCTGATGGAACGCAAGCGATCTGAGGAGCGCGCCGAAATGGACGCGCTCAAGGGCGACGGCGGCAGCTCGTGGGGCAACCAGATGCGCTCCTATGTGCTGCACCCGTACCAGATGGTCAAGGACCTGCGGACCGAGTTCGAGGTCGGCAACCCGGCCGCGGTGCTCGACGGTGACATCGACGGATTCCTGGAGGCCGGAATCCGCTGGCGCAACAGGCCTGAAGGCGACTGAGCGCATGGTCTTGGCCTTCGCCCCGGGACAACGCTGGCATGAGCTGTGGCGCGGTCAGATCGGCGAGTGGGTCATCACCAAAGGCTTGCGGATCGTCCTGCTGCTGATCGGGGCGGTGCTGGCGTCGCGGTTCATCACCTGGGCGGCGCGCCGCGTCACCCGCCGGCTGGAACGCGGCTTTGCAGCCAGCGACGCGCTGGTGCGTTCGGAGGCCTCCAAGCACCGCCAGGCGGTCGCCTCGGTGATCTCCTGGGTGTCGGTGGTGCTGTTGTGCGTGATGGTCGCCGTCCAGATCACCAGCATCCTCGATATTCCGGTCGGCTCTCTGGTGGGGCCGGCTGCGGTGTTGGGTGGCGCGATCGGTTTCGGCGCCCAGAAGCTGGTGCAGGACCTGCTGAGCGGCTTCTTCATCATCACCGAAAAGCAGTACGGCTTCGGCGATCTGGTGCAGCTGTCCATGGCGGGAGCGCCGACCGAAGCGCTCGGGACCGTCGAAGAGGTCACGCTGCGGGTGACGAAGCTGCGCACCCCCAACGGCGAGGTCTACAACGTCCCGAACGGCAACATCGTGCGGTCGCTGAACCTGTCCAAGGACTGGGCGCGCGCCGTTGTCGACATCCCGGTACCCACCAGTGCCGACCTGACTCGGGTCAACGAGGTGCTGCATCAGGTCTGTGAGAACGCCCGCGAGGCCGACGCCCCGCTGCGGGATCTGCTGCTGGACCAGCCGTCGATCATGGGGGTGGAGAGCATCGAACTCGGCGTCGTCAACCTGCGGATGGTGGCCCGTACCCTCCCCGGGAAGCAATTCGAGGTGGGACGGCGGCTGCGCATCCAAGTGGTGCGGGCCCTGGCGTCGGCCGGCGTCGTCACCGCCGGTGATGTGAAGCCGGTGGAGACACTGTGAGGCTCAGCATCAGAAAGCCCGCCGACACCCCGGAGCAGCCGGAGGCGGCAGACGGCAAGCGATGGAAGTGGCCGGAGCATCTGTTCGGCGGCCGGGTCCGCACCTCCACGGTGGCGCTGATCATCGCCTTCGCCGCGGTGTGGTGGGTCTATGACACCTACCGGGAAGAGCCGACGCCGCCACCCGCCCCGCAGGTGGTACCGCCGGGCTTCATCCCCGACCCGGCCTATACCTGGGTGCCGCGCACCAAGCTGCAACAACCGCCGGTGACCATCACCGAGACCGTCACACCCACACCCACCACGACCGAGCCCCCCGCCCCGACCGAGCCGCCGCCCGGCGAACCGCCGGCGCCGACACCGGTGCCGGGATTCCCGTTCTGTCCGCCGCTGTGCCCACCGCCGGCCCCGGCTCCGCCGGAGGAACCCGGACCGATCCCACCAGCGCCCGAGGCGCCCGCTGCGGCGCCGCCGGATGCCCGCCAGCCCGTACCGGGGCCGCCTACACCCGCGTCCCCGCCCGGTCCGGGCGTCTCGCACGGCTAAACTGCGTGCCGTGATGATCACGCTCGACCATGTCACCAAGCAGTACAAATCGTCGGCCCGCCCGGCGCTCGACAATGTCAACGTCAAGATCGACAAGGGCGAGTTCGTCTTCCTGATCGGCCCGTCGGGCTCGGGCAAATCGACCTTCATGCGGCTGCTGCTGGCCGAGGAGACACCCACCTCGGGCGACATTCAGGTGTCGAAGTTCCACGTCAACAAGCTGGCCGGCCGCCACATCCCCAGCCTGCGGCAGGTGCTGGGCTGCGTGTTCCAGGACTTCCGGCTGCTGCAGCAGAAGACCGTGTTCGAAAACGTCGCGTTCGCCCTCGAGGTCATCGGCAAGAAGCCGGAGATGATCAATCGGGTTGTCCCCGAGGTTCTGGAGATGGTCGGGTTGTCCGGCAAAGCCAACCGGCTGCCCGGCGAGCTGTCCGGAGGTGAGCAACAGCGGGTGGCGATCGCCCGGGCCTTCGTCAACCGGCCCCTGGTGCTGCTGGCCGACGAGCCGACCGGAAACCTCGACCCGGAGACAAGTGAGGACATCATGGACCTGCTGGAGCGGATCAACCGCACGGGAACCACGGTGCTGATGGCGACCCACGACCACCACATCGTCGACTCGATGCGCCAGCGCGTCGTCGAGCTGTCACTGGGACGGTTGGTGCGCGACGAACAGCGCGGCGTTTACGGAATGGATCGCTGACGTGCGCTTTGGATTCCTGTTCAACGAGGTCCTGACCGGCCTGCGTCGCAACGTCACCATGACGGTGGCGATGATCCTCACCACGGCCATCTCGATCGGTCTGTTCGGCGGTGGCCTGCTGGTGGTGCGCCTGGCCGACCAGTCCCGCAGCATCTACCTGGACCGGGTGGAATCGCAGGTGTTCTTGGACCCCGACGTCGCCGCCGATGACCCGAACTGCGAGGGGCAGGGATGCAAGGCGCTGCGGGAGCAGATCGAAACACGCAACGACGTGAAGTCGGTGCGCTACCTCAACTCCGACGACGCGTATGCCGACGCCATCCGCAAGTTCCCGGAATTCAAGGATGTGGCGAGTAAGGACTCGTTCCCGGCCTCGTTCATCGTCAAGCTGGAGAATCCGGAGCAGAGCAAGGATTTCGACGCCGCGATGCAGAGCCAGCCGGGCGTGCTCAGCGTGCTCAACCAGAAGAAGCTCATCGACCGGCTGTTCGCCGTGCTCGACGGACTGAGCAGTGCTGCGTTCGCGGTCGCCCTCGTGCAGGCGGTGGGGGCGGTGCTGTTGATCGCCAACATGGTTCAGGTCGCCGCCTACACGCGCCGCACCGAGGTCTCCATCATGCGTCTGGTGGGCGCCAGTCGCTGGTATACCCAGCTGCCGTTCCTGGTGGAGGCGGTGCTGGCCGCGACGGTGGGGGTGATCATCGCGATCATCGGGCTTTTGGTGGTGCGGGCGCTGTTCCTCGACAACGCGCTCAGCCAGTTCTATCAAGCACATCTGATCGCGCGGATCGACTATGCCGACATCCTCTACATCTCGCCGATCCTGCTGCTGCTGGGCGCGGCGATGGCCGGAGCCACCGCATACGTGACGCTTCGGCTGTATGTGCGGCGGTAGCGATGGCTAAGAAAGCGGCGGACAAGGGCAGCAAGAAGAAGCCGGACAAACAGATCGTTGCGTCGAATCGCAAAGCACGCCACAACTACTCGATTCTGGACGTGTACGAGGCGGGGGTGTCGCTGGTCGGCACCGAGGTGAAAAGCCTGCGAGCCGGGCAGGCCTCACTGGTCGATGCGTTCGCCACCGTCGACGACGGCGAAGTGTGGCTGCGCAACATGCACATTCCGGAGTACCACCACGGCACCTGGACCAACCACGAACCGCGACGCACCCGCAAGCTGCTGTTGCATCGACGCCAGATCGACATGCTGATCGGCAAGATCCGCGACGGCAATCTCACCCTGGTGCCGCTGTCGGTGTACTTCACCGAGGGCAAGGTGAAGGTCGAATTGGCGCTGGCGCGCGGTAAGCAGGCCCACGACAAGCGTCAGGACCTCGCCAAGCGCGACGCACAACGCGAAGTCACCCGGGCGCTGGGTCGGCGCGCCAAGGGCATGTGACCGGCGCCGTCCTGGCGCTGCTGTCAGCGGCCGGGTTCGGGGTCAGCGATTTCGCCGGTGGCCTCGCCGCGCGCCGCGTACCCGCACTGCGGGTGGTGCTGGTCTCCTACCCGGTGGCGCTGGTGTTGCTGGGCACGTTCGCCATTGCGGTGGGTGGACCGATTCCCCTGGGCGCGATCGGCTGGGGCCTGGCCTCCGGTGTCGCGCTGGGGTTGGGCGGCTGGTGGTTCTACGCCGCGTTGGGTGCCGGGCCCATCTCGGTGGTGTCTCCGATTTCGGCGGTGCTGACGGCCGGGGTTCCGGTGGGGGCCGGCTTAATCCAGGGGGAGCGGCCCGGGCTGGTAGCCGACGGCGGGATCGTGCTGGCGCTGTTGGCGGTGGTCCTGGTGAGCCGGCAGGCCACCGACGAAGACATCCGGCCGCACCGCTTCACCCGCAAGGTGGCCTGGCTGACCGTGGGAGCCGGCGTGGCGTTCGGATTGGACTTCGTGTTCATTCACGAGGCGCCGGCGGACTCCGGGCTGTGGCCGTTGGCGTTCGCGCGGGTGGCCGCCGCGCTGCTGGTGTTCACCGCGGCGACCGGGGCGCGTGAATTGCACCTGCCCACCGGCCGGCCGTTGAAGCTGGCGCTGGTGGCGGGGCTGTCGGATACCGCGGCCAATGTCGCGATGCTGCTCGCGCTGCGCGGCTCGGACCTGTCGCTGGCCAGCGTGCTGATCTCGCTGTTCCCGGCGGTGACGGTGGTGCTGGCCATTGTGGTGTTACGCGAGCGGGTGCACCGCGGACAGGTGCTCGGCATGGTGCTGGCGGCGGTGGCGGTGGCGATGATCACCGCCCGGTGACGGTGCGGCGCCGATGGAATGAACGGGCATCGGTTCGTCGTTGTAAACCGCGTACCATGAAGTGTCCGCCGACGGTCGGTGGGCAAATACCCAAGACAGGGGGCTGAAAGGTTTCGACTGCGTGTGTCGAATCAAGGGAAGCGTGCCGGTGCAGGCAGGAGACCACCGTAAGCGTCGCTGTAAACAAGTAAGCGCCAAGGCACTTACGCCGGCTAAGGTCGCTCTTCAGAGCGACTTCGCCCTCGCTGCCTAAGCGAGGCGGGCCTGTCAGACCGGGAGATCCCTCGGCCCGGACCCTGGCATCGACTAGAGGGATCCACCGATACGTCCGGTCGCGGGATGTATCGGGACACCAACAGCGACTGGGATCGTCATCTCGGCTTGTTCGCGTGACTGGGAGATCCAAGTAGAGACATAGCGAACTGCGCACGGAGAAGTCTTGAGGGAATGCCGTAGGACCCGGGTTCGATTCCCGGCAGCTCCACCGAACGGGAACGGGCCAGGACGAAAAGTCCTGGCCCGACTCCGTTTCGGCTCACCTCAACCGGGGTCCTGGCCCTCGCTTCCTCCATCACAGTGGCCATTGCACCGGGAGATCATCCGCTCGGACTTATCCTGTTCGCGTCCCGCCCTGTGGCGGGGCCTCGATCGCGATGTGACCCAGCGCTCCACATCTCCCTGCGCTCACGCGAAGTCGAGTGGCTACCTGTCGCGTTGAAAAGCGCGGCGCACAAGGAATTAGGGACAGTGTTGACCGAGATGATGCGCAGATGACGGACGGCGTAACCGAAGGACGAGGACGCCTCCTGGGAAAGTCGGCTGTAATCACCGGGGCGGCCTTTGGCATCGGTCGGGCCACTGCCGTGCTCTTCGCACGTGAAGGTGCGCGTCTGGTCGTGACTGACATTCAAGGCGAGCCGTTGCTGGAGCTCGCCCAGGAACTGCGGCAAGCCGGGGTGCAGGTCGAGACAGTCGTCGGCGACGTCTCGGTCCAGAATGACGCGCAGCGAATGATCGGCGCGGCGGTCGACCGCTTCGGACGGCTCGATGTGTTGGTCGCCAACGCCGGCATCATCCCGCTCGGCGATGCGCAAGAGGTGACCGCCACCGATTGGGACAACGTGATGGCCATCGATGGCCGCGGCATGTTCCTCACGTGCAAATTCGCAATCGAGGCAATGCTGCCGACCGGAGGTGGCGCGATCGTGTGCCTCTCGTCGATCTCGGGACTGGCCGGGCAGAAGCGGCAGGCGGCCTACGGGCCCGCCAAGTTCATCGCCAGCGGTTTGACCAAGCACTTGGCGGTCGAGTGGGCCGACCGGGGAATCAGAGTCAACGCCGTTGCCCCCGGGACGATTCGCACCGAACGGGTCAAGCGGTTCCCGGAGGAGCCGGGTGGCTCAGCGTATTTGGCGGCGGTCGAACGCATGCACCCGATGGGCCGCATCGGCGAACCGGCCGAAGTCGCCAGCGCCATCGTCTTCCTCGCTTCCGACGATGCCTCCTTCATCACCGGCGCCGTGTTGCCCGTCGACGGGGGATACCTCGCCCAATAGCGCCCTCCCCGCTGGTTCCACCGATAGAACACGGAGCATCCACATGAGCGGAGACCGGCGGTCCAACCGGCGGCGTCCGTTGCCCTGGATGGTGAACCCCTAGTGCGGCGTCAGCCCCGCCACGTAGTAGCAGGGCCAGACCTTCTCCCCGGGAAGCCCCGGCCTGGGCATGGCACCGGGCGCGAACCATTCGGGGCCGGTGCTGTACATCCAGCAGTTCTTGTCCGCCAGGTCGCCCTTTTTGGAGGCGTCGTTGTTGGTGGGGTTATTGGGCGGGTTGTTCGGCGGGTTGTTGTTCGGCGGGTTGTTGTCGGGGGCATCCGGGCGCGGCGGCGAGAACCCCTTTTGCTGCTGTTCGTCCTGCTGTTCCTGGTTCTCGGCCGGCTCCTGCTGGGTTGAGGGCTCCGGGTCGGCCCAGGACATCGGTGCACAGGCGAGGACGATGCCCGCGGCGGCCCCGGCCGAGACGGCTTTGGCAGCGGTGACGCCGAAGCGCCCAGCCCTTCGGCGAGAACGCGTCCCTACCCAATCAGTCATCGGCCTCTCCAGTCCCTGCATGACCATCCGCTGATTTCGGACAGTAGGCGACTTCGCACCGATCGGATACAGGGATTTCCCTGTACTCCGGGCGCCTCGGGCAAAGTTCCCGCGATGGTTGACCTTGACAAATTCGCAGGCAGCAACTGACGATCAGGTACGGCGAGGTCACAGCCTTTCCGCAGGGTCTAGATCGGGAGCGCAACATGACTGCAGTGCAATCCAGGGCCGAGTCGATGATCACCGTGCACAACCCTGCTACCGGGGCCGTGTCGGGCACCGTGCCGATCGACGACCCCCAGACGGTGGCCGCCAAGGCCGCCCAACTCATTGCAGCCCAACCGGAATGGGAGGCGCTCGGGCCGACGGGCCGCAAGCGCTGGCTGTTGGCCTGGCAGGACTGGATCCTGGACAACGCCGACCGCATCACCGAGGTGTTGATCTCCGAGACCGGGAAATCGCACGTCGACGCCAGCCTGGAGGCCGTCGCCACCGCGGACGCCATCGGCTACTGGGCCAACCAGGCCAAGGAGTTTCTCGCCGACCGTCATCCCAAGGCGCACAGCCCGATCTATCGGGTGAAGCGGTTCACCACCGCCTATCGTCCGTACCCGCTGGTCGGGGTCATCACGCCGTGGAACTTCCCGTTCGCGATGCCCGGCCTCGACGTGCCGCCGGCCTTGGCGGCCGGTGCGGCCGTGCTGCTCAAGCCCTCCGAAGTGACGCCGCTGTCGGCGGTCGAGTTTGTGCGCGGCTGGGCCGAGATCGGTGCCCCGCCAGTGCTCGACCTGACCACCGGCTACGGCGACACCGGCCAGGCGCTGATCGAGCATGCCGACTTCCTGCAGTTCACCGGGTCGACGGCCACCGGGCGCAAGGTCGCGGTGGCCTGCGCGCAGCGGCTGATTCCCTACGGTCTGGAGCTCGGTGGAAAGGACCCGGCGATCGTGTTGGCCGACGCCGACCTCGACCGCGCCGCCAACGGCATTGCGTGGGGCGGAATGTTCAACTCCGGACAGGTATGTGTGTCGGTGGAGCGCGTGTACGTCGAAGCCCCGGTCTATGACGAGTTCGTCGCGAAGCTGGCTGCCCGGGTGGGTGAGGTGCAGCAGGGCCAGGACGGTGACACCGGTGCCATGGCCACCGAAGCGCAACGCGACATCGTGGCGCGCCATGTCGAGGAGGCCACGGCCGCCGGGGCGCGGGTGGTCACCGGCGGCAAGGCAACCGGCGTGGGGACGTACTTCGCTCCGACCGTGATCGCCGACGTCGACTCGTCCATGACATGCATGACCGAAGAGACCTTCGGACCGACCCTGCCGGTGATCAAGGTCGCCGACGAGAACGAGGCCATCCGGCTGGCCAACGACTCGCCGTACGGGTTGTCGGCCACGGTGTGGACCGGCGATAAGCGCCGCGGCGAGCGGCTGGCCCGTCGGCTGGAAGTGGGCGCGGTGAATGTCAACGATGCCTTGGTCAATGTCTTCTGTCCGGGGTTGCCGATGGGCGGCTGGAAGGAATCCGGGATCGGCTATCGTGCCGGCGGAGCATCCGGAATCATCAAATACTGTCGACAGCAGGCCATTACGTCGCCGCGGCTGCCCACCCAGAAATCCGAATTGCTGTGGTACCCGTCTTCGAAACGCCGGATGGCGATGGCCCTGGGGGTCATGCGTGCGTTCGCGGCGCGCGGACGGCGCCGGTTCGGTTCGGGGCCGCGCAACGGCTAGGCCGGCTATTGCTCGTCGGGGTCGTGATCCCAGGTCTCGGGCAGTAGCGGCACCGCCGGGCCCGCGCCGAATACGTTGCCGCGCAACCGGGCCAGTCCTGTCGCCCCCGCGTCGCTGCGCTGCGCTGTCCCGGTGAATCCCAGCGCTCCGGCGCCGGAATCCGAGCCGGCGGGTCTGGTCGTTTCGTCGGGTGATCCGGAGTCGTCAACATCCAGGGTCATGGTGGCGTCGGCGTATTCCTTCATCTGGGCGCGACGCCGCCGGCGGGACCGCAGCGGTGCGCGCGCCGCCGGGGCACGAGCCGAGACCGCCGCGCAGGCGCCGGCGGCCGGCGCTGGGGATCGGTCGCGATCGGTCAAGGTAGGGCCGAAGCCTTCGGCGTGGCCGCCGGTCACCAGATAGGCCAGCGATTCGGCGCCGCTTACCGGTAGCGCCGGCCCGGTGGTCGTTGCGCCGGCCGGGCCCGAGGATGTTCCCGCCGAACCGGCGATAGCGCTCGCGACACCGACGGCAACGGCGACCGGCTCGTGAGCCGGTCGGGCCGCGATCGGGTGCCGTACCGCGACGGGCGGTGGCGCGGGCTGTTCGATGACCGGCTCCGGTGGTGGCACCTGCATCGATGCGATGAAGTCGTTGATGGCGTTGATCAGCAACGGCAGCACGATCGGGATCCGAACCGGAATCGTCACGATGAACAGGAACGTCGACCAGAACACGATGTTCCAGAAGATGAACCAGAACCAGCGGTTGGCCTCCTCGATCGGATCCGTCGGCTCGTCGTCGCCACCGGTCCCGGTGTCTGCGGCCAGGATCGGTGGCGGCGAGTCGGTGCCGGGTAGCGACGTCACGGCAGCGCCGGCGATCGCGTCGTACGTCGCCATGACGGTGGCGGCCTGCACCCACATGCGGGCGTAGTCGGCCTCGTTGAGGGCGATCGGGATGGTGTTGATGCCAAAGAAGTTCGTGGCGGTCAACACCCCATGGACGGTGTGGTTGAGCGCCAGCTCCGCCAGGGTGGGCATGGCGGCCAGGGCGGTGCTGTAGGCGGCCGCGGCGACTTCGTGCTGGGTGCCCGCGCGGGCGCTGTCGCTGCTGGCGCGGATCAGCCACTGCAGGTACGGCGCGTGCGCCGCGGTGTAGCTCTCCGCGCTGGGGCCCTGCCAGACCGCTGCCCCGACGGTGCTCAGCACGCTGATGAGTTCGGTGGCCGCGGTCGAGTATTCGGTGCTCAGCGCCGACCAGGCGCCGGCGGCAGCCAGCAGGGCACCGGGACCGGGCCCGGCGCTCAGCAGCGCGGAATGCACCTCCGGGGGAGATGCGATCCAACCACCGTTCACGCCGGCCACCAATTTCTACGAGCGGAACTGATAAATATCGACAAGATAGCATTGCCTAAGCTAACTTCGATGGCGTGGCGATGCGGTAGGACCGACGGCTGACATGCGTCGCGGGCCGGCGATAGCCTGGGGTATGAGTCCCCAAACCACGTTCCGAGTCGCCCGTGTCTACGACGAACCCGGTGCCGAGGACGGTGAACGAATCCTCGTCGATCGGCTGTGGCCGCGGGGCTTCCGCAAGGACGACCCCCGGGTGGGGCACTGGTACAAGGACGCGGCGCCGTCGAACGAACTGCGCCATTGGTACAACCATCAGCCCGAGCGTTTCGACGAGTTCCTCAGCCGCTACGAAGACGAACTGCAGACCGCGAAGGGGGCCTCCGGGTTCGCCGGTCTGCGCGCGCTGGCCCGCGGCAAGAAGACCGTCACCCTGGTGACGGCGAGCCGGGACGTGGACGGAAGTCACGCGGCGGTGTTGGCCAAGCTGCTGGCCCGGCAGTGACTAGCTGCGGCCCGCGGTGGTGATCGCCATCCCGATCGGAATGCTCACCACCAACGCCGCCAGAAAAAACCGGTAGGCGAACAGGGGCCAGCCCCAACGTGTGCTGCGCCGAACCCGGTAGAGCAACCAGACCAGCGCGGCGAACAGCAGCGCAGACCCCGCGTAGAACGCCGCGACATGGTCGGTGACCACGCCCAGCACGATGGCGGCGCCGGAGAGGTTGAACGCCGCGGCGCCCAGCGTTGCCTCGCGCGGCGACGGCGCCGTGGGCGGCAGCAGTGCTTGGCCGGCCCCGATCGCCAGTTGGCCGGCCCCGAGCACGAGGACCAGGTAGGCCACCGCCCAGACCCCGTGACGGGTGGGCGCCGGGGCCGCGATGGCGGCGGCTATCGCACCCCCGGCCACGATCGCGGTAGCGCCGGCTACGGCGAACGGTTTGAACGCGACCCACTGCTCGCACAGCTGCAGCAGCACCGGCCGCGGCGACGAGTGATCGGGGCCCGCATCGACAGCGTGGTTCATGGTCAAGCCTCCCGGTTCAGAGATTACCGAGGCTGTCTAAAGTTATCGGGTGACCTACGACTCCCCGGCCGCCAAACCGCGGCTCCAGCGGGAGATCTGGGTACTTCTCGTCGCGAACGTTTTGATCGCGCTCGGCTACGGGTTGGTGTCGCCGGTGCTGCCGGTCTATGCGCGCCATTTCGGGGTGAGCATCTCCGCGACGACGTTCCTCATCACCGCGTTCGCGCTGACCCGATTGCTCTTCGCGCCGGTGAGCGGACTGCTGGTTCAACGGCTGGGCGAGCGCTGGGTCTACGTGGCCGGCCTGTTGATCGTCTCGGTGTCCACCACGGCCTGCGCCTTCGTGCAGACCTACGGGCAGCTGCTGTTCTTCCGTGCCCTCGGCGGCATTGGGTCGACGATGTTCTTCATCGCCGCGGTGGGCCTGATGATCCGGATCAGCCCGGAGGATGCTCGCGGCCGCGTCGCCGGGCTGTTCGCCACCGCGTTCCTGCTGGGCACCGTGGGTGGACCGATATTGGGAAGCCTGACAGCAGGTTTCGGCCTCAGCGCGCCGTTCTTGTTCTACGGTTCGGTGCTGATCGTGACGGCCACCGGCGTCTTCGTCAGCTTGCGCCACTCGCATTTGGCCGAGGCGGCCGAGTCGACCGGGCCCACGGTGTCGGTGCGGACGGCGCTGGGGAATCGTGCCTACCGCTCGGCGCTGCTGTCGAACTTCGCCACCGGCTGGTCGGTCTTCGGTCTGCGGGTTGCGTTGGTGCCGTTGTTCGTCACCGAAGTCCTGGGCCGCGGGCCCTCCTTCGCCGGCTTGACGCTGGCGATGGTCGGGATCGGCAATGTCTGCGCGGTGCTGCCCAGCGGCCAGCTCTCGGACCGGATCGGCCGCAAGGGGCTGCTGATCGCCGGTCTGGCGGCATCGGGCGTCACGACGGTCTTGCTGGGCGCGAGCGCCTCGCTGGTGGTGTTTCTGGTGGTGGCGTACCTGACCGGGGTGGCCTCGGGGATCTACGGGTCGCCGCAGCAGGCCGTCATCTCCGACCTGGTCGGCAACCAGGCCCGGGCGGGCACCGCGGTGGCGACGTACCAAATGATGGCCGACTTCGGATCGATCGTAGGTTCGCTTGCGGTCGGCCAGATCGCCGAGCGGCTGTCCTTCGAGTGGGGTTTTGCGATCAGTGGTGGGGTGTTGCTGGTGGCAGCGCTCACGTGGGTGTGGGCGCCGGAGACCAGGGCGAGCAACCCGATCGGCGGGCTGGCCGATGAGACGTGGCTAGGCTCGGTTGATGGTGACACTGGACCGGCTGGTCAACGTGGTGGGCAGCTACGGGGTTCGGCTGAGGTTCTGCTCCATTCCGAGGACGACGCGGCTGAGCAGTGTCGTGATGCACGAGGTGACCGGTGAGCGCGTCGTCGTCGGCGACGTTCTGCTGGCGGTCGGCGCCCGCTCGGTAAAAGAGGCGGTGCGCTGGGCGGTGGCCGCCAAGGCCGTCGCCGTGCTGGTGCGCGACGTCGAGGACAAGACCTCCTTCGTGGGGGAGGGCGAGTCGCTGGCCGTGCTGGTGGTGGACGCGGCGGTGTCCTGGAGTGAGCTGGCCGCGGTGGTCTACGGGCTGGTGCTCGAAGGACGGGAGACCGAATCGGGCCGCGGGCCAACGGATCTGTTCGCGGTGGCCGACAGCCTGGCCGAAGCGGTGGCCGGTGCGGTCACCATCGAGGATCAGCTGGGCAGGGTGCTGGCCTACTCGCGCGGTCAGCGGTACGCCGACCCGGCGCGTTCGGCGACGATCCTGAACCGGCAGGAGTCCGAACCGCTTCGAGAGTTGTTCGAAAAGCGCGGCGTTATAGCGCATTTGGACCTCCACGACGAACCGTTGTACGTCGGTGCCGATCCCGAGCACGGCTTGACCGGCAGGATGGTGGTGGCGGTGCGTGCCGGCCGAGAGCTGCTGGGTGCGGTATGGGTGGCCTGCCCGGACCCATTGAGCGGTGAACGGCTGACCGCCCTTGCTGATGGTGCTCGTACGGTGGCATTGCACGTGCTGCGGTCACGGGCCAGTGCGGACTTGGAGCGTCAAGTCGAATCCGATTGGGTGACCCGGCTTTTGGATGAGCGAACCGAGCCGGCCGACGCGGTCGCCCTGGTCGCCAGGCTGGGACTGCCGCAAGCCCCGCTGCGGGTGATCGCCGTGCACACCCGGATCGCCACGCAACCGCATGCCGGGCTGCTGTTGGCTTTCGAGGCCGTCACCACCGGGTTCGGCTGGTCGCGTCCCGGCCGCAGCGCACTGGCTGCCAACACCGTCTACACCCTGCTGCCGGCTGAGGATGCCGCCGCCGCCCGGCAGTGGGTGAGCGGCCTGGCCGCCGTCTTGCCGCCGCACGCCAGCGTGCTGGCCGGGATCAGTGCGGTTGCCACGGTCGCCGAGCTGGCCGCCGCGCGCCGGGAGGCCGAAGAATGTCTCGCGCTGCACGAGGCCGGGCCACCCGGCGGCGTAGCGCCGGCTTACGACGAGTCCTGGGACAAGATCGTGCTGCGCCGCCTGCACACCGCGGCACGAGCCGGACGGGTGCCGACCCGTGGGCCGGTCGCAGAGCTGCGTCATCACGACGCGGCCCACAACACGCCGTATGTGGCCACGCTGCGGGCCTGGCTCGACGCCCAGGGTGATCTGGCACGGGCCGCCGAGCAGCTGGGCGTGCACGAGAACACGGTCCGCTACCGGCTGCGCAAGATGGCCGAGGTCACGCCACTGGGGCTGGAGGATCCGCGCACTCGATTCGCGGCGATGATCGAGCTCGCGGCGGGTGACATGTCGGAACTCGACAAACCCTGACGCTGCTGTTGTGCGATTCGGTTAAACCGGGCGTCTGAGCGCAGTCGCATCATGGAGAGATGGGTGCGGCCAACCGAATCGACGGCGCGCCACGATCGGTGATCGTGGTGGGCGCCGGCGTCGTCGGGTTGTCCACCGCCTGGTTTCTGCAGGAGCGCGGTGTCGAAGTCACCGTGGTCGACCGGGTCGGAGTCGCGGCCGGTTCCTCGTGGGGCAATGCCGGCTGGATCTCCCCGGCACTGGCGATTCCGCTCAACGAGCCGGCCAACCTCCGCTTCGGGCTGCGGTCCCTGCTGAGCCGGACCGCGCCGCTGCAGGTACCGCTCAACGCCGGCCCGGCATTGTGGACTTTCTTGGCCCGCTTCGCCGCGAACAGCCGTCCCGCAGCCTGGCGGCGCGCGGTGCGGGCCAACGCGCCCCTGAGCGCGGAATGCATTGAGGCTTATGACGTTCTGCTCGCCAACGGGGTAGACGCCCCGGTCACCGATGCTCCGATCACCGCGATTTTCCGGACCTCCGCCGACGCGGAGCGATTGCTCGACGAGCTGCGCCGGTTCTCCGAGGCCGGCCAGTCGGTGTTCGGTACCGAACTGACCGGCGCGGCGCTGGCTGAGCGGGTGCCGCTGGCATCCGCGGCGGTTGCCGCCGGGGTGCAGATCGACGGTCAGCGCTTCCTTGACCCAGGCCGGTTCGTGACCGCGCTGGGGCGCACGGTGGTACAGCGCGGTGCCGTTCTGCACATTCTCGATGTCGCCGACGTGTCGCCCCACGGTGACGGCGTGGCCGTGACCAGCAGCGACGGCGCGACTTTGACGGCGGATGCGGCGGTGATCGCCAGCGGTGCCTGGTTGTCGCGGCTGGCGGCGCGCTGGATCCGTGTGCCGGTGCGGGCCGGGCGCGGCTACTCCTTCTCCGTGCCGGTGGATGGGCCGGTCACGGGGCCGATCTACCTGCCCGATGCCCGGGTGGCCTGCACGCCGTTGAACGCCCGCCTTCGGGTCGCCGGCACCATGGAGTTCGGCGACCCCGACGCCCCGATCGTCCCGGCCCGCGTTGAAGCGATCGTCGCCGCCACCCGCCCCCTGCTCGACGGCGTGCGCTGGGAGGAGCGCACCGACGTGTGGGTGGGCCCACGCCCGGTCAGCCCCGACGGACGGCCCCTGGTGGGGGAGGTGTGCCCGCGCACCGTCTACGTCGCCGGTGGGCACGGCATGTGGGGCATGACGCATGGCCCCGTGACAGGCCGATTGTTGGCCGAGCAGATCACCACCGGCAAGCAATCCGCCGTGCTGCGTGACCTCGATCCCTTGCGCTGACCCGTCTGGGTCGGTGAGTTTCGAATCAAAATGCTGTTGTAAAGGAGAACTGTCGATGACTGATACGCACGGTGTCTGGATGACCCAGCAGGCCAAGGACCGGCTGCTGGCGGAGTTGGCGGAACTGTCTGCGCCGCAAGCTGCTTCGGGCAACGAAGACATAGATGAACAACAAGCTCGTCAGGCCCGGATCCACCAGATCCACGACCTGTTGGCGGTCGCGGTTGTCGGACAGGATCCGCCGGACGACGGGGTCGCCGAGCCCGGCATGGTGCTCACCGTGCGCTACAGCGACGGGGACACCGAGACCTTCCTGCTCGGGGTGCGCGACGACGACCAGGGCGGGTTGGAGGTCTACTCGCCGCAGTCGCCGCTGGGCATGGCGATCACCGGAGCACGGCCGGGGGAGGAGCGCACTTACCAGGTGCCCAGTGGGGCCAACGTGACGGTGACGCTGCTCGACGCGGTGCCCTACGGGCTGCATCAGACCCAGCATCCGGCCTGAACACAGGCCGACTGAGGAGCTGTTTTGAACCTTGGTGTGGCTGTGGTGTAGCTTCGATGAGCACGACAACGCGGGGCTATGGCGCAGCTGGTAGCGCACCACACTGGCAGTGTGGGGGTCAGGGGTTCGAGTCCCCTTAGCTCCACTCATTTCGATGGGTATTCCGTTCACTCTGCGCTGATCGCGCGGAATTGTGATCAGATCGTTTGGTAAACGCATTATCACGGCTGCCGAGTCGCATCGTTACCCTAACGAGTCAATTGGCCGGCCCGGTGACTTACAAGCCTGTGATACGGTTCCTTTGCAATCGAAAGATTGCGTGTCCGGGGGGCTGGATACTAATCATCGGAGTGTACGTGAAGAGCCTCGGGAGACTCGGTAAAGCGATATTCGCCGGTATCGGCATATCTGCGAGCGGGTTGTTTTTCAGCGGCCAGGCTGGTGCTGTTCCCGTCGCGCCCCTGCCCCTCGGGGGGCCGGTGTGCGCGGGTGGTGTGGTCGCTCAAACATCCGGTGACGGTGGGGCGCCTGCCGGCGTGGTCGGAGCGGCCGGCGCGGTGCCGTGCGCAGCAGATCTGACCACTCTTGCTGGGCCTGTCCCGATGGGGCTACCGGGTCCGGTGCCTCCTATTCCGATCGCCCCGATTCCGGTGGTGCCCGGACTGCCGCCGCCCGTGCCTCTGGTGGCGCCGGGGCCGGCCGGAGCCGCCGCCGCCAGTCCTATCGCGGGATTGATGACAGACGCCATCAGCGCCCCTATCGGCTTGGCCGGCGGTACTAAATAGCACGTGGCAGAAAAGGCCCGCGAACATTGCGTTCGCGGGCTTTTTCTATTGCGGCAATGTCTTCGAATATCACTGACGAGAATTTATTTGTTGAACCGTTATTCCGGCGCGACAGTTCTGTTACGAACAACTGTCATCGGAATTTGGGTGAACCGTGCGGTCAAGCTTTCACCAGGCGTCGCGGAGTGCCGGCACAGTAACTGGCGACGTCTTCGACGATATCGCGGTAAAACATGTTCATGCAGTTCTCGGTCACGTAGCCCAGGTGCGGGGTCAGCACGGTGTTGCCCAGCGTGGTGAGCGGGTGTCCGGCCGGCAGCGGCTCCTGGTCGTAGACGTCGAGCCCGGCGCCGCGGATCCGGCCGGTGCGCAGCGCGTCGATCAGCGCGGCCTCATCGATCAGCCCGCCGCGCGAGGTGTTGACCAGGATCGCGCTGGGTTTCATCGCGGTCAGCTCATCGCGACCGACGAGTCCCCGCGTCGCCGCGGAGAGCACCATGTGGATCGACACGACATCGGCGGTCTCGAACAGGCTGTGCCGGTCCCGCAGCTGTGCCCCAGCCTCGGCGGCGCGCTCGGCGGTCAGATGCGGGCTCCACGCCGTCACTCGCATTCCGTAGGCGTGTCCGACTGCGCCGACCAGTCGGCCGATCCGGCCCAGCCCCACCAGCCCGAGCGTCGCGCCGGCGAGATCGGCGCCGACGGTCTGTTGCCATCGGCCGGCGCGCAGTGCCGCGTCTTCGACGATCAGATGGCGTTGCAGGGCGTGGATCAACGCCCAGGTGAGTTCGACCGTCGGCGTGATGGTGCCGCCGGTCCCACACACGGTGATCCCGAGTCGGTGCGCGGCGGCCACGTCGATGGCGGCGTTGAACGGTCCGGTGGTGACCAGCAATTTCAGCGACGGCAGCCGGGACAGCAGGTCGGCGCCGATCGGCGTGCGTTCGCGCATCGCGACCACCACCTCGCAATCGGCCAGCCGGGCCACCAGTTCGTCACCGGGAGCGAGATGTTCGCGGATCGCGAGCAGATGTACCGGCCGCGGTATGGGCGTCCAGTCCACCGTCTCGGCGATGCCCTGGTAATCGTCGAGCACCGCGATACGCAGCGGCGCCGCGGTGGCGGCCATCTTCAGAACGCATCCGGGTCGTGCTGGACCGCCTCGGGAACCGGATGCTGATAGAGGCGAGAGGCATTCTCCCAGGTGAATTTTCGTATCACGTCGGAAGGCAGGTTACCGATCTCCTGGTGAATCACCTGCTGGGTGTTCGGCCATGTCGAATCGCAGTGCGGGTAGTCGGCCTCCAGCATGATGTGGTCGGTGCCGATGCGCTCGTGCTGACAGAACGACGACTGATCTTCGACCGCGCAGAACCAGAAGTTGCGTTGCAGAACCTCGGCAGGGGAGAGCGTCTCGCCGAGCGCCTTCCAGGTTCCGTACATATCGTGATAGCTCAGCATGTGATCGAGGCGGTCCAACAGACCTGCGACCCAGCCGATCCCGCCCTCGGACAGGCAGATCTTCAACTCCGGGAAGCGGCTGGGCAACCCCGAGTACAGCCAGTCGACCGCGGCGGAGATGGCATAGGCGAAGAACAACACGCCGGCGACGTCCGGCGGGGCATCATCGGTGGTCGACGGTGAGGTACCCGACGAACCGATGTGCAGATTGACCACGGTGCCCGTGTCGGCGCAGGCGGCGATCATCGGGTCCCAATGCCCGGAGTGGATGGTCGGCAGTCCCAGCATGGCCGGATTCTCACTGAAAGTGACGGCGCGGAATCCTCTTTCGGCGTTCTCGTAGATCATGGCTGCTCCGACTTCGGGATCCAGCAGCCAGGGCAGCTGACATCCGATGATGCGGTCGGGGTAGGAGCCGGCCCATACCTCGTGGTGCCAGTCGTTCCACGCTCGCACCGAGGCCAGCGCCAGCTCACGGTCGCCGGTCGTCAGCTGCAGGCGCTGGCCGGCGAAGCCGGGCAGGAAGGAGGGGAAGTTCAGCGAGGCGTAGACGCCGTTGATGTCCATGTCCTTGATGCGCGCATGGATATCCCAGGCGCCGCGGCGCATCTCGTCGAAGCGGGCCGGCTCAAAACCGTACTCCGACACCGGACGTCCCACCACGGCGTTGAACCCGACGTTGGGCAGCGATTGGCCGTCGTACATCCAGGTCTGGCCGCCGGTTTCGGTCTCGACGACCCGCGGCGCCCGGTCGGCCAGTTTGCGCGGCACTCGTCCGCAGAAGGTATCCGGGGGTTCGACTATGTGGTCGTCTACCGAGATCACCGTGTAGCGGCGTTGCGCGCGTGGCGGTTCCGGCAGGAAGGTCACGGTGCGCTCTGCCCCGGCCTTGGCGGTGGTGAAGCTCAGGTCTGAGCTGAGCTCGTCGATTGATTTCACCTGCGAACCTCAGTCTTCGGGCGTGGGGGATCAGTCGAGCACATGCCGGTCGGCCTTGATGGTCATGCGGGCCGCGCCGGCCCAGTACACGTCTGCGGCACGTTCGATCAGCGACGCCTGTATCCCGGCCATGTCGGATCGCTTCATCGGAGTGGGCTTCCGGCCGGTCAGCATGACGTGGTAAGCCAGCTTGCACACTCGCTCGATGGTCGCCGACCGATAAACCGCCTCGGCCAGCGTGCTCCCGGTGGCGATCACCCCGTGCGACGCCAGGATCGTCAGGTTCGCGTTGCCGATGCGGCCGGCCAGATCCCGGGCCCGCGAAGCGGTGTCCACCTCGCCGTCGTAGGTGTCGACGAAGCACAGGTCGTCGAGGAAGAGCGAGCCGGTCTGGTGGACGAGTTCGGGCAGCGTCTGCAGCGACGCCAGCAGGCTGACGTAGTAGGGATGGTTGTGGATCACCACGCGTGCGTCCGGGCGGGCGCGGTGCAGCTCGGTGTGGATATGAATGGCGGGGGTGACATCCCAGCGGCCCGCGACGACGCGGGCGTCTTCGTCGACGGTGCAGATGTCGGAGGCGGTGAGTTCGGCCCACCACAGTCCCCACGGATTGACCAGCATCTCGGTCTGGCCGAGGGGCTGCCAGGTGATGTGACCGGCCATGTTCTCGGCGAAACCGATTCCGGCGAGATGGCGAAACGCGATGGCCAGCGCCTGGGGGTTGCTCAGCTCGACGCCGATCGGCGGGACCACCGACGGCGACCAGACCGCTGAGCCGCCGGGACGGGCGCGCTGGACGTCGACGGACTCCGTCATGAACAAATCATATGGAAATAAGGGACGCCGTCAACGCTGTCGAGGAGTTCGTCAGTGCTGGGCGTCCGCAGCGTTGGAGAAGCCACGGGGCCGGACCATGGCGGGGTCGACGATTCCGGAGCGGCCGGGGTAGTGCTGGGCATGCAACAGGTGCGCCGCGGCAAGGTCTCGGGCCCGCTGGGCGTCGCCGACATCGATGGCATCGATCACCTGGCGATGGTCCTCCAAGACGGCGCGCCGCTCGGGAACGGGCACCGTCGAGTGGTCGGTGACCTGACTTGACCAGCTTTGCTCGTGAGCGGACCACAGGGCTTCGAGTGCGCCGGCCATGACGAGCATGGTGGCGTTGCCGCAGTGCGTGACGAGCGCTTCATGGTAGCGGCGACTGGCGGAGGTGGCCTTCTGCAAGTCGTCGACCGCGGCCACCGATTCCTCGTGCAACCGGCGCAGAATGGGCACCACTGTGCTCTTTCGGTCCGGCCGCTGCGCGCACAGTGCCGCGCAGGCCGGTTCGACCTGCAGCAGCGCGGTCCCGACGTCGGCGAGGCTCACCTGTTGTGAGCCCAGTACCAGGCCCATCGTGTAGGCGACGTTTGCTGGCGTGGGTCGATGTATCACCGCGCCGCCCCGCTTCCCGCGGCGCACGGTGAGCAGTCCCTCGGCCTCGAGGATGCGCATGGCCTCGCGCAATGACGGCTTGCTGATGGCGAACTCGACCAGGAGTTCGTCCTCTTTGGGGAGCACATGATCGTCGGTCAGCTCGCCGGCGAGAATGCGCCGACGGAGCTCGTCGGCGACCTGTTCAGCGAGCCGCCGAAAGCGGATGGTGGGTGCTGCCACGAGTCGAGTGTGCCAGATCAGGCCGTACGGATCCGGTTCGTCGAATCGCTCACTTCCAAATGATTCGTGGCATACGATCGCGCTGCGAGAAGGGGACCATGGCGTGCAGCATTGGACTGTCGGCGACGTTGACATCCACGCGGTCCTGCAGGCGGTCATCCCGATCCCGCCCGCCCGGCTTTTCGCGGGAGCACCCCAGCGTTGTGCGGACGACTCGCTGCCGGAGTACTCCGACGCGGCGGGAAACATCTTGATGGCGATCCAGTCCTATCTGATCGCGTCCGAGGCGTCGCGGGTGCTGGTCGACACCTGCTTCGCCGAGAGCTTCCTACGGACCCGTAACCTGCCGGATCGCTTCGAGGAGTCGTTGGCGGCCACCGGATTTGGGCCCGACGACATCACGGCGGTGGTGTGCACGCATCTGCACCGCGACCACGCCGGTCGCAACGCCGTGGAGCGCGCGGGGCAGTGGGTGCCGACGTTTCCCCACGCCGACTATCTGGTGACCGAGGCTGAGCACGCGCACTGGTGCGGGTTCACCGGTGAGGACCGGGTGGCGCCCGAATGCGTCGACCCGTTGGCCCAGCACGGCAGGCTCCGGTTGGTAGCGCCGGATCATCAGCTGACCGAGAGCATCCGGCTGGTCCCTACCGCCGGTCACACCCCTGGTCACGTGTCGGTGCGCATCGAGTCCGCCGGCGCCGTGGCCTACATCAGCGGCGACGTCGTGCACCATCCGCTCCAGATCGGCGACCCCGAGATCAGTGCCCTGCCCGACGCCGACCCGCGCGCTGCTCGCGCCAGCCGGCTGGACTTGCTGCGCCGGATCGCCGATGAGCGGGCACTGCTGCTCGGATCACATTTCGCCGCCCCGTCGGGCGGCTACATCAACAGCGCCGGTGCAGGCCTGGCGTGGCAACCGCTGGTAGAGCGAGAGGGAGCACGATGACCGACACACAGCACCTGCTGCCGGAGGGGTTCGACTTCACCGACCCCGCACTCATCGCCGAGCGGATCCCGCACGAGGAGTTCGCCCTCCTGCGCAAGACCGAACCGATCTGGTGGAACGCCCAGCCCTTCGGCGCCTCCGGCTACCCCGACGAGGGCTACTGGGTCGTCACCAAGCACGCCGACGTCCGGGCGGTGTCTCTGCAGGACGAGGTGTTCTCCTCACACGAGAACACCTCGCTGATCCGGACGAATACCACGAACAATCAAGAGCTCCACGACGCCAGTCGCGACAACATCATGCTCTTTCTCGACGGACCCAAGCACGCCAAGCTGCGCCGGATCGTGTCACGGGGATTCACGCCCCGAGTGGTTGCCGGTATGCGGGATTCGCTCGACCGCCAAGCCCGCGAGATCGTCACGGCCGCCGCTGAGCACAACACCGGCGACTTCGTCACCGAGGTGGCCTCGCAGCTGCCGTTGGCCACCATCTGCGAGCTGATCGGTGTCCCGGCGGATGAGCGCCAGCAGGTCTTCGACTGGAGCAATCGGCTGGTGGGCGGCGGCAACGGCGAGCCGGATGCCGGAGCCGACGGGCTCCAGGCCTCCGCCGAACTGCTGGGCTACGCCTATCAAATGGCCGAAGACCGCAAGGCGCACCCGCGCGATGACATCGCGACGGCCCTGGTGACCGCGACCATCGACGGCGAAGAGCTGACCGCACTGGAATTCGGTTACTACGTGATGATGCTGATGGTGGCCGGCAACGAGACCACTCGCAACGCCACCTCGCAGGGGATGCTGGCGTTCTTCGACCACCCCGACCAATGGCGGCTGTTCGTCGCCGAACGCCCCACCACTATGGCCGAGGAAGTGGTCCGCTGGGCGACGCCGGTCATCTCTTTCCAGCGCACGGCGTTACGCGATGTCGAGCTCGGCGGAGTGCAGATCCGCAAGGGCCAGCGGGTCGGCATGTTCTACGGCTCGGCCAACTACGACGACGAGGTGTTCGAGGACCCCTTCACGTTCAACATCCTGCGGAGCCCCAACCCCCACCTGGGTTTCGGGGCTCCCGGAGCGCACTACTGCATCGGTGCGAACCTCGCCCGCATGCAGATCAACCTGATCTTCGGTGCGCTGGCAGACATCATTCCCGACATCCACCAGCTGGATCGCCCATCGCGGTCCGTGCTGCCCTGGATCAACGGGATCGACGCTATGCCCGTGGAATTCGGCAGCGCGTCGGCGTCTTAGCCGGCGTCCCCGCGGCCCGCGTCACTCCTTGATGATCACCGGGTCGCCGATGTTGACCCGGTCGAAGTACCACTCGGCGTCGGTAGGACTCAGGCCGACGCAGCCGTGGCTGACGTTCTCCAGCCCCAGTGAGTGCAGCGCCCACGGTGCGGAGTGGACGTAGAGCCCGCGCCGGGTGATGCGTACTGCCTGCTCGACCTCGAAGCGGTAGCCCTCGGCGGAGTCAATCGGGATCCCTACGCTGCTGGAGTCCATGATGACCTTGCGGTCCTTGCCCAGCACGGTGTAGTTGCCCGTCGGCGTCTCGTATTCGGTCTTGCCCATGGTGGCGGGCATGACGCCGTCTTCGCCCCAGTGCGGGCGGTGGTGCGGTGTGGGCAGCGGGCCGGCCTCATCACCGTCGACGGTCACGGTGAAGGTGTGCGCCGAGATGCTGGCGACGCCCACCACCTTTGCGCCCGTGCTGAAGTCGACGGACAGCTTGCCCACCGACAGTGCCACGGCGCTGTGCGACGGCCAGTAGTGGTCGGGAACCCACTGCACCTCGGTGTCGTCGACCCAGTCAAAGGTTCCGGTCATCGGCGGGTTAGACCGCACCGCGATGCTGCGCTCGGCGGCCCGGCGGTCGATCACCGGTGCGGAGAAGGTCACCACCACCGGGTGCGCCACGCCGACGACGGCACCCGAGGCCGGCTGGATCGATGCGATCCCGGCACCGGGCGGTTGGCTGGCCGCGGCCGAACTCGTTCCGGGCGGCGTCACGAGCGTTGTGACCGCGACCCCGATCACCACCATTGCTGAACGCACCGATGTCCACATCGTCGGCATACCTTCCCGATCTTCTTACCTTGGGTTATCGCCGTTGATGGTAGGGAGATTCGCGCCCGAAAGCCTCGCGCACATGCCCACGAGTCGGTCAAGGCTTCATTAAGTTTTGGACACGGCAGCGTCAGCAGCAGCGTGCCCCGGGATCGCCGTCGTGCCGGCGCCGCCAGTAGTCGCGCTCGGAGAGCACCGGTTCGCCGGGATGGGCGCGACGGCGGTACTGCAGGTAGCGGCGGTAGTGGTTGTCGCCCAACAACGATGCCCAGTACCAGCCGACGTGACGGGCGGCCCGACCTAGTCCGCGCAGCGGGCGTCCCATTGCGCCTGCACCTTTCGTTCGGCCGCGGTCGGGATCAGCCCCGCGGGCGCGAATCGCCGCGAGGGCACCGGCGGCGGCTCGGCGGTCGACCCTGCGCCGCGAATCGCCCGCAGTGACACCAGAATTCCCGCAATGACCACCACCGCCACCACGGAGGCGAACACAATCGACAAGGTGCCCTGGATGAAGGTGTTGCGGACGACGTCGTGCAATTGCGCTGGGGTGGCCGCCGATCCGAAGGAGGTTTCGCCGGCGCGTTCGGCGGCCCGGTAGGCGAAGTGCTGAGTCCAGTAGCCCACCCGCGGATCACCGGAGAAGATCTTCTGCCACGACGCCGTCATGGTGACGGTCAGATCCCACAGCAGCGGAATGCCCGGGATCAGTGCCCATTTCAGCCCTGAGGTCCCGTTGCCCTTCTTGATCACGATCACCGTCACCGCGGTCAGCGCGATCGCGGCCAGCAACTGGTTGGCGATACCGAACAGCGGGAAAAGGGTATTGATCCCGCCGAGCGGATCGGTGACACCCATCAACAGGATCGAACCCCACCCGGCGACCACCACCAAGCTGCACACCCACGCTCCGACCCGCCAACTCGGGTTGGACAGCCGGCGCAGCGGTCCGCCCAGATTGCTCAGCGCGTCGGAGAGCATGAATCGGGCCACCCGGGTGCCGGCGTCGACGGTGGTCAGGATGAACAGCGCCTCGAACATGATCGCGAAGTGGTACCAGAAGGCCTTGAGGCCGGGCCCGCCGAACACCCGCCCCAGTACGTCGGCCATTCCCAACGCCAGGGTCGGGGCCCCGCCGGTACGCGACACGATCGACTGTTCCCCGACCGCGGTGGCGGCCTCGGTGATCTGATCGGCGGTAATCGGCGACCCGCCCAGCCCGAGGCCGTTGACGTAAGCGGCGGCGCTTGAGGCGGTGCCGCCGGTCGCGGCGACCGGAGCATTGAGGGTGAAAAATAGGTGCTGGTCCAGAATCGAGGCGGTGATCAGCGCCATCACCGCGACGAAAGACTCGGTGAGCATCCCGCCGTAACCGATCAGCCGCATCTGGCTCTCTTTTTCGAGCAGTTTCGGGGTGGTGCCCGAGGCGATCAGCGAATGAAATCCCGACAGCGCGCCGCACGCGATCGTGATGAACAGGAACGGGAACAACGACCCGGCGAACACCGGCCCCTCGCCGGTGCGGGCGAACTCCGAGACGGCCGGCGCGGCCATCAGCGGCCGGGCGATCAGGATGCCGACGGCCAGCAGAATGATCGTGCCGACCTTCATGAACGTCGACAGGTAGTCACGCGGCGCCAGCAACAACCACACCGGCAGCACCGAGGCGGCGAAGCCGTAGCCGATGATGCACCAGGACAACGTCACCGGGGACAACGTGAACCATGCGACACCCCAAGAGGTTTCGGCGACCCACTTGCCCGAAGCCACAGCAGCCAGTAGCGCGACGATTCCGATCAGAGACACCTCGGACACCCGGCCCGGTCGCAAGTACCGCAGGTAGAACCCCATGAACAGGGCGATCGGGATCGTCATCGCGATGGAGAACACGCCCCAGGGACTGACCGCCAAGGCCCGCACCACGATCAGGGCCAGCACCGCGATCAGGATCACCATGATGACCAGTACGCCGATGATCGCGGCCGCCCCGCCGATCACACCCAGTTCCTCGCGTGCCATCTGTCCCAGGGAGCGGCCCCGTCGGCGCACCGAGCACCACAGCACCAGGTAGTCCTGCACGCAGCCGGCCACCACCGCGCCGATGATGATCCAGATGGTGCCCGGCAGGTAGCCCATCTGCGTGGCCAGCACCGGGCCGACCAGCGGGCCTGCGCCGGCGATTGCCGCGAAATGGTGGCCGAAGAGCACCCGCCGGTCGGTCGGCAGATAGTCGGTGCCGTCCTCGAAGATCTCGGCGGGCGTGGCGTGGTCATCGCGCGGGCGAACGATCTTGCGTTCGATAAATCGTGCGTAGAAACGGAATCCGATGATGTAGGTGCACACCGCGGCGATGACGAACCACACGGCGTTCACCGACTCGCCGCGGGCGAACGCGATCGACGCCCACGCCGCCGCGCCCGCGACCGCGACCGCACCGAACACCATTTTGTGTCGTGCGGAGATGGGGGAGCGGTCGATCACCGCCACCGCGGGCAACTCGGGGTCGGTGTGCACATAAGTCACCGGCCCGTCGTGTCGCTCGACTACCTCCGGCGCCGTCGGTGCGGCCACGGGTACCTCCTTGAGGCCTTCTCTGATGCCCGAGGGGCAGCGGTTTCCGAGCGGAACGATAACTTGTCCTAGATTCTCAACTACTAGATTTCCCGTAACGGCGGCGAAGGGGTGTGCATGGACATCAACGGCAAGAAGGTCGTCGTCGTCGGCGGCGCTTCCGGAATGGGCCGGGCCACCGCGGAGCTGCTCGCTGCCGGCGGGGCAGACGTCGCGGTGCTCGACCGGGAAGGCTCGGAGGGCAAAGAGGTAGCCGCCGGTCTAAAGGGTGGGGCTGGCGCCTTCTACCCGGTGGACATCACCGATTTCGATGCCACCGAGAAGACTCTGGCTGCGGCGGTCCAGGGCCTGGGTGGGCTGCACGTCATCGTCACCACGGCGGGCGGGGGTATCGCCAAGCGCACCTTGAGCAAGTCCGGCCCGCACGACCTGGAGTCCTTCCGTGCGGTGATCGACCTGAACCTGATCGCCACGTTCAACATCAACCGGCTGGCCGCCGCGCACATGAGCACCAACGAGCCCGAAGACGACGAGCGCGGCGTCATCATCAACACGGCGTCTATCGCTGCGTTCGAGGGTCAGATCGGCCAGGTCGCCTACACCGCCGCCAAGGCGGGCGTCGCCGGTATGTCTCTGACCATGGCTCGCGACCTCGGTTCGGTGGGCATCCGGGCGCTGGCGATCGCGCCGAGCCTGTTCGCCACCGGGCTGACCAAGGGCATCCCGGAGGAGTTCGCCAGTGCCCTGACCAAGGACGCGGCGTTTCCCAAGCGCCTCGGGCGGCCCGAAGAGTTCGCCAAGTTGGTTGCCGCCGTCGTCGACAACCCGATGCTCAATGGACAATGCCTGCGGCTCGACGCCGGGCAGCGGTTCGCCCCCAAGTAAACGAAAGCCAGGAGACAGCCCATGGGCATCGCAGTAACCGAAGACCACCGCGAACTGGCCGAAGTGGCCCGCGGATTCTTGACCGCGCAGAAGGCCCGCTCGGCGGCCCGTGCGCTGCTCGACGCGGCCGAGGAGACTCGGCCACCGTTCTGGGCCGAACTGGCCGCGCTGGGCTGGCTGGGCCTGCATATCGACGAGGAGCACGGTGGTTCGGGCTTCGGGCTGCCGGAGTTGGTGGTGGTGATCGAGGAGCTGGGCCGGGCGGTGGCGCCGGGGCCGTTCGTTCCGACCGTCATCGCCTCGGCGGTGATCGCTGCCGCCGGCACCCCCGAGCAGCAGGCCCGTCTGCTGCCCGGGCTGATCGACGGTTCTCTCACCGCCGGCGTGGGGCTGGCCGGTGACGTCGTCCTGGACGGCGGCGTGGCCTCCGGTGACGCCGGTGTGGTGCTGGGCGCGGGCCTGGCCGAGGTGCTGCTGGTGGCCGCCGGTGAGGACGTGCTGGTGCTCGAGCGGGACCGCGCCGGGGTCAACGTCGACGTGCCCGGCAACCTCGACCCCACCCGCCGGTCCGGACGAGTGACGCTGACCGGTGTCGGAGTCAGCGCCGACGACGTCCTGTCCGGTGGGCGTGAGTCGGCGCTGGCGCGCGCCCGGGTCTTGCTGGCCGCCGAATCGGTCGGCGGTGCGGCCGACTGCACCGATTCGGCCGTCGAGTACGCCAAGGTGCGCGAACAGTTCGGCCGGACCATCGCCACCTTCCAGGCCATCAAGCACCATTGCGCCAACATGCTGGTCGGCGCCGAGTCGGCAACCGCCGCGGTGTGGGATGCCGCGCGGGCTGACGGGGAGGACGAGTACGCCTTCCGGCTGGCCGCGGCGGTAGCGGCCACGCTGGCGTTTCCCGCCTACGTGCGCAACGCCGAGCTCAACATCCAGGTGCACGGCGGTATCGGCTACACCTGGGAGCACGACGCCCACCTGCAGCTGCGTCGGGCCCTGACCGTGCAGGCGTTGTTCGGCGGCGACGCGCCGGCCCTGGCCGTTTTCGAGAGCGCCGCGGCCGGCATCACGCGGGCCAACAGCCTGGACCTGCCGCCCGAAGCCGAGGAGCTGCGCGTCCGAATCCACGCCGACGCCGCCGAGATCGCGGCGTTGGGCACCGAAGACCAGCTGGACCGGTTGATCGCGACCGGCTACGTGATGCCGCACTGGCCCAAGCCGTGGGGCCGGGCCGCCGACGCCGTCGAGCAGCTGGTGATCGAGCAGGAATTCAGCGCCGCCGGTATCCAGCGGCCCGACTACTCGATCACCGGCTGGGTGATCCTGACGCTGATTCAGCAGGGCACCGACTGGCAGATCCAGCGATTCGTGGAGAAGGCGCTGCGCCAGGAGGAGATTTGGTGCCAGCTGTTCTCCGAGCCCGCTGCGGGCTCGGATGCCGCCGCGGTCAAGACCAAGGCAACCCGGGTCGAGGGTGGCTGGCAGATCAACGGTCAGAAGGTGTGGACCTCCGGCGCCCACCTGTGCCGGCGCGGCCTGGCCACGGTGCGCACCGACTTCGACGTGCCCAAGCACGCCGGCATCACCATGGTGATCATCGACATGAAGGCGCCCGGCGTCGAAGTGCGGCCGTTGCGCCAGATCACCGGTGGGTCGGAGTTCAACGAGGTGTTCTTCAACGACGTGTTCGTTCCCGATGAGGACGTCGTCGGCGAGGTCAACGAGGGCTGGAAGGTGGCCCGTGCGACCTTGGGCAATGAACGGGTCAGCATCGGCGGAGGTGGCTCCTACACCGCCGGGGTCGACCAGCGGCTGATCGCGCTGGCTCAGCAGCACCGGAATACGGTGGCCGACGCCGCGGCGCGGATCGGCCGGTTCGTTGCCGACGAGCACGCGTTGCGACTGCTCAACCTGCGCCGGGTGGCGCGCAGCATCGCCGGCGCCGGCCCGGGACCGGAGGGCAACGTCACCAAGCTCAAGCTCGCCGAGCACATGGGTGATGGGGCGGCCATCGGAGCGGCGCTGCTGGGCCCCGACGTCGCCCTGGACGACGGGCCGGGCGCCATGGCCGGCCGGATGGTGATGGGCGCGCGCGGTATCGCGATCGCCGGCGGCACCTCGGAGGTGACGCGCAACCAGATCGCCGAGCGAATTCTGGGGATGCCCCGCGACCCGCTGATCAAGTAGCGTTTCTCACTGCGCCAGGTGGGGGTACCCCCGCTTGCGGGGGAGCGTGTTTGCACAGCGACACGCCGAATGCAGCGGCATTCCGCGCACCCTGGATCGCGGTGAGGAGAACGCGAAATGGCAACTGTCGCAGACCATGTGATCGCCGCCCTCAAACACAGCGGGGTGCAGCGCATCGTCGGGATACCCGGCGACAGTCTCAACGGGCTCACCGATGCGATCCGCCGCGACGGCGAGGTCAGGTGGGAACAGGTGCGCCACGAGGAGACCGCGGCGTTCGCGGCCGCAGCCGAAGCGGCGCTCAGCGGCAACTTGGCGGTGTGCGCAGGTAGCTGCGGACCCGGCAACCTGCACCTGATCAACGGCCTGTTCGACGCCCAGCGCAGCCGGGTGCCGGTGCTGGCGATCGCTGCCCACATCCCACTGGCCGAGGTCGGCTCCGACTACTTCCAGGAAACCCATCCGCAGAACCTGTTTCGCGAATGCAGCGTCTACTGCGAGCTGGTCAGCACCCCCGAGCAGGCGCCGCGCATCCTGGAGCTGGCCATGCGAGCGGCGGTGGAGGAGAACGGCGTCGCCGTCGTGGTGGTGCCGGGCGAGATCTTCGGCCACCGCCTCGACGAGACCGGCTGGGGAGCGCGTCCGGTGCTGCCCACCGGGTCGGTGTGCCACCCCGACGAGCAGGGGCTGCGGGCGGCCGCGGCCATGCTCAACGCCGCCGCCAATGTCACGATCCTGGCCGGTGCGGGCGTCGCCGGTGCGCACGACCAGGTGATGGAGCTGGCGCGCACATTGGCGGCTCCGATCGTGCACGCGTTGCGCGGCAAGGAATACATCGAGTACGACAATCCCTTTGACGTCGGCATGACCGGACTGCTGGGCTTCGCCTCGGGCTACAAGGCGATCAGGGAAGCCGACGTGTTGCTGATGCTCGGCACGGACTTTCCCTATCAGCAGTTCTATCCCGATCGGGCGCAGATCATTCAGGTCGACATTCGCGGTCGGAACCTGGGCCGGCGCACCCCGATCGATCTCGGGTTGCGCGGCACAGTTGCCGACACCGTCGCCGCGTTGCAGCCGTTGCTGGTGCGCAAGAACGACAGCAGCCATTTGGACAAGTCGCTGAAGCACTACCGCAAGACCCGCAAGAGACTGGACGCGCTGGCGTCCAACGATCGGGATCGCACCCCGATACGTCCCGAATATGTTGCCGCGCTGGCTAATCGGCTGGCCAACGACGACGCGGTGTTCACCGTCGACGTCGGCTCCCCGGTCGTGTGGGCGGCTCGCTACGTGACCATGAACGGGCGGCGGCGGCTGATCGGATCGTTCAACCACGGCACCATGGCGTGCGCACTGCCGCACGCGATCGGCGCCCAGTCCAGCGACCGTGAGCGACAGGTCATCGCGTTGGCCGGTGACGGCGGGCTGGCGATGCTGTTCGGCGAGCTGCTGACGCTGACGCAGAATCGCTTGCCGGTCAAGCTGATCGTGTTCAACAACTCGTCGCTGAACTTCGTCGAACTGGAGATGAAGGCCGCCGGCATCGTCAACTTCGGTACCGAGTTAGACAATCCAGACTTCGGCGCCGTCGCCACCGCGTTGGGTATGTTCGGACGTCGGGTGGAGCATCCCGCCGATTTGGAAGCGGCCCTGACCGAGGCATTCGCTTACGACGGTCCGGCGGTCGTCGACGTCGTCACCGCCCGCCAGGAACTGTCGATCCCCCCGGCGATCACCGCTGAGCAGGCCAAAGGATTTTCGCTGTATGCGATCCGGACCATCCTGGCCGGTCGCGCCGACGAGCTGCTGGATCTGGTGACCACCAACGTGGCCCGCCGCATCTTGAATTGATATCGATCTCGACGCTGGTCCATAAATGCATTGCGCGTCCGGCGGACCCGCTACTAGCCTGGGTGACATCATGCGGTACCTAGTCGTAGTAGCCAGCACCCGCAGCGGGGTCTGATCCAGACCGGCCCCCCGCTGTGGGTCGGAAGCTACTACCCGTCGGTCGCTCTCTTCGAGCAGAAAAGACCGCACCATGGCATACACATCCTTCGCAGATCGGTTCAGCACCCGACTCCCACGTGAACTGCGCGACTCGGCCGCCCAGCTCACGTGGGAAGGCTTCGTGGCCAACTATGGGCGCTGCGCTGGGCCGCTGCGGCTGGGCCGGTGGCGTTGCCTGGACGCCGACCGACCCACGGCACGGGTGGGGCTAGAGGGCCGCACCTATCAGGCGACGATCGCCATCGGAGACCGGACCGGCACGTGCACCGCCGCGGCGCACGGACCGCTGGCCGCGCTGACCGAGATGCTCTACGAGCGCGGAATCACGTTGGAAATCCTAGGATTTCATCAGCTCGCTTGCGGCGCCGAGACGGCGACGTTCATCCACGGATCCAATGGCCGCGCGACGGCCTGGGCGGTGGGCTTCGCGCCCGACGCAGGGGCCTCGGCCGTGGATGCCGTCGTCACGTGTGTCAACCGGCTGTTGACGGCAGGGTGATCGTGCCGGCGCGCGGCTAGAGCCGGCGCAGGACGATCGGCATCCCGTCCATCGGGATCGGCATGCCGCCGTAGTCCCAACGCGGCTTGTAGTCCGGGTGGGCCAGCTCAATCCGGTACTGGCGCAGTAGCCGATGCAGCACCGTCTTGACCTCGAGACGGCCGAACACCATTCCGATGCACTTGTGCGCCCCGCCGCCGAACGGCGCCCAGGCGTAGCGGTGCTTCTTGTGCTCGGCCCGTGGCTCGAGGAACCGCTCGGGGTCGAATTGGCGCGGGTTGGTGTACAGCTCGGGCAGCCAGTGGTTCATGCCCGGCCAGGTGACCACGTTGGTGCCGGCCGGCACGTAGTGGCCCAGCAGATCGGTGTCGCGCACGGTTTGGCGCATGTTGAACGGCAGCGGCGTCACCAGCCGAAGGGACTCGTCCATGACCAGGTCGAGGGTCTCCAGCTTCTCCAGCGACTCGATGTCCAGCGGGCTGTCGCCCAGGCGCGTCGACTCGTCGCGCGCTCGGTCCTGCCACTCCGGGTGGGCGGCCAGGTGGTAGATCATCGTGGTCACCGTCGAGGTGGTGGTGTCGTGGGCGGCCATCATCAAAAAGATCATGTGGTTGACGATGTCGGCGTCGGAGAAGCTGTTGCCGTCCTCGTCGGCGGTGTGACAGAGCACGGTCAGCATGTCGGTGCCCTCGGCCTTGCGACGCTCTTTGACCCGCTCGACGAAGTAGTCCTCGAGCAGCTTGCGGCCCTGCAGGCCCTGCCACCACTTGAACGGCGGCAAGCCGGTCCGGATGATCGCGCCGCCGGCCCGAGTGGTCTGCTCGAAGGCGCGGTTGACCTTGGTGACCAGCTGGTGGTCGCTGCCCGGCTCGTGGCCCATGAACACTACCGAGGCGACGTCGAGGGTCAATTCCTTCATCGCCGGATACACCAGGAAACGGCCGTCGTCGGTGGGCCAGTCGGCCACGATCGCCGAGGCCACCCGGTCGATGTCCTCGACGTAGCTGGCCAGCCGGGGCCGGGTGAAGGCGGACTGCATGATCCGCCTATGGCCCATGTGCTCGTCGAAGTCGAGCATCATCAGGCCGCGGTTGAAGAACGGCCCGATCACCGGGAGCCAGCCCTTCTGTGAGTAGTCCTTGTTCTTGTTGGTGAAGATCGTCTGGGTGGCGTCGGGTCCCAGGGCGACGATCGACGGCAGGATGGGCGAGTCGGCGAAGGTGATCGGGCCCCGGGTGTTGTACAGATGCAGTGGGAAGTCGGGTCCCTGGCGGAACATCTCGACGATGTGACCCAGCAGCGGCAGCCCCGAGTCGCCGACGATGGGCTTCAGATCGCTGCCTTCCGGCGGGGTAGCCAGCGTCCGTTGCGGCCAGTCGACTGTCATCAGCCGCTTTTCCAGCAATCCCATCCCGGGGATGGTGTTCACGGTCGGGATGAACCGGCGTTTTGCCTGGTCGAGCAGGTAACGCGGGGTGCTGATGGTGGTCACAGACGCTCCTCTAACGGCCCGGACAGGTTGTGGTAACCGTCACTCGGCCCTAATCCTTGAAGTAAGTTTGACGCCTGTCAAGTTTGAATCCGGCGCGGCGTGGTGCAAGGTGCAAAGGTGAATAGCGAGGATGGCGCGGGTGGGCGGTCTGCCGACGATCTGCCGATGCGGCGGGGCGACAAACAACGTCAGGCGATTGTTCAGGCGGTGCGCGAACTGCTGGAGGAGAAACCCTTCGCGGAACTGTCGGTCAGCACCATCAGCGATCGGGCCGGTGTAGCGCGCTCGGGCTTCTATTTCTACTTCGACTCCAAGTACGCCGTGCTCGCCCACATCCTGGCGGAGGCCACGCACGAGCTCGAAGAACTGACCCACTACTTCGCGCCGCGGGGTGCCGACGAATCGACGGAGGCATTCGCCGAGCGCATGGTGGGCAGTGCGGCCGCGGTCTACGCTCACAACGATCCGGTGATGTCGGCGTGCAACCTGGCCCGCAACAGCGACGCCGAGATCCGAGAGCTGCTCGACGCGCAGATCGATGCGGTGATTGACCAGATCGTCGGCGTGGTCAACGACGAACTCGCCGCGGGGACCGCGAACCCGATCAGCGACGACATCCCGGCGCTGGTGCGGACCCTGGGCGCTACCACCGCCTACATGCTTTCCGGAGACAGTGCCTTCGTCGGGCCCACCGGTGACGTGGGTCGTGGCGTGCAGGTGCTCGAGGCGTTGTGGCGCAACGCGCTGTGGGGCGGCCGCAAGCGCTAACGGCTCGCCGCCAGCAGCTCACCGGGGGATTGAATCATCGGTGAGCGGTACCGCCGGTATCGTCTGCACCCATGACACGCGTAGCGCAGTACTACCGGGGCAAGCGGTGCTTCATCACCGGAGCGGCGAGCGGGATCGGGCGGGCGACCGCGTTGCGGCTGGCTGAGCACGGCGCCGAGCTGTACCTGACCGACCGCAACGCCGAAGGCCTGGCCGAAACCGTCGCGGACGCACGCGCGCTGGGCGCGCTGGTACCCGAGCACCGGGTGGTCGACATCGCCGACTACGACGATGTCGCCGCTTTCGCCGCCGACATTCATGAGCGGCATGGGGCGATGGACGTCGTGATGAACATTGCCGGGGTGTCGGCGTGGGGGACCGTCGACCGGTTGACCCACCAGCAGTGGCGAAAGATGGTCGACATCAACCTGATGGGCCCGATCCACGTCATCGAGTCGCTGCTGCCGCAGATGATCGCCGCCGGCCGCGGCGGGCACCTGGTCAATGTGTCCTCGGCGGCCGGAATCGTCGCCTTGCCCTGGCACGCGGCCTATTCCGCCAGCAAGTACGGCCTGCGCGGAGTGTCGGAGGTGCTGCGCTTCGACCTGGCCCGGCACAAGATCGGGGTGTCGGTGGTGGTGCCCGGCGCGGTGAAGACCGGGCTGGTCCACACCGTCGAGATCGCCGGCGTGGACCGCGAGGACCCGCACGTGGAGAAATGGGTGGGCCGTTTTGCCGGCCATGCCGTGTCGCCGGAGAAGGCGGCGGACAAGATCCTGGCCGGGGTGGCCCGCAACCGCTACCTGGTCTACACCTCCGGTGACATCCGGGCGCTGTACGCGTTCAAGCGGCTGGCCTGGTTGCCCTACAGCGTGGCCATGCGTCAGGCCAACGCGCTGTTCAGCCGGGCACTGCGGCCGTCGCAGGCGTCACTGCGCAGCTCCTGAGCCGCCAGATGGCTCAGCGGCTGCCCCAGTTCCAGGCCGGGGTGTTGAGCAGACCCAGCCCGGCGGCTCGCGTCTCGCCGAAGTCTTTGTAGACCTCGATCTCCGCGGTGTCGTGGCGGTCGGCCTCGGCGACCGGCACGGCGGCGAGCAGTTCGGGCATGGCGCGCGCGTGGGTGACCACCACGACCTGGGTCCGGTTGGCTGCGGCCCGGATGAGTTCGGCCAGGGGCGCCACCAGGTCGGGGTGCAGTGAGGTTTCCGGCTCGTTGAGCACCATCAGCGACGGTGGCTGGGGACTCAGCAGGGCGGCGGCCCACAGCAGGAAGCGCAGGGTGCCGTCGGACAGTTCGGCGGTACGCAATGGCCGCAGCATGCCGCGCTGGCGCAGCTGAACGTCGAACATGCCGTCGTGGGAGCTGACCGACAGCGTGGCCCCGTCGAATGCGGCGGCGATCGCACGGTCCAGCTCGTCGTCGCCGGACTCGATGATGGTCTGTACCGCCGCAGCCAGATCGACGCCGTCGCCGGCGAGTACCGGCGTGCGCGTGCCGACCTGCGGCCGTCGCACCGGTGCGCCGGCATCGACCCGGAAGCCGTCGTAGAAGCGCCAGTCCCGCAGCCGGTCCCGTACTGCGGCCAGTTCCGGATGTGCGGCGGGGTGGGCGAATTCGGCGAGCACGCTGCGATAGGTCGGCAGGGTCCGCGACAGTTCCTCGACACCGGAGTCCGTGCTGGACTGCGCGAAAGCCCGGGTGCGGCTGACCAAGGTGGCGCCGCGCCGCGGCACCGGTCCGGCGAACACGATCTCCCGCTTGATCTCCGGATCGTGGGCGAACGCCGACGCCTGCTCGGGGTCCTGCGGCAGTCCCAGATCGACCAGGTAGCCGAAATCGTCAGAGGCGAAACCCATCTCCAGCGACACCGGTCGGGTGCGCACACTGCCTTGGGCGGCTCCGCTGCGCCGCGCTTCGCCGAGCTGTTCGGGGCCGGCCCACAGCACCGACTCCAGGCCGCCCTCGCGGGCCAGCGAGCCGATCACCTCGCCACGCCCGCAGTCGGCCAACAGTCGTAGCGCCCGATACAGCGACGACTTGCCGGTGCCGTTGGCCCCGGTGACGACCGTGAGAGGGCGCAACGGCAGCACCAGGTCGCGCAGCGAGCGGTACCCGCGCACAGCCAGCGTCGAAAGCATGCTCGGCAGGTTAGCGGGCTCCTCCGACAGGGGATGGCCACCCGCGGCCTCAGTGGCGTCACAGCGGCGGCGGGCCACGATGACGGGCATGCTGTGTCGAGACGCGATGAACTGGGAGGTGGGGTGAGGGGCAGCACGCACCGGATGCGGGCCGTCATCGAGCGGCTTCGCTCGCTGTACAGCGGTGTGCGGACCCGATCGGCGCTGGCCGCCGCGGCGGTGATGACGATCTGCCTCGCCATTGCGGGCGGGCTGCTCCTGCTGGTGCTGTATCGGTCGCTGGAATCGACCGCCGAAACCGCGGCGGGACTTCGCGCCGAAAACATCGCCGCCCAGCTGCGGTCTGACGATCTCGACGATCTGGAGTCGGCGCTGCTGGCCACCGATGGGCAGATCGCCGTGGTGCAGGTGATCGGGGCGTCGGGCGTGATCCGGGCCGCCTCCAACGGCGCACCCCGATCTCCACTGGCCGCGGTAGCCCTCGATGAGGGCAAAGCGCGCTACGTGGGCCGCGTCGAATCCGCCACTGGCGAGGAGTATTGGGTATCGGCCCGCGGCGCCGCCGCCGACGGAGCTCCGGTCACCGTGCTGGTGGGGGTGGACCGCGAACCGGTCGAAGAGATCGTCGCCGAGGTCGGTGTGCTGCTGGCGCTCGGCGCGCCGATTCTGATCGTGTTGGTGGCGGCGGGAACTTTCCGCCTGGTCGGCGCCGCACTGCGCCCGGTGGAAGCGATCCGCACCCAGGTGGCGTCGATCTCGAGCGCTGACCTGACCGAGCGGGTTCCGGTTCCCCGAACCCATGACGAGATCGCCGAACTGGCGACGACGATGAACGCCATGCTCGCTCGCCTGGAACACGGCAGGGCCGCCCAACTTCGCCTGGTCAGCGATGTCTCGCACGAACTGCGCAGCCCGCTCGCCACGATCACCACCGCGCTGGAGCTGGCCAGTGGCCGGCCCGAGCTGATGGACCGGGAACTGATCGACGAATCGCTGCTTCCGGAATCACGCCGGATGAGCCGACTTCTCGAAGACCTGTTGCTGCTGGCCCGCTCCGACGAAGGGGCACTGGGACTGCGGTGGGAGGACGTCGACATCGACGATCTGATGGAGGCCGAGGCGGCCCGGCTGAGTGGTAACGGGGCGGTCGGCGTCGCGACCGAAATCCGGGCCTGCCGGGTAACGGGCGATCGCGCCGCCCTGACCCGGGTGGTTCGCAACCTGGTCGACAACGCGGCCCGGTATGCCCGCAGCACGGTGACGCTGAGCTGCCGTCCGGTCCCGGACGGCGTCGTGATCACGATCGCCGACGATGGTCCCGGGATCCCGGCGCGGGATCGGAGCCGGATCTTCGAACGGTTTGTTCGGCTCGACGCGGCCCGGGCCCGGGCGTCAGGTGGAACCGGGCTCGGCCTGGCGATCGTCGCGGAGGTGGTGCGCGCCCACCGGGGCACCGTCGCTGTCGGTGATGCTGCCGCCGGTGGTGCGGTGTTCACCGTCGCACTGCCGCGGCAGGGTTGCCCCGATCAAGAATCGCTGTCCGAGCGCAGCCGGTAGCCGGCGCCACGCACGGTCTCGATGGTGGCGAGCCCGAACGGCACGTCGACCTTGCGGCGCAGATAACCGATGTAGACCTCGACGACGTTCTCGTCGCCGGAGTAGTTCGTATCCCACACCGACCGCAGGATCTCGGGCTTGGTGACGACGTCACCCTGGTTCCGCATCAAGAACTGCAGCAGCCCGAATTCCCGCGGCGTCAGGGTGAGCACCGTGTCGCCGCGGGTCACCCGGCGCCGAGCCGGATCCAGCGTCAGGGTGCCGGCGGTGAGCACCGTCGGACGCGCCGGGGCGCCTCGGCGCAGCAGTGCGCGTAGCCGCGCCACCAGCACGACGAATGAGAACGGCTTAGTCAGGTAGTCGTCGGCACCGATGTCGAAGGCATCCGCCATGTCGTACTCGCCGTCCTTGGCCGACAGCATGAGTACCGGCGTCCACACCTGCTGGGCTCGCAGCTCGCGAACCACCTGATAGCCGCTGAGGCCGGGCAGCATGATGTCCAGCACCACCACGTCGTAGTCGCCGGTGGTGGCGGCGGCCAGACCATCTGCGCCGTCGTGTTCGACGTCGACGACGAAGCCCTCGGCGACCAGTCCACGACGCACCGTCTCAGCCAGCCGAGCCTCGTCTTCGACCAGCAGTATCCGCACCACACCAGTACAGCAGAGCGCGACCACCGGGCTCGCCGCGTTCTCAGCGGTCCCACAGCGCCTCGCGGACAAGCTGGTGCCATGACCGGAATTACTACCAATCCAGACACTTTGATCGCCACGTTCGGTCTGCTGGGCGTGCTGGCGGTGGTGTTCGTCGAGACCGGTCTCCTGGTGGGCTTCTTCCTGCCCGGCGACTCGCTGCTGTTCACCGCGGGCGTGCTGGCCGCTCAAGTTCACCCCGCGGTTCCATTGTGGCTGCTGATACTGACCGTGCCGCTCGCGGCGATCGCCGGCGATCAGTGCGGGTACTTCCTCGGGGTCAAGGCGGGGCCGGCGGTGCTGGAGTCGCGGGGCGCCCGACGGCTCGGCCGCCATCAGGTGGAGCGCGCCCAGCGCTACTTCGCTGCCCACGGCAAGGCGACGGTCTTCCTGGCGCGCTTCGTCGCGGTGGCGCGGACCCTGACGCCGGTGCTGGCGGGGGCGTCGGGAATGCGCCACCGAACGTTCACCGGCTACAGCATCGCCGGGTCTTTGGCCTGGGGTGCGGGCGTCCCTTTGCTGGGGTACCAGCTCGGCGGCATCGGGTTCGTCCGCGCACATCTGGACCTGGTTCTGCTGGCGGTCATCGCAGTGTCGCTGGTACCGGTGCTGCTGGGCGTCGTGGGCGGCCGTCTGCGCCGGAACCGTCGCCGGCCGGCCCCCGTTGCCGTGGCGGATCTGCGGGAATCTGTGCCTGCCGGGACGCGTTGATGGGGAGGCTGGGCAGCTTTGCTGGCAGGAGGCCGGCGGGTGCCTGCGCCGATCGCTTGTCGGTGCCGAGTGGTAGACCTGCGGTTATGAAGAGAGAGATGCTCGAATGTGAGATGCGACACGCCGACGTACACGGCGCCGCAAGCTTACGACCAGCGAATTTCAACAATGTCGTTCAGAACATCTAGTATTAACCCCGAGGGATGACCACTAGGTGTAGTGTTCGGGGGACCGACAGGCCCGGGATCTTCCAGTTATCCGGGCCGCGGCAACCGGCACCAATTTCGGTGCTCTGCCACGGCTGCGGAGCTGGAGAACGGAAAGTCCTGGCGGCTAGCTGAACGTAGTGCCCGATCCGTCATCCTTTCGTTGTCGACGATTCGCTGAGGAGCCTGCCGCCATGAGCATCACTGTCTACACCAAGCCCGCGTGCGTGCAGTGCAACGCAACCTACAAGGCGTTGGACAAGCAGGGCATCTCCTACGAGAAGGTCGACATCTCGCTGGACCCCGACGCCCGTGACTACGTCATGGCGCTGGGCTACCTGCAGGCCCCGGTTGTGGTCGCCGGCGACGAGCACTGGTCGGGTTTCCGGCCGGACCGCATCAAGGCGCTGACGCAGACCGCGCTCAGCGCGTAGGCGCCGGTGGTCGGGTCGGGTACGGGTGGAGTCTGACTGAGAGCTGAAGGGGGTCGCCATGTCTGCGGATTCGGAATGCAGCCTGGTGTATTTCTCTTCGGTGTCGGAGAACACCCACCGGTTCGTGCAGAAGCTGGGCCTGCCGGCCATCCGGATCCCGCTGCACGGACGCATCGAGGTCGACCACCCCTATGTATTAGTCCTGCCGACCTACGGCGGCGGACGTCAGCAGCCCGATATGAACGACGGCGGCTACGTGCCGAAGCAGGTCATCGCTTTTTTGAACAACGAACACAACCGGGGGCTGCTGCGCGGCGTGATCGCGGCCGGCAACACCAACTTCGGTGCGGAGTTCTGCTACGCGGGTGACGTGGTGTCCCGCAAGTGCGGGGTGCCGTACCTGTATCGATTCGAATTGATGGGAACCGACGAGGACGTACAAGCCGTCCGCGCGGGCTTGGCCGATTTCTGGAAGGACGAGGCATGCCACCAACCGCTGCAACTGCAGAGCAGGTAACCGCAACCACCCGCAGCGCACCGGTGGGCGAGCTGGACTTCCACGCGCTCAACGCGATGCTCAACTTGTATGACGCCGACGGCAAGATCCAGTTCGACATGGATGTGCTGGCCGCCCGTCAGTACTTCTTGGAGCACGTCAACCAGAACACGGTGTTCTTCCACAATCAGGACGAGAAGCTCGACTACCTGATCCAGAAGGAGTACTACGAGCGCGAGGTGCTCGACCAGTACTCGCGCAACTTCGTCAAGTCGTTGCTGGATCGGGCCTACGCCAAGAAGTTTCGGTTCCCGACGTTTCTGGGGGCGTTCAAGTACTACACCTCCTACACCCTGAAAACCTTCGACGGAAAGCGCTACCTGGAGCGGTTCGAGGACCGGGTGTGCATGGTCGCGCTGACCCTGGCCGCCGGTGACACCAAGCTGGCCGAGCAACTCGTCGAGGAGATCATCGACGGTCGCTTCCAGCCCGCCACCCCGACGTTTTTGAACTCCGGCAAGAAGCAGCGCGGCGAGGCGGTCAGCTGCTTTTTGCTGCGCATCGAAGACAACATGGAATCGATCGGCCGGTCGATCAACTCCGCCCTGCAGCTGTCCAAGCGTGGCGGGGGAGTGGCGTTGCTGCTGAGCAACATTCGCGAGCATGGCGCCCCGATCAAGAACATCGAGAACCAGTCTTCCGGGGTCATCCCGATTATGAAGCTGCTGGAGGACTCCTTCTCCTACGCCAACCAGCTCGGCGCCCGTCAGGGTGCCGGTGCGGTGTACCTGCACGCCCACCACCCCGACATCTACCGCTTCCTGGACACCAAGCGGGAGAACGCCGACGAGAAGATCCGGATCAAGACGCTGAGTCTGGGCGTGGTGATTCCCGACATCACCTTCGAGCTGGCGAAGAAGAACGAGGACATGTATCTGTTCTCGCCCTACGATGTCGAGAAGGTCTACGGGGTGCCGTTCGCCGACGTCTCCGTCAGCGAGAAGTACTACGAGATGGTGGACAACGCGGCCATCCGCAAGACCAAGATCAAGGCGCGCGAGTTCTTCCAGACTCTGGCCGAGTTGCAGTTCGAATCCGGCTACCCGTATGTCATGTTCGAGGACACGGTGAACCGGGCCAACCCCATCGAAGGCAAGATCACCCACTCGAACCTGTGCTCGGAGATCCTGCAGGTCTCCACCCCGTCGGAGTTCAACGACGACTTGTCGTACGCCAAGGTGGGCAAGGACATCTCCTGCAACCTCGGTTCGCTCAACATTGCCAAGGCGATGGACTCGCCGGACTTCGGCCAGACCATCGAGGTCGCCATCCGGGCGCTGACCGCGGTGTCGGATCAGACCCACATCTGGTCGGTGCCGTCGATCGAGCAGGGCAACAACTCCTCGCACGCCATCGGGCTGGGGCAGATGAACCTGCACGGGTACCTGGCCCGGGAGCGGATCTTCTACGGTTCTGAAGAGGGCATCGACTTCACCAACATCTACTTCTACACCGTGCTGTATCACGCACTGCGCGCGTCGAATCGTCTTGCCCTGGAACGGGGTACGTCATTCGTGGGCTTTGAGAATTCCAAGTACGCCTCTGGGGAGTTCTTCGACAAGTACACCGAGCAGGTGTGGGAGCCCAAGACCGCGCGCGTGAGTGAGCTGTTCGCCGAGGCGGGCATCCGGATTCCGGGCCAGGACGATTGGCGCCGGCTCAAGGAGTCGGTGCAGGCCCACGGGATCTACAACCAGAACCTGCAGGCCGTTCCGCCGACCGGGTCGATCTCCTACATCAACCACTCGACGTCGTCGATCCATCCGATCGTGGCGCGGGTCGAGATCCGCAAGGAAGGCAAGATCGGCCGGGTCTACTACCCGGCGCCCTACATGACCAACGACAACCTGGAGTACTACCAGGACGCGTACGAGATCGGCTACGAGAAGATCATCGACACCTACGCCGCGGCCACCCAGCACGTGGACCAGGGGTTGAGCTTGACGCTGTTCTTCAAGGACACCGCGACCACGCGCGATGTGAACAGGGCTCAGATCTACGCCTGGCGCAAGGGGATCAAGACGCTCTACTACATCCGCCTGCGGCAGATGGCGCTGGAAGGCACCGAGGTCGAGGGTTGCGTGTCCTGCATGCTGTGACCATTTTTCCGACGACACGCGGGCCAGGGGACATGTCCTCTGGCCCGTTTGTTCGTTGGGGGAGGTCAGAGTCCTAGGTCGATCGACTGCTTACTGCCTCGAGCGGCCGCAACGCAGGTGGCACTTTCGGCTCCCGCGACCAAGCGTTTATGCTGAATGTGAAAGTCCTGAACAAACCAGATTCGGCGTTCACTTCTGCGCGGTTGACCGACGAAAGGCGTCAATTGACCCAGCTCAAAGCCAGGTTCTCGCGGATCATGCTGGCAGCCATCCTTCTCGCGGCCCTCCCTTCGCTGGCAGTTGGTACCGCACACGCCGACGCCAACAGCTACCTGCGTGAGGTGCACAGCACGGTCAGGGTCCGGTTACGCGATAACCAAGCGCTGCAATTGGGTTGGGAGGCATGCCATGTCCTGCGCAAGGGGCCGGACGGACGCGCGACCCCCGCGTCGCGCGGTGAGGCCGCTCAAGTCGTCAGCAGGGCAGCGCGCAAGTTGGGCGTGAACCGCCACGACGGACTGGATCGCGGAAGCGTCAGCCGTCTGGTGGATTCCGCCGAACGCTACCTGTGCTGATCGGCTCGCGCTCGTGCTCGGCGACTGGCAGGCCGCTTCGAAACAGTTGCAGGCCAGGCGATATTGCTCCCTGGCCTGCTTCTTTTTTCAAAGCCGCGCGCTGTCAGCGTGGCTAGGGTGGGCGGCATGACCCGGATCAGACCGTTCCTCATGTTCCAGGGCGGGACCGCCGCCGCCGCGATCGAGTTGTACCTGGCCGCATTCCCGGGTGCCTCGGTGGTGTCCTCGACCGCGCACCCCGATCCGGCCACCGGCATCATGCTGGCCGAACTCGACCTGGCCGGGCAGCGGGTGCTGGTCAGTGACAGTGCGGTCACGCATGGCTTCGACTTCACCCCGTCGAGCTCACTGTTCGTCGACGTTGCTGACCGCCCGGAGCTGGAACGGCTGGTGGCCGTGCTGGGCGAGGGTGGCGCCACCCTGATGCCGCTCGGCGACTACGGTTTCTCGACCGCGTTCGCCTGGGTCAACGATCGGTACGGAGTGTCCTGGCAGCTCAACCTGCCGTGAGGCCCGTTCTTCGGTCTTCGTGAATCAGCTTTCGCGAGCTTGGTCGGCATGCAGTGCCTTGATGCGCCGCTGCTCGCGCAGGACTTCCTGGTAGCTCTCACGTTCGGCGACCAGCCACTCCGGCTTCTCCTCGAGCAGCGCGACGATCTGCTCGGTGGTCAGCGCATTCTCCACGCCGCTGCGGGTGAGACCGGAGATCGAGATGCCCAGCTTGGCCGCCACCAGATTCTTCGGGTGCGGTCCGTTCTTGCGCAGGTCCTTGAGCCACTCCGGCGGTTCGGCCTGCAAGGCGGCGAGCTCGGTGCGGGTGATCGAGTTCTCCTGGAACTCCCCAGGTGTCGCGGGCAGATACACGTCCAGTTTCTTGGCGGCCGTAGCGGGTTTCATGGACTGTGCGTTCGGCCTGCTCATGGCGTCAGCCTATCGGTAGCCTGATGCGGTGAACCCGCCTTCCCTCACCCTCGGGTACGTCCCCGGCGGGACGCCCGCGAAGTGGGCTCGGGTTTGGGCCGAGCGGCACCCGGATGTCCCACTGCTGCTGCACGCCGTTGCCGCGGCAGACGCGGCGGCCGCCGTGCGGGCCGGCACCGTCGATGTGGCACTGCTGCGGCCGCTGGCCGACACCGAGGGGCTGGCGGTCATTCCTCTCTATGAGGAGACGACGGTAGTCGTGGTGCCCAAGGACCACGTTTTCAACGCCGTCGACGAGATCGCCGCTGCCGACCTCCAGGATGAGCCGGTCCTGCTGCCGCTAGACGACGTCGTCGCATGGGCGGACGCTCCCGGCAACCCGATCGACCATCGACCTGAAACCACCAAGGACGCAATAGAACTCGTTGCAGCCGGGCTGGGCGCACTTGTCGTCCCACAGTCGTTGGCGCGGCTCTATCACCGCAAGGATCTCAGTTACCGTCCGATCGCCGATGCGCCCAGCTGCCCGGTGTCGCTGGCTTTCCCCAGCGGTCCGCAGTCGGAACTGGTCGAAGAGTTCGTCGGCGTTGTGCGGGGCCGCAAACCCGGTTCGTCGCGGGGGCAGGCCCCGTCGGCGCCCAAGCGCACCGCTCGGGAGAAGACGCTCGCCAAACAGGCCGCGCGCGCCGCTGCGGGCAAGGTCGCCCGCAAACCGGGCCGGGCGGGGCGCGGTCGACGCTGACACAGCTGTGGAGTTCAGAAATCCCAGTCGTCGTCGGTCGTGGGCTGCTGTGCGCCGATCACGTATGAGCTGCCCGACCCGGAGAAGAAGTCGTGGTTCTCGGCAGCTCCCGGGTCGAGGGCGGACATGATCTCGGCCGGCACGCGACAGTCATCGGTGGGGAACAACGGGTCCAGGCCGAGGTTGGACAGAGCCTTGTTCGCGTTGTAGCGCATGTAAGGCAGGACAGGTTCGATCATGCCGAGTGGGCCGTATAGATCTCGCGCATAGTCGATCTCGTTGTCGTACAGCTCGGTGAGCATGGAGTAGGCGAAGTCTTTCAGCTCGATGCGTCGCTGCGCGGTGGCCGTGTGCATGCCCTGCTGGAACTTGTAGCCGACGTAGAAGCCGTGCACTGCCTCGTCGCGGATGATCAGCCGGATGATGTCGGCGGTATTGGTCAGAATCGAACGCGATGCCCAATGCAGCGGCAGATAGAAGCCGCTGTAGAACATGAACGACTCCAGCATCACCGAGCTGATCTTCTTCTTCAGCGGGTCGTCGCCCCGGTAGTAGTCATGCACGATGTGGGCCTTGCGTTGCAGGAAGGTGTTTTCACGCGACCAGGCGAAGGCTGCGGTGATCTCGGGAGTCGAGCACAGGGTGGAGAAGATGGAGCTGTAGCTCTTGGCGTGGACCGACTCCATGAACGCCATGTTGGTGTAGACCGCTTCCTCGTGCGGTGTGGCAGAGTCAGCGAGCATCTCGATGCACCCGACGGTCCCCTGCATGGTGTCGAGCAGGGTCAGTCCGGTGAACACCCGGATGGTCAGCGTCTGCTGTTCGGGGCTCAGGGTGTGCCAGCTGGGCAGGTCGTTGGAGAGCGGCACTTTCTCCGGGAGCCAGAAGTTCGCGGTGAGCCTGTTCCACACATCCAGGTCCCGCTGGTCGGCGATGTCGTTCCAGTTGATCGCCTCGATCGGATCGACGGCCACGATCTAGCCTACGTCGACGGTGAACAGCGTCGGGCGGCGTCGAATCGTTCGGCGACATCGGCCCAGTCGACCAGCGACCACAGCCGGTCGATGTAGTCGGTCTTGACGTTGCGGTACTGCAGATAGAACGCGTGCTCCCAGGCGTCGAACACCAGCAGCGGGGTGCTGGTCGGGACCACGGTGATGTGGTGGTCGTGGATCTGGTTGACCACCAGTCGCGCCCCGAGTGGATCCCAGGCCAGTGCGCCCCAGCCTGATCCCTGCACGCTGGCGGTGGCCGCCGTCAGCTCCGCTTGGAACGCTTCGAAGCTGCCGAAGAACTCGTCGATAGCGGCGGCGAGCTCTCCGCCGGGCCGGTCGCCGCCGTCGGGGGACAGGTTGGTCCAGAACTGCGAATGCAGGCTGTGGCCGGCCAGGTGAAAGGCCAGGGTGCGCTCGAGCCCGGGTAGTGGCGCGAAGTCGCGGGCCTGTCGCATCTCGCCGAGGCGTTCCAACGTTGCATTCGCACCCTTGACGTAGGCGGCGTGGTGCGCGCCGTGGTGCAACTCCATGATTTCGCCGCTGATCGCGGGTTCGAGATCGCCGTAGTCGTAGGTCAGATCGGGGAGTTGGTAGGCCGGCATCGCGTAGTTCTCCTTGACGGGGTGGGGCTGTTGCGCCCTCATACCGTAGCGGTTATTCGGCTACCCGAACAAATAGTTACGGCTAGCCGTACTTTACTGGCGTCCAGCTCGCGAGACGGCCACCTTCGATGTGCCCTGCTTGGTGTGAACCCACCACTGAGCTCAGCGGCAGGGCGAGCGCAGGCCGAGCAGCAGCCGGATGAGGTCGACTTGGCGATGGGTTCCGGTCTTGTCGAAGACGTGCTGCAGGTGGGTCTTGACGGTGGACTGTGACAGCGACATGCGTTCGGCGATGTCTTTGACGCTGCTGCCGTTCAACACCATCAGCGCAATCTGGGTTTCGCCGGCCGTGAGGCCGTAGTGGCGGCGCAAAAGCACTGCCGCTGTTTCGGGTTCGTGCTCTGGATCGACGACAATGACCATGGCGCGCCTGCCGGGTCCGGTGCCGTCGGCCGGATCGATGGGCAATACCTCGATGACGTAGGGGCGCTGGTCGTCGGGTCGGGTGCACAGCAGCGAGCTTCCCGACGGCGGGTTGGTCCCGGCCGCCAAGGCGGCGTGAATGCTGCACTGAAGCGCACGGTCGGTTCCGGCGGCTACCGCTTCGAGTCGCCCGGCGCGGGAGCGGAGTCCGCCGGTTGACCGCAGGAGGTCCTCGGCGGCGTCGTTGGCGTACACGATGTGCGACTCGGTGGCGACCACGACGACGGCCAGCCGCAGTGCCTGGGTGACGGCACCGAGGTCGTCGGCATGGCGGCGCAGCTGTTGCAGGTGCCGTTGGCTGTGCAGGGCTTGCTGCAGGTGCGGTACCAGGGCGCTGACCAGCGGGACGAAGGGCTGCAGCGGCTGTGGCGCGGCGGCAAGGAACGCCAGCGGCGCCGGGCCGTCGGTGAGCCGCACGAACAAGCCGTCCGTCATGTCCAGTGGACGCAGCCAGTCGATGTTGAACTCGGACTCGGTCTGCAATGCCACCAGTGACCGCCCGCTGTGAAGGACACCGACCGGGCCGTTCTCGACGGCGTCGAGGACGTAATCGATCCGGTGGTAGTGCCGGTTGTAGTCGGCTTGGGCCTCCGGTGCCAGGCTGGTGGCCTGGATCGACCGGCCCGATTCGTCCACGCGTATCACCGCGCAGTTTGCATCGACGATCTGCCCAAGGTCGCTCAGTGTCGAGGTCCAGTTGGTGGGCGCCAGGACGGTGCCATAGATGGCCGCGACTATCCGCGAAAAGTCGTCAAGAGTCGCTGCCGCCGGCATGTCACGTCTCCGGTCTGGGGAATGTCTCCCACCTTGGAGAAGATTGTGCGCCGGAGAAGTCGCCTGCAATCTGATTTCCGGCGAAAATCTCAACCATTTGGATGAGGCGCGGGGTGGATCGTGCCTGGTTGGCTGACCCCCATGATCGTGCAGGATGTCGGCGTCGATGTGCGGGCTCTGCCGTTGGCGCCGAAGAACCCATTGCCATATTGGCAGCAGGTGCGGCAGTTCCGGGAGCTGCGTACCGGAATCGAAATACTGCGCGATGCCGGCGGGCCGGTGACCAGGTTGGAACTGGCACCACGCTGGCTCGCGCCCCCGATAGTGGTTGTGACCTCGCCGCAAGGTGCGCATGACGTGCTCAGCAGCGGCGACGTCGATCGCACTCTGGCCCACGATGAGATACGCCACCTGATGGGTCCGAACCTCTTCGATCTACCCAATGAGGCGTGGTTGCCGCGGCGGCGCACGTTGCAGCCGCTGTTCACCAAGCAGCATGTCCGCGGGTTCGCCGGGCATATGGGACAGGCCGCCGAAACAGTCGCCACCGGCTGGAAAGACGGGTCAACGGTCGATCTGGACGCCGAGTGCCGCCGATTGACGCTGCGGGCGTTGGGGCGCTCGGTGCTCGGCGCCGACCTTGACGAACAGGCTGCCGCGTTGGGTACGCCGATGCGCGTCGCGCAGGAGTACGTCACGGATCGGGCGTTTGCTCCGGCACGCGCGCCGCGCTGGCTGCCGACCCCGGCGCGACACCGTGCCCGGGCCGCCAGCGCCACATTGCACCGGCTCGCCAACGACATCCTGCAGGCCTGTCGAGCCGACCCCGAGAGGGATGCGCCGCTGGTGCGCGGGCTGATCAGTGCCACCGACCCCGACACCGGCCGTGGGCTGACCGATCGTGAGATCTGCGACGAGCTGATCGTGTTCATGCTGGCCGGTCACGACACCACCGCGACGACGCTCGCTTACGCGTTGTGGGCGCTGGGCAACCACCCCGACATTCAGCGCCGGGTTGCCGACGAGGTCGCCGAACTCGACGCGGACCTCAGCCCTGACGATGTGGCCAGACTGCCGTACACCATCCAGGTCTTGCATGAAGCATTACGGTTGTGCCCGCCCGGCGCGCTCAACGGTCGAACTGCGTTGCGCGACATCGCGGTCGACGGCTTTCGTGTGCAGGCCGGCTCCATGGTCGGGATCGGCATCTACGCGTTGCACCGCGATCCGACACTGTGGGAACGGCCGCTGGAGTTTGATCCGGACCGGTTCAGCCCGGAGAGCTCGGCGGGCCGTAATCGATGGCAGTATCTGCCATTCGGTGGTGGACCACGCAAGTGCGTCGGCGATCACTTCGCCATGTTGGAAGCCACCCTGGCGCTGGCCACCTGTGTGCGGCACCGTGAGATCAGTTCGCTGAGCAACGAATTCCCGGTGGCGGTACCGTTCACGACGGTCGCCGCCGCGCCGATCTATGCCCGCGTCACACAGCGATCGGGCGCGCTGCGGTGACGGCGCAACCAGCGTCACCCGGTGTGCCGGGGCGGGGTGTGGCTCCCCGGCTCGAGATCCTCGATGTAGGTGTCACTACCCGCGCCCACCCGGCGCCGCTGCTGTTCGTGCACGGCGCCTGGCACGGCGCGTGGTGTTGGGCCGAACACTTCCTGAACTTCTTCGCCGACAAGGGCTATCGCGCAGTGGCGGTGAATCTGCGCGGCCACGGGAAGAGCTCGCTGCACCAGCGGCTGCGCTCCTGCGCGGCCGCCGACTACGTCGACGACATTCACGCGGTGGTCGATGACCTGCCCACCGTGCCGGTGTTGATCGGCCACTCTATGGGCGGTTACCTGGTGCAGAAATATCTGGAGTCCTCACCCGCGGCTGCGGGAGTTCTGCTGGCGTCCGTGACCGGCCGCGCTGCGCTCGCACTGTCCTTACGTCAGACCAGACGACACCCCTGGCTGATGGCGGCTTACGCGTTCACCGGCAGATCGTTGCCGCTGGTCGACTCGCCCGAACGCGCCCGGGAGGCATTCTTCTCGCCGACAACTGCCGAAGCCGATGTCGTCCGGTATGCAGCGCGTCTGCAGGAAGAATGCCAACGAGCAATCCTGGATGTGCTGATGTTGAATATCGCCCGCCCCACGCGGATAACGACGCCGCTGTTGGTGCTGGGCGCCGAACACGACGGTTGCATCTCGATCCAGGCGGTGCGGGCGCTGGCACGCGCCGTGGGCGCCGACGCGGAGATCTTCTCCGGGATGGGGCACAACATGATGCTCGAACCCGGCTGGGACTCGGTAGCAGAACGCATCCACGTCTGGCTGGGCGAACGGGACCTGTAGCCGACGCATCGGCCAAGCGCGCGCCGACTGTGCGGTTCGCGACGCGTTCGTCGGCGTGGCGCGTCGTGAGATTCACACTCGGTCAGGGGCCACGACCTCAGTGCGTGTGAGCCGGCCCCTCTTGGCCCTTGTAGAGCCGGGCGAGCATCAGATCGCGGAATCGCGCGTTGTCGAGCAGCTTGAGCCCGGCATTGGCCAGCGTCGGCCTACCGGCCAGCTTGTGAAAGAACCTGCCGCGCTTGTACTCCCGGCCCCACGCCTCTTCCATACGGTTGGCGTAGTTGGTGAAATCGTCGGGCCCGCCGTTGGTCAGTGCTGCGACGGCGCATTCGCCGGCAGCCAGCCCCGACTCCAGCGCCTTGGAGATCCCGGCGCCCGAGGTCGGCCTGCCCGCACCCAGCGAGTCCCCGGTGAACAGCACCCCGGGCCGCCACGGCGGCCACGCGGTGAAGCCCATCGGCAGGCGCCAGGCTCGTACGGTCTTGGACTGCTTGAGTTCGGTGATCGAGGGCAGTTCCCATTCCCGGGGAAGCGTCTCGAGGAAGTCGCCGAGGAAGTGGGTGGCGTTGATGGCCTGCCAGTTCTTGTAGCTGTTGACGTAGCCCAGGCCGATGTTGACCCGGCCGTCACCCAGCGGGAACACCCAGCCGTAGCCGGGCAGTTGGTCGCCCTGGAAGACCAGCTTCATGTAGATGTCGAGGGAGTCGACATCCGGCCGGACCGCGGGCATTTCGGCGCGGATCGCGATCGCGGAGTAGCCGTTGTAGTCCGAGTCGAGTTTCAGCGCCCGCTTGATGGGCGAGTAGGCGCCGTCGGCGGCGATCACCGCATCCGCCAGCACCTTCTCGCCGCCCTTGAGCAGCACCCCGGTCACGCGGCCGGTGTCGTCGAGCACCGGGCCGGCGGCCTCGGCGGACTGCCGAATCTCGGCGCCGGCAGACTCGGCGTGCTTGAGCAGCAACGTGTCCAGTTCCGGGCGGCGCGCGACGTAGCCGTGGTCGGGCATGCCGGGCCGGCGCGGAAATGACAGCTCCCACTCGCTCGGGCTGAACACCTTCACCCGGTTGACCCGGTGGAACTTGTCGACCTGCTCGGCCAGGCCCATTTTCTGCAGGTAGCTGACCGCGCGGGCGGTCAGGCCGTCACCGCAGGGCTTGTCCCGGGGGAACTCGGCCTTGTCCAAGACCACGACGCTCGCGCCGGCCTGCCTGGCCTGCCAGGCGGCCGCTGACCCTGCTGGACCTCCGCCGACAACTGCAAGGTCGAATCGCTGCACCACAGCGGCGATGGTAGCCGACGGCCGGTCTGCCCAGGTCAGCGACGGCAACGCTGTAAGGTGCTTGACGTGCGCGGAACGACGAGACCCAAGCCGGCCGAAAACGGCGGGCAGAAGGTCGACGCCCGCAGCGAGCGTTGGCGCGAACACCGCAAGAAGGTTCGCAGCGAGATCGTCGACGCCGCCTTCCGGTCCATCGACCGGCTCGGCCCTGAAGTGAGCGTGCGCGAGATCGCCGAGGAAGCCGGCACCGCCAAGCCCAAGATCTACCGGCATTTTGCCGACAAGGACGACCTGTTCGAGGCGGTCGGAGCTCGGCTGCGCGACGACCTGTGGGCCGCGATCTTCGCCTCCATCGACGTCGCCACCAACTCGCTGCGCGACATCGTCCAGCGCAGTGTCGAAGAGTACGTCACGCTGGTCGACGAGCACCCCAACGTGCTGCGGTTTTTCATCCAGGGCCGGGCGCGCGCACAGTCCGAGTCGAGGATGCGGGCACTCAACGAAGGCCGGACCATCACGCTGGCGATGGCCGAGATGATCAACCACGAACTGCAGGATTTGGACCTCAACCGTGGGGCGCTGGAGCTGGCCGCGTTTGCGGCCTTCGGCAGCGCGACCTCGGCCACCGACTGGTGGCTCGGACCGGAGCTGGACAGCCCGCGGCGGATGCCCCGCGACACCTTCGTGGACTACCTGACGACGATCATGATCAGCGTCGTCGGTGGCACCGCCCAGAACCTCGGCATCGTTATGGACCCGGCCCAGCCGATCCACGAGGCAGTTCGGCGCCAGCCGGTCGCCTGATCGCGATCTGCCTGAATCGCGCCCAACAACCTGATAAATGCCGTATAAACGGCTGAATGAAGCACAATAACGCCTGGCGGACGGGTTCAGGGCTCCTGTCGGCGGTCACCGCGGCAGCGCTGGTCGTGCCGGCGGCTCATGCGACCGCGGCGTCCGAAGTAACTACGGCGTTGGCGGTAGCCCCGGCGGCGTTGCCCACTTTTCCGGGCGGGGGCCCGCCGGGTGACCCGTACGCATGCATGGCGGTGGACGTGTTCGGGTGCTCGATTGTGTTCGGCGGCAGCGGCATTCCCATACCGCACCAGGACTACATCGACGCGGTCAACGAGCGCTTCATTCAGCCGTTGCATCCCGGGTTCACCCCGCAGGCCCTGTTCACCCCGGAGGGACTGCAGCCGTTTACCGGTGTCAAGACCTTGCCGCTGGACGTTTCGATGGCCCAGGGGCTGACGATCCTGCAGCTCGCCGTCCAACAGCAGTTCAACTTGGGCCATGCGGTCAACCTCTACGGCTACTCGCAAAGTGCCTCCATCGACACGCTGCTGATGAGGCAGTATCTCGCGTTGCCCGAAGATCAACGGCCAGACGCGGATGCGTTGACGTTCACGTTCCTGGGCAACCCCAACACCCCCAACGGCGGGCTGATGCAGATCTTCAATCTGCCGGAGTTCGGTGGATCGGTGCCCATTGCCTCACTGGGCCTGACCCTCAACGGCGCAACCCCGGACGGTCCCTGGGCGACCAACAATTACACGCTGGAGTACGACGGGTTTGCCGATTTTCCGCGCTACTCGCTGAATCTGCTTGCCAACCTCAACGCGGTAGCCGGGATCTTGTACACGCACGACCAGTACGCGATGCTGCCGATGACACCTGATGGCCAGCTCGCCAACGCGATTCTGCTTCCAGGGTCGGTGGACTACGTCGGTGAGCTGCCCGACGGCGTGACGCCGAGTACGGCGACCAACTACTGGATGATCCCGACCGAGAACCTTCCCCTGCTGGAGCCGTTCCGGGGGAGTCCGTTCGGGAACGCGATCGCTGACCTGGTGCAGCCCTCCCTGCGGGTGCTGGTCAACCTGGGCTACGGCCAGATCGAACACGGCTGGGACGCGGGGCCGGCCAACGTACCCACCACGATTGGGTTGTTCCCGGACGTCAACCCCATGGATGTCCTGACGGCCCTGGTCAACGGCGCGCAACAGGGCTGGCAGGATTTCGTTCAAGACCTGGGTTCGCTGTCGTCAGCCGTTGCCGACGGGCCCGACACAGGTGTGGACATGGCTGCGTTCACGATGCCCAGCCTCGTTGACATCGCCAACGCATTCAGCGGCTCAGTCTCCGCGATCAACGGGGCGTTGATGGTGACCGGAGACATCCTCAATGCACTGACCACCACGCTGCCGGCCGCCATGGCCCAGGTCTTCTTCTCCGAACTCTCCCAGGGGAACCTGCTCGACGCGATCGGTCTTCCATTGGCCGCGGCTACCGGGCTGGGGTCGCTGGCGGCGGGATTCGAGCTGATCGGAATCATGCACGCGACGTCCCAGATTCAGGCGGAGTTGGCCGGCCTGTTCGGCTGATCCGGTGGCAGAGGTTTAGAGCCCGAGGTCGAGCAACACGCTGATGGTGTCCACGACCATGGGTTTGGTGGCCTCCAGGAATTGGGTCGTGGTCGCGGTGATGAAGTCGGAGGCTGCGGTGAACGCCTGCTGCAGGGGCTCGGGCAACACTTCGTAGATCGCCGCGAAGATGGCGTTGGGGATGATCAGCCCCTGGTTGATCACGCCCGCAACCATCGTGGCCAGCTGGAGGTAGACCACCTCGGCGTCGGGTAGCAGCGGAGCGGTGTAGTCCGGCAGGGCGCCGTTGGCGTTGGCGGTGATCAGGTTGGCCAGCACCTCGGCGGCGGGCTTGGGGATGCCGTCGTCGGTGAACAAACCGAAGTTGCCCTCGTGGTTGAGCGCCCCGGTCGCCAGGTCTTGGGTGCTGTAGATGAACGCCGGCCCGGCGAACGGGAGCTTGGACCAGGCGATCAGGAAGTCTTCGAGGAAATTGGCCTGGACGGTCTCGCTCACACCGAAAACCGGGGTGGTGGCATTGCCGTACTCGGTGGCCCGGATCTTCAGGTCGCCGTCACCGTTGGCGGCCATGATCGCATTGAGCGCCTGGACCTGCTCCAGCGGTGAGTTGGTGACGCCCAGGCCTGCGGAGAACGGCAGCGTGTAGTGGTAGGGGTGGTAGCTCACCGCGTCGAAATAGCCGTGGGCCCCGCTGGCGTACATCTGCTCCAGGAACTCTTGGGGACTGACACTGAGCCCGGCGATGGTGGTGGTGGCGCCCAACGCGCCCGCCAGCACGGTGGCGTCGGGGTCGACCGCTTTGATCGCGGTGTAGGCGGCCTGCAGCACGGTGGTGTAGGTCTCGGCGCTGACCGGGGAGTAGAAGATCACCCCGTTGGGTTCGTTCCAGATCTCGTAGGACGAGATCTGGCTGCCGTAGCGCTCGGCGACCTCGGCGGCGAAATTCGCATACGCGGTCGGGTCGGGGGCACCCGAGATGAGGGGGCCATCCCAGGCGGGGTTGCCGGTGATCGCGCCGGTGATCGTGAAGCCCATCGAGTGCGCCGTGTTGATCACGTTGTCCATCTGGACCCAGTCATAGGTGGTCGCGGTGGGCTGAATGTAGAGCCACGGCACGGCCAGGCGCAGATCGGTGACCCCGAGGTCGCGGATGTCGCTGAGTTGGGCGATGAGGTCGGACTGGTTCAGGTTGTACAGGTCGGAGTCGGCCACCCCGAAAACCTGGGTGGTGACATCGCTGGTCTCGGCATTGACCAGGGTGATTGTCTCGAGGTGGACCACCTGCGGCGCTGCGATCGCCGGGGCTGCGCCGGGATTGGTCGTCGGCAGGCTCGCGGCGCCGGTCAGGGTTGAGACGGCCAGGATGGCCGCGGCGAGTGCCGTTTGGATGCGACGCACAGTGATCAACTACAGGACCGCCTCGTCAGTGATGGTGAGGGTTGAGCGTATCGCCGACGGGAGAGAAATTTCAGGCCAAGCCGAAGTCGCTCTCAGGTGAGATGCAAATCCGCCACTGGCGCTAACCCGCGCTGCCACGCCAGCGCAGCGCTTCCAACGCGACCGCGACATACAGGCTGCTGTCTTCCAACGGCTTCGGCAACAGTTCCTCGGCGCGAGCGATCCGGCGCAGCAATGTGTTTCGGTGAATGAACAGGTGGGCCGCCGCACGCGAGGCGTTGCACTGCTGATGGACGAATGTCAGGACCGTTTGCTGCAGTTCGGCGTCGGCCGCCGCGAAGTCGCCGAGCGTTCGGGTGATGTACCGGTCCGCCCACTCCGGTTCGGCACTGATCAAGGCGACGAGCTCGATATCGGCGAACCGGGCCACACGCTGGGTGGAGTTCAGCCGCACCATCATGCGCTGTGCGGTGATGGCGTCGAGGTGGCTGCGCCGAAAGCCGTCGAGGCCCGCGGCCGTCGTCCCGATCGCGATCTGCACCCCCGGCAGGGTGCTGACCGCGGCGGAGACGGTGATCAGGTCCGGGCCTGCCGGGCCGGGCACCCACACCCAGCGGGTCGCCGTGCTGGCGAGAACCGACAATGCGCGCTGACCGTCGTGGGTACGCATCAATGCCTCGGCGGCGGCATCGAGATCGGACAGGTTGGTGGTCGACTCGTCGCCCCAGATCACCGCCGCGGTATGGCTTTGGTCGAGGCGATAGCCGAGCCGGCTTTCTGCGCGCTGTGTGGTGATTGCCGCGCCGTCCAGGATCAGTGCGACGGTCTCCCGCCGCTCGGCGTGGGTGCCCCGGGTGAGGGCCTCACGTTCGCGCTGCATCTGCTCGCCGATGCCGACGATGGTGGCATCGATGAACGAGGTCAACGACCGGGAGGTCACGTCGAGCAGTTCACGCAGTTGGTCGGGATCGTTGGTGAGGGTGAATGCGGTCTGCATCCACGACCGCCACGCCACATTAGTTCCCACCCGGTAGGCGTCGAGGACCGCCGATTCGTCGAGGCCTCGACGGAATCCGTCCCGGACGATGAGCAGTGACTCCGTCGCGAGATTGGCCGGCACCGGTTCTCCTGGGTGGCTGACATTGGCGGCCGCCCAGTGCAGCAGGTTGGAGCGGTTGCTGCGGCGGATGCCTTCGGCGAGAACCGGATCCGAGGCTATGGCCTGCGTGTATACCGCCGACAGGGTGGCCTCATGGAGTTCGTCGAGTGACTCCGGGGGAGCACTGACCATCAGCTGGGCGCCATGCCGGATCAGCTCGCGTACCGGCTCGGATGGCCGTGCCCAGTCCATAGCCGCAGCATATATCGCTGGTGCATTGTGCACTGGCTGGTGTGCGTTTTAGGTGCCAAATGCTCTTTCGCGACGACCCGCGTTCGCCGAACAATCAGGTCGCTATCAGGTGACAGCCATCACAGCTCGCCTTGACCACATCCTGGAGGACCACATGTCGCGCATCGGATCCACACAACGCGCAGCCGTCGAGCGCGCCAACTGCAAGGCCGCTCAGCGGCGCCGGGTGCGGCAGCGGCTGCGTGTCGTCGCCGCCACCGCGCCGGGCGCGGTGGCTGGAGCGTTGGCGATGACGTTGGCAACCCCGCACGCGGTCGCCGCGACGGCCCCGACGGCCGCCATGCAATCGATCATCGACCAGCTGCTCGACGCGCAGCAGCAGGTGTACGACACGAACAGCCACTACCCGTTCATCATTCCGTCGGATCTTGACTCGCTGCCGCAGTACATACAGGGCCTGTCAGCCACCGAGCTGGTGTTGCAATACGGCGAGATGTTCAATCCCAATACCGGAATCCAATGGCTGCTCGGCTTCCCGTGGGACGCCAATTCTGCTGACCCGGGCCAGTTCTACATCTTGGTGAACCCGGACAATCAGTACGGCGTCATCCCGATCAGCGCGGATGGCACCTACACCATGACGGTCCACCCCGGTGCCGGCAGCCTCGACGTTTCGTTCACAACGCTGTCCGGCACGATCGGCTCTGAGCAGGGCTACCTGCCCACCGGTCATGTGCTCAGTCTGTCCGGGGCTACGCCGAATGCCGATGGCAGCTACACGGTCACCTTCAGCCCGACGCCGCACGACGGGAACTGGATCGACACTACCGGCGCTGAAACCATGCTTATTCGCAACTCCATCGGTGACGCCGGACTGCCGCACGACTTCTTCTCACTCCAGCAAGAGGGTGTCGCGCCGACCTACCACCTGCCGTTCCTCTCGGACGAGCAGCTGACGACGCTGTTGAGCAACGTCGCCAGGGACATTCCCACCACCAATGCCGACGCCGTGTACTACGACCAGACCGCGATCCCGAACAAGCTCCCGGTCAACTGGATGACGCCGGTCGCATCGTCCACCACCGCGATCAACGGACTCATGCCCGGTCAATACAGCACGATGGGACACTTCCGCCTCGATGACGATGAGGCACTGATCATCAAGGTGCCCAACCTGGACGCCCGCTACTCCGGCCTGGAGCTGGCCAACGCGTGGGGGCAGAACGTTCCGATCGTGACCGCACAGGGCAGCCTGAACAGTACCCAGACGTTCGCCGACCCCGACGGCTACACCTATTACGTCGTCAGCGCCAAAGATCCCGGTGTCGCCAACTGGATCGACACCGGTGGCCTGGTCAACGGCATGCTCGGAGTCCGCTGGCAGGGCGTGGAAGGCAATCCGACGGGCTCCCAGACGTTTTCCCAGGTGGTCAACGTCGCCGACGTCAAGGACTACCTGCCGGCCGATCACCCACTTGTCAGCCCCGAAGAGCAGGCGGCGCTGCTGCACGAGCGCCTGTTCAATTGGAACTACAACCAGGACCAGGACCACGACATCTCCTGGCTGGGGGCCAACCTCCTGCGCTACCAGGTTGTGGCCGCGATGGGCGAGGACAATTTCGAGAAGATCTTCGGCAGCCAGGCTGACGCGCCTACGATCTGGGACCGGATGACCGATCCTGCGCTGATGCCGAACCTGGACGCCGTCGCCTCGGAGTTCCTGACCAACCCGGCTGGTGCCATGGCGGCGTTCGTCGGCAATATGCCGTTGGCATTCAAAGACATCGAGTTGCCGGTGCTGCTGGCCATGATGAGTTCGAAGGCTGTTGCGGACCAGACTTGGCAAGGCTTGCAGGGTGACTTCAGTTCCGGCGACTGGACGCAGGCCTGGACAACTCTGACCGGCGGTCTGGAAAGGCTGGGGACGGTCTTCGATACGGCCTGGGATGACCCGACCACCGGCATAATCGCGGGCCTGCTCAACGCGCGTGACGACATGTCGACTGGAATTCTCAACGCCGGCAACAGCTTCGACCTGAGCCCGTACTCGCCGCTGATGGAGTCACTGGTCGATCTGAACCAGCAGGTCATGGCTGCCCTGATGGGGTGAGCCGGCAGCAACCACGCGTCGTGGCGCCTTGCCGCAGGGGCTCCTGCGGCAAGGCGGCACGGGCGTTGACGGACACAGGTCCGGCAAACACACTGAACATCAAGACCCCACAAGGGAGGGATGCGCGATGACGCTGACCGATCACACCACTGAAGATGCCGGCCACCGGGCGCCGGTGCACACCCGGGCACTCATCATCGGAACCGGGTTCTCCGGTCTGGGCATGGGCATTGCGCTGCAGAAGCAGGGCGTGGAGTTCCTCATCCTGGAGAAGGCTGACGAGATCGGCGGGACGTGGCGGGACAACACCTACCCGGGCTGCGCCTGCGACGTGCCGTCGCACCTCTATTCGTTCTCCTTCGAGCCGAAGGCCACCTGGAGTCGACTGTTCTCCCCGCAGCCGGAGATCCTGGACTACCTCAAGGGCGTCACCGACAAGTACGGCCTGCGCCGCCAGATCCGATTCGGTTCGAAAGTGACCCGTGCGCACTGGAACGACGACGAATTTCGCTGGCATGTGTTCACCGAGGACGGCGGGGAATACGTTGCCCAATTCCTGGTTTCGGGAGTCGGTGGCCTGCATATCCCGCGCTTTCCCGAGATCGAGGGAATCGACGAATTCGCCGGTGCCGCATTCCACTCCGCCCAGTGGGACCACACCGTGGACCTGACCGGCAAGCGGGTTGCGGTGATCGGAACCGGCGCCAGTGCAATCCAGATCGTTCCGGCGATCGTCGACCGGGTAGCTGAACTGCAGCTCTACCAACGCACTCCGCCGTGGGTGGTACCGGTGCCACACCAGCCGTTGCCCAACGCGGTACGCCGCGCCTTCGCGATTGTGCCGGGACTGCGCCTGTCGGTCCGGGCTGCCATCTACTGGGCGCTGGAGGGTGTCGGATTCGCGATGACCAAGCGCCCCGGCCTGCTGCGTCTGATCGAGGCCGCCGGCAAACTCAACATCCGGCGGCAGGTCCGCGACAAGGAACTGCGCCGCAAGCTGACGCCCCAGTATCGGGCCGGTTGCAAGCGAATCCTCTACTCCGGCAACAACTACTACCGCGCGGTGGCTGACCCGAAGACGACACTGGTGACCGACCGGATCACCCGCATCACCCGGGATGGCATCGTCACCGCCGACAACGTGGAACACCAGGCCGATGTCATCATCTACGCCACCGGATTCCATGTCACCGACTCCTACACCTACGTCGGCATCACCGGCCCGAATGGCGAGGATTTGGTCGAGCGCTGGAACCGCGAAGGGGTCCAGGCGCACCGCGGCATCGCGGTGGCCGATATGCCCAACCTGTTCTTCCTGCTCGGTCCCAACACCGCACTCGGCCACACCTCGGTGGTGTTCATGATCGAGTCGCAGATCCGGTACGTCGCCAAGGCGATCGCCGCGGCCGACCAAGCCGGCGCGCAGGCGTTGGCGCCCAGTCGGGCCGCCCAGGACCGCTACAACGCCGAGCTGCAGGACAAGCTTGGCGGCTCGGTGTGGATCACCGGCGGCTGCAACAGCTGGTATCTCGACGAGCACGGTGTGAACCGGACGCTGTGGAGCGGCATGACCTGGCAGTACTGGCAGTCCACCAGGACGTTGCGGGCGGGGGAGTACCGATTTTCCGGGGTGGGCTGACACGACACGCAGACCACAAGTTCTTGTGTTGGCCTGGGTTGTCGCCCCCCAGGGGTAGTGTCGAAGACCTAGATTTCGGCGGGTGAAATGGGGTTCTGGTGTCCGAAAATGTGAAGCTGATCGACCGCACTTCGGCAATCAACTGGAACCGGGTGCAAGACGACAAGGACGCCGAGGTCTGGGACCGCCTGACCGGCAATTTCTGGCTGCCGGAGAAGGTCCCGGTCTCCAACGACCTGCCATCGTGGGGGACCTTGACCGATCACGAGAAGCAGCTCACGATGCGGGTGTTCACCGGTCTGACGTTGCTGGACACCATCCAGGGCACGGTCGGGGCAGTCAGTCTGATCCCCGACTCGCTGACCCCGCACGAGCAGGCGGTCTACACCAACATCGCGTTCATGGAGTCGGTGCACGCCAAGAGCTACAGCCAGATCTTCTCCACGCTGTGTTCGACCAGTGAGATCGACGACGCGTTCCGCTGGTCGGAGGAGAACCCCAACCTGCAGCGCAAAGCCGAGATCGTCATGCAGTACTACCGGGGTGACGAGCCGCTCAAGCGCAAGGTGGCGTCCACGCTGTTGGAAAGCTTCCTGTTCTACTCCGGCTTCTACCTGCCGATGTACTGGTCGAGCCGGGCCAAGCTGACCAACACCGCCGACATGATCCGGCTGATCATCCGCGACGAGGCGGTGCACGGCTACTACATCGGCTACAAGTACCAGCGCGGACTGGCCCTGGTGGACGAGGCCAAGCAGGGTGAGCTCAAGGAGTACACCTACGACCTGCTCTACGAGCTCTACGAGAACGAGGTCGAGTACACCCAGGACCTGTATGACGATGTCGGCCTGACCGAGGACGTGAAGAAGTTCCTGCGCTACAACGCCAACAAGGCGTTGATGAACCTCGGCTACGAGGCGCTGTTCCCGCGCGAAGAGACCGACGTGAACCCGGCGATCCTGTCCGCGCTGTCGCCCAACGCCGACGAGAACCACGACTTCTTCTCCGGTTCGGGCTCGTCCTACGTGATCGGTAAGGCCGTCGTCACCGAGGACGAGGACTGGGAGTTCTGATTAAGCGCGTTCGGCTGAATTAGCCTCACACGGCCCGCAGCGCCGTGTTTACATGGCCGAATGACGGTTGTTGCCAAGCCGGAAACCAGGGCACAGCAGTTCGTCAACCTGTTCCTGGCCACCTGGGTCTCGGTGATCTGCTTCTGGGCGTGGACCTTGATCGGTCCGCTGTCGACGCGGTACGCCAGCCAGTTGTCGCTCAGCTCCAACCGTGAGGCGCTGCTGGTGGCCACTCCGATCCTGGTCGGAGCGCTGGGCCGGATCGCCACCGGATTGATGACGGACCGGTTCGGCGGCCGCACCATGTTCATCGGGGTCTCGCTGGCCTCGATTCTCCCGGTGCTGGCGGTCGGGTACGCGGCAAAGATCGGTTCCTATCCGCTGATGCTGGTGGCGGGGTTCTTCCTCGGCGTGGCCGGCACCGTCTTTGCGATCGGAATCCCGTTCGCCAACAACTGGTTTGGCCCCGAGCGCCGCGGGTTCGCCACCGGAGTGTTCGGCATGGGGATGGTAGGTACCGCGGTCTCGGCGTTCTTCACCCCGCGGTTCGTGAAGTGGTTTGGGCTTTTCACCACCCACCTCATAGTCGCGGTGGCCCTGGCGATTTCAGCGCTGTTGTGTGTGGCGCTGATGCGCAACGGCCCGCGCTTCGTGCCCAACACCAACCCGGTGCTGCCGAAGCTCAAGGCCGCCGCGCGATTGCGGGTGACGTGGGAGATGTCGCTGTTGTACGGATTGGTGTTCGGCGGCTTCGTGGCCTTCTGCAGCTACCTGCCCATCTACATCAAGACGGTCTACGACTTCTCCGCGGTCGGCGCGGGGGAGCGCACCGCCGCGTTCGCCCTGGCGGCGGTGCTGGCCCGGTTGCTCGGCGGGACGCTGGCCGACCACATCGCGCCCAAGTACGTCGTGTTGGCCTCGCTGGCCGGTATCGCGGTGCAGACGCTGATCTCGGTGTTCAAACCGCCCGCCGATATCTGGTCGGGACTGACGTTTCTGCCCCTTGCCGTCGCGCTCGGCATCGGCACCGGCGGGGTGTTCGCCTGGGTGTCCCATCGTGCCCCGGCCGGTTCGGTCGGCTCGGTCACCGGGATCGTCGCCGCGGTCGGCGGGCTGGGTGGCTACTTCCCGCCGCTGGTGATGGGCGCTACCTATGATCCGGTGCGCAACAGCTATGCGGTGGGATTGCTGCTGCTGGTGGCCACCGCGGTGATCCTGTTCGGCTACACAGCGATATTTCTGCACGCCCACGAACCGGTTAGCACGACAACGGGTTAGGCGCCCGTACATCGGTTCCGGCCACGGCCGGCCGGGATCTCACCAGAGATCCAAGCCGGTCAGGGCGGTGCCGTCGCTGAAGTCGAATACCGCGCTGCTATCGCCAACACCCAAGGCATGCGCCAATCCCGCGGCCAGCATGTTCGACACGGACTCGTGCAAATCGGACAGCCGGTCCGATACCAGCGAGAGGTCGCCGAATGACAGTGCGGAGTACTTGTCCGCGTTCATGAGCACAACGCTCAGGTCGTCGCGCGCGTTGAGAAAACCGGCAGTGATGCTGGTGGCCGGGTCGGTAAACGTCGACTCCAACCACGTTCCCAGCCCGGTCGTCAGGCCTGAAAATCCTGGGTCGCTGCCAAGCAGCATGGCCAACCTCAACGCCGCCAAAACCACGGGCATCTGGATATCCTGCAGCAGCGTGGGCATATTCTGCACGATTGCCGAGAACGTATCGCCGGGATCGGTGGTTAGTAAGTCGTGAATGACGGTGGCCGGGTCGGCCATCAGCATCGGATCCACCATCCGGTCCAGCACCGATGGCACGTTCAATTGAGTGCCGAATATCGCGTCGAACTGCTCGGTGCCGATCGCGGCTTTGATCTGATCGATCTCGAGGTTCTGCGTCACCCAACCACTGTCGTGATACTGGTTGATCTTGTAGCCGTATTCCAGCAGGTGGTTCTGGAGCTCAACGGCACGTTCCGCGAGGCTGACGGTGGGCGTGTCAACCGGCAGGTAGTCCTTGACGTCGTCGATCGACACGACTTCGAACGTCGGTCGGGAGATGGAGCTGACCTCCGCGCCCTGCCATCGCAAAGCAATGTCGCCGTTGGAAGCCCCATTGGTATCAAGCCAGTTCGCGACACCCGGGTCCTTAGCGCTGATGACGTAGTAGGTGAATCCATCGGAACTATGGAACGCCTGGGCGTCGTTGATCTGGCCGACGCTGGTCGCCCACCCCGGCTGTGAGCCGACGTTGTTCAATGCGGAGCCGATCTCCGCGCTGCTGTAGCGGCCGGGAACGTCGGCCACTTTGATGATGAGAGCCTGGTCGGGCTCAAGCTGAAAGCGGCCCATGCTGTTGATTTGGCCGACGACCGCCGGACCGATGACTCCTGGCTGAGATGGCGCGGGCGTTGTCACGGTATTGAACGGAATCTGCGCCATCGCATTCGGCAGCCCGATATAGGTGGGCGTCGAATTCTGGTAAACGAAGTTGGCACCAAGGGTCTGCAGAATTGACGTGATGTTGTCCGTCGACAACACGGGCATCGTATATCCGGACGCACCGACTTCGTGGACCCGGAGGGTATTGTGCATCATCCCCCAGTCGCCGACAGTGTCACGGATCAGCGTTGACACGGAGCCTTGCGTATCGACCCAGTTGCCGGCGTGCTCGGTGGGACTCAGAATAATGGTGTAGCTGCCATCGGCGTTGGGCGTGAATCCGGCGAAATCATCGGTTCTGGCCGTAAGGTAGCTGGTCGTAACACCGTCACCGACCATCGGTGAGAAAAGCATATCCTGGCTGCCCTGACCGGGGTAAACGGTGACTGTCCAGGTTTTATCTCCGGTGGCGAGTCCCATGTAAATGTTGTCGGCACTCGCAAAGTTCTGCATTTGAAACGGATCGGCGGCGGGGGCACCCCACGGGGTCGGAGCTATCTGGCCGTTCGAGTCGAATCCGCGGGTCGCGTTTTCGATGTTCAGGATGCTGGCGAGCATGGTGTTGGCCACCATTTGCGTATACGGCCCCAGTTGATGCGCGACGTCATACGGCGTAACCCATGGGAGCTGGCTAACGCTGGTCGCGACTTGTTGTTGTGCGCTTAGTATCTCGTTGATCGCGCTCTGCAACGAATCCGACAGCAGTCTCACCGGAGTGGCCACGGCCGGCCCTGCCGCAGCCTGGGGGACAACCACTGCCGTTGCCAACGCGCCGACCGTCGCAGTGGTCGCTACGCCGACTGCTCGAGCAAACCGGTGTCCGCGACGCCGAGACCGGCCCGATTCCGCGGCCGGGTCGACGCCCTGACCGGGCGCCGCAGACAAGCCCGCTTCGCCGACCAAGGCCACGCCTTCCCGGCCACCGGCCAAGGTGCGAGGTGTCCACGGCGTCAGTCCAAAGTGCAACATGTGATTCTCCCGAGTAACGGTGGTCAGCCGAGTAAATGTCAACCAAGAAGGGCTTCTGGTGGTTGAAGTATGTCGGCTGGAAGGAAGGCCAGCAAGGTGAGATATGCACCCAACCGCACGCCGTAGTAGTGAGTAATTAACCTGTGTCGATATGCTGTCCGGGTGAGCGAAGAGCCGCTGTCGGGACGGGTCCGGGAGCTGATGCGCGAGGCCGCGAAGCTGGCCGTCGAAACTCAGCAGACGTGGGTCGCCGACGTGAACATGATGACGCTGTCGCCGGATTACATGCAGGCAATGGCTGGGGATCCGCTTGCCGCCGAGGTGATTGCCAGAAGCAACCGGTCAAACCAGCTGCACTGGGCGGCGGCCAATATCAGCCACCCCGGCGAGCCGGTGCCACCCAATCTCGGTGCGGAGACGCTCGCGCTCGCCCGCTACCTGGTTCGTCACGGGCTGGACAACGTGGCGGTCGTGGAGACCTACCGGATGGCGGAGCGGGTGGCGGTTCGGTTGTGGATGCGCATTGTTTTCCGGCTGACATCCGACCCTGAGGAGATTCGGGAACTGTTCGATGTTTCCGAACGCTCGATCAATTCGTTCCTGAGTGCGACGATCGTCGAGGTCCATCGCCAGATGGAGATAGAACGCGACGAACTTACCCGCGGAACGCACGCTGAACGTCGGGAGACGGTCGCGCTGATCCTCGACGGAGCGCCGATCACCTCCCAGCTCGCCGAGAAGCGGCTGGGCTACAACCTTGAGCAGAACCACACTGCAGCTGTGATCTGGGGCGACGAGTCGAACGTCGAGCTCTCCGACCTCGATCGGGCCAGGGAATTGCTGATACACGCCTGGCACGAGCGTCGGTCGTTGTCGGTGTTGGCCAGCGCTGATACCCGATGGGTGTGGTTGCAAGGCAACGACGATGTCGACTTGGCCGGGGTGGCCGCCGCGATGAGTCAACTGCCCGGTGTTCGGATCGCGATCGGTTCGACGGCGGCGGGAATCGCCGGCTTCCGGCGCAGCCATCTCGACGCCATCACGACTCAGCGGGTAATGACGCGGCTCGGATCAATCCAGCGGATCGCCAGCTTCACCGATGCCCAGCTCATCTCGCTGATCACCGCCGATCCTGATCAGGTAGACCGCTTCATCAAACGCACACTCGGCGATTTCGAGTCAGCAGATCCCGAGTTGCAGCGGACGGTCCTCACCTTCATACAGGAGAAGTGCAATGCCGCACGAACCGCCGAACGTCTGTTCACACATCGAAACACGGTGGACCGCAGGCTCGTTCGCGCCGATGAACTGTTGCCACAACCGCTGGAAGTCGCCGTCGTGCATGTCGCGGTGGCATTGGAAGCTTTGCGCTGGCGCAACTCCGGGAGTGTGGCCGCTGCGCGATGACTTCGAAGGCTGTTGTACGCACAGGAGTTGCTCGAGGGCCGCGATCCGTCGGCGCGTCCGCGCGATTCGGTGGATTCCGCGGTCGTGGCGCCCGCCTTGGCGCGGCAGAAAGCTTAGTGTTGCGGTCAGGGCGGTTTCGTCCGCGCAGAGGAACCCATCGCAGCACACTGACCTTCGGATGCAAGGAGCGCATGATGACGACAAACGCCGACGCCACCACGCCGCGTCGTTCCCGGGCGTGGATCACCGGAGCCGCGATCACCGCCCTGCTGGGGCTGTTCTTCGCGTTCGATGCCATCCCGAAGATTCTGGGTGTGTCGTTTGCCCGGGAGGGCACCGAGGCGCTCGGCTTTTCTCCGGACAAGACCGCGGTGATCGGCTGGGTTCTGCTGGTGTGCCTGGCCGTCTTCCTGATTCCGCGCACCGCGGTGCTGGGCGCGCTGGGTCTGACGGCCTATCTGGGCGGGGCGGTAACGATCAACCTGCATGCCGACAAACCGTTGGCCGGCTTCGTGCTGTCCGGGGTGTATGTCGGCGTGCTGATGTGGATCGGGCTGATCCTGCGCCGGCCGGAACTGCTACGGGTGCTCGGACTTCGGCGCGACTGAGCGGCTCATCGCGGCGGGAGCTGCTCCAGCAGCTCGTCAAGGAATCCGCCCGCCTCACGCCCGGCCGCCTCGACGTCGGCCGCGGCGATCGCGTCCACCAGGCCGCGGTGCCGGATCTGGTCCGCCTGCACCGGTTTTGTGCTCGTCGTGGCCACACTGGCCATCAGCGCCTCGGTGAGCCCGCAGTACAACTCGGTCAACACCGGATTGTGTGAGCAGCGCACCACCGCAAGATGGAAATCGGTGTCGGCCCGGACAAAGTCTTCGTGTCGGCCTTGCTGCTGGTGGCCGTCGCGGCGATCCAACAGGGTGCGCAGCTCGGCCAGGTCCTCGTCGGTGCGGGCGGCGGCGGCCAGGCGCGCCCCTTCCACCTCCAGGCAACGCCGCACCTGTAGGACGTCGCGCAGCTGCTGGCCGCACAGTCGGCGCACCGCGCCGGACACCTCGCTGGTGGCGCGCACGTAGGTGCCATCGCCCTGGCGGACCTCCAGGATGCCGCTGTGGGCCAGCGCCCGGACCGCCTCACGCACTGTATTGCGGCCGACGCCCAGCGCGTCGGCGAGCTCTGGCTCGGTGGGGATTCGCGTATCGACCGGCCATTCCCCGCCGGTCACCGAGGCGCGAAGCTGTTCAATCACCTGATCTACCAAGCCGGTGCGGCGAGTGGTGACCAACGGCACAGCTTCCTCCCTTCATCCAATCATGGGATGTATGCCATTCTACGTTAGGTGACCCGCACCGCCCGCAACGACAGACTCGGCCAGTACGAGCACGACCTTGAACTGGAACTCGAGGGTGCGGCCGAGTTCCGGCCGGCGACGATGGCGGCCGGCGGTGCACTCCTGACCGTCGCGGTGGTCTTGACCGCGCTGAACCTGCGCCCTGCGATCACCAGCGTGGGGCCGCTGCTGCCGGAGATGCGTGGCGCATTGGGCGCCTCGGACACCTGGGCCGGTGTCCTGACCACGTTGCCCGGTCTGTGCTTCGCCGCGGCGGGGCTGGCCGCGCCGTGGTTGTCGCGGCGGATCGGACTGGGCCGCACCGTTTCCGCGGCGTTGCTCATACTCATTGCGGGACTGCTGATCCGGGTCTGCGACGGACCCCTCGTGGTCCTCGGCGGAACACTGGTGGCGACCGCCGGAATCGCGTTGATCAACGTGCTGATCCCGGTGATCATCCGAGGATCCTTCCCGGCGCAGGTCGGCCTGATGACCGGGATCTACACCGCGGCACTCCAAGGGGGAGGAGCTTTGGGCTCCGCGGTCACCCCGGTGCTCGATGACGCCCTGGGCGGCTGGCGCTCGGCCCTGGGCGCGTGGAGTGCGCTGGCGCTGCTGGCACTGGCGGCATGGGTGGTGGGGGCCCGCGGATTCGACCGGCCCGGTGCCGCCGCACCCGCGGCGACGACCAAGGGCCGCTCGCTGCTGCGCAGCAAGCTGGCCTGGACCGTCACACTGTTCTTCGGCACGCAGTCGTTCCTCGCCTACGTGGTGATGGGCTGGCTACCCGAGGTGCTGATCGAGAACGGCACCAGCGAAACGCGCGCGGGCCTACTGCTCGGCCTGATCTCGCTGATCGCGGTGCCGATCAGCCTGATCGTCTCGCCGCTGGCGGCCCGCAGCGACAGCCAAAGCGGATGGATTGTCGGACTGGGGGTGCTCGGCATCTCCGGAATGCTCGGTCTGCTGATCGCGCCGGCGGCCGCGCCGCTGCTCTGGAGCGTGCTGGTGGGCCTGGGGATGAGCGTGTTCTCGTTGGCGCTCACTGTGATTGCGCTGCGAGCCCGCGACGCGCAGGACACCGCGAGCCTGTCGGGGATGGCGCAAGGTTTCGGCTATCTGCTCGCCGGCGTCGGCCCGTTCATGTTCGGTCTGTTGCACCACGTCAGTGGTGGATGGACCGTGCCGTGGCTCATGATGCTCGCCGTCTACCTGGTGCAGACACTGGCGGGCGCCCTGGCCGGGCGCAACCGCTACGTCTGAGCCCGGTCCCTCGTCGAACGTGTACTCAGACCGGGGATTTCGCGACTTTTTCGGTCTCAGTGCACGCTCGGCGAGGTGGACGCGAACGCTGGGTGCTAGGCGGTCCGCAACGACTCGGTGTCGATGACGAAGCGGTAGCGCACGTCAGATGCCAGCACGCGCTCGTAAGCGGTGTTGATGTAGTCCGGTTCGATGACCTCGATCTCGGGGCGCACGCCGTGCTCGGCACAGAAGTTCAGCATCTCCTGGGTCTCGGCGATTCCGCCGATCAACGAGCCTGTCACGCTGCGCCGCATCCGAACCAGCGGACTCGGCGGCACCGTCAGGGCGTGTTCGGGCATGCCCAACTCGACCAGCGTGCCGTCCAGGGTGAGCAGGTTCAGATATGCGCCCAGGTCCAGGCTGGCCGAGACGGTGTTCAAGATGACGTCGAACTTGTCGCGCAGGTCCTTGAACGTCTGTCGATCGCTGGTGGCGTGGTAGTGCTCGGCCCCCAGTCGCAGGCCGTCCTCCATCTTCTTCAACGACTGCGACAGCACCGTCACCTCGGCGCCCATCGCCACCCCCAGCTTGACGGCCATGTGTCCCAGGCCGCCCAGGCCAACGACGGCAATCCGCTTGCCGGGACCGACATTCCAGTGCCGCAGCGGCGAATAGGTGGTCACGCCGGCGCAGAGCAGGGGAGCGGCGGCGTCCAGGGGAATCTCGTCCGGGATGCTCAACACGTAGCTCTCGTCGACGACGATCGCGCCGCTGTAGCCGCCCTGGGTGGGCTGCCCATCGCGGCCGACGCCGGCATAGGTGCCGACCATGCCGCCGCCGGTGCAGTATTGCTCAACCCCGGCCTTGCAATTGGCGCACTCGCGGCAGGAGTCGACGAAGCAGCCGACGCCGACACGGTCGCCCACCTTGAACTTCGTCACCTCGGAACCGACGGTGGTGACCACTCCGGCGATCTCGTGGCCGGGAACCAGCGGATATTGCGGACGTCCCCATTCGGCCCTGACGGTGTGGATGTCGGAGTGACAGATGCCGGCAAAGGCGATGTCGAACACGACATCGTGCGGACCGGGGTCCCGGCGAGTGATGGTGGTCTTGCTCAGCGGGGCGTCGGGCGCGGTCGCGGCGTAAGCGGAAACGGTGCTCATAGTGGAGATTCCTCTTCAGATATACGTCGACACGTAAAAACATAGCTTAGCAAAGTTATTTGCTGCCATGTCTGTCCCAATGGGGTGAGATCGGTCACCGCGGGCGTCGGGAGTGGGGGTGCCGGTTCAGTTGATCGGCGCGTTGACCCAGTGCAGATCCTCGACCACGCCGCGTGCGGCGACTGGTCCCTGCCCGCTCTGCCACACCTCGTTGTTGACGACGAACACCCGGCTGTCGCGGTTGGCCGCCAGCCGGCGCCAGGCGACACTGTCGAACACCGTGGCTGCCCGCGCCTTAGCCGCCGGTGTGGCAAGGGAGACGTAGACGATGTCGCCGTCGGCCGCGGAGAAGTCCGCCCGGCCGGCCAGATCGGCATCGTTAGCTGGGATCTCGAGGTAGGGCCGATCGGTGAAACGCTGCAACGGTGGCCGGTCCACCCCGACGGCCCTGAGCACGCTGGCGGCGAAGCCGGCGGACCCGTACACCCGCACGCTGTCGTCGGTGAGCGCCACGACCGACACCTGGAAGTGGGTGGCGTCGCTGACCTCGCGGGTTTCGGTTGCATATGCGCTGAACTTCTCCAGCACCTCGTCGGCGGCGTCGGTGCGCGCGGTCGCGGCGCCCACACCGCGCACGTTGTCCTCCCATGCCGAGCCGGGTGTACCGGTGAACACGGTCGGGGCGATCGCGGCCAGCTCCGCATACCCGGGCGTCAGGCCCTGCGCGCCCAGGATCAGATCCGGGTGCAAGGCGGCGATGGCATCGGTATCGGGGTTGCTGGCCGAGCCCACTGATGGGACACCGTGCACCACGGCACCCAGGTAAGACGGTTGCTTGTCCGCGCTGTCCGGTACAGCGGCTCCGACCACGCGGGACTGCAGCCCGAGGGCGCACAGCGTGTCGAGCTGGTCGCCGGAGAGCACCACGATGCGCTCGGCCTGCTCGGGAACTTCGACGGTGGGCGGCTCCACCTCGGCCGCGTTATGGGCCCAGCGCATCGAGGGACCGGGGTCCGGGTGCGCCGGCTCCGCCGCGCAGGACTCGTCGGGGCGTCGATCGTTGCCGAGCACGCCGGCGCCGGCGACCATCGTCGTCGTAGTGGAGATCGAGGTCGGGGCGGTTTCCGTCGCATCGCCCGCGCATCCGGCGGCCGTGAGCAAGGTCACGGAAAGCGCTACTGCGGACGCCGCCCGCCGGTCCACCCTGGTCACGCCGTGACGTTAACACCCACGGCGGTACACCCCTCGAGGAGACGAATACGACAGTTTGTAGGAGGCCTATACCGACCGGGCGACGCTCGGGGTTAGGATTCGACCAAGTTTCCCGGGATGCCCATGTTTGGAGGAATCTTGACCGCCGAAGCACCCCCTCGCGCAGAACTCGAGGCCAGTCGGCCCTTCCCTGCGTTGACGGGCCCCAAGGGCAGCCTGCTGTACAAGATGATCACCACCACCGATCACAAGCTGATCGGCATCATGTACTGCGTCGCCTGTATGGCCTTCTTCTTCATCGGCGGCCTGCTCGCCCTGCTCATGCGCACCGAGCTGGCGGTGCCGGGCCTGCAGTTCCTGTCCAACGAGCAGTTCAACCAGCTGTTCACCATGCACGGCACGGTGATGCTGCTGTTCTACGCCACCCCGATCGTGTTCGGGTTCTCCAACCTGGTGCTGCCGCTGCAGATCGGCGCCCCGGATGTGGCCTTCCCGCGCCTCAACGCGTTCTCGTTCTGGCTGTTCCTGTTCGGTGCGACCATCGCTCTGGCGGGCTTCATCACCCCCGGCGGCGCCGCCGACTTCGGCTGGACCGCCTACACCCCGTTGAGCGACGCGGTGCACTCCCCGGGCGCCGGTGGCGACCTGTGGATCATGGGCCTGGCCGTCGGTGGTCTGGGCACCATCCTCGGCGCGGTGAACATGATCACCACGGTGGCCTGCATGCGTGCCCCGGGCATGACGATGTTCCGGCTGCCGATCTTCACCTGGAACATCCTGGTCACCTCGATCCTGGTGCTGATCGTCTTCCCGTTGCTGACCGCGGCGCTGTTCGGCTTGGCCGTCGACCGTCACCTCGGCGGGCACGTCTATGACTCCGCCAACGGCGGTGTGTTGTTGTGGCAGCACCTGTTCTGGTTCTTCGGCCACCCCGAGGTGTACATCATCGCGCTGCCGTTCTTCGGCATCGTCAGCGAAGTGTTCCCGGTCTTCGCGCGCAAGCCGATCTTCGGCTACGTCACCCTGGTGTACGCGACGCTGAGCATCGCCGGACTGTCGACCGCGGTGTGGGCGCACCACATGTTCGCCACCGGTGCGGTGCTGCTGCCGTTCTTCTCGCTGCTGACCCTGATGATCGCCATCCCGACCGGTCTGAAGTTCTTCAACTGGATCGGCACCCTGTGGCGGGGCCAGCTGACCTTCGAGACGCCGATGCTGTTCGCGCTGGGCTTCATCGTCACGTTCCTGGCTGGTGGTCTGACCGGTGTCATGCTGGCCAGCCCGCCGCTGGACTTCCACGTCAGCGACAGCTACTTCCTGATCGCGCACTTCCACTACGTGCTGTTCGGCACCATCGTGTTCGCGACGTTCTCCGGGATCTACTTCTGGTTCCCGAAGATGACCGGCCGGCTGCTCGACGAGCGGCTCGGGAAGCTGCACTTCTGGTTGACCTTCATCGGCTTCCACACCACGTTCCTGATCCAGCACTGGCTGGGCAACATGGGTATGCCGCGTCGTTACGCCGACTACCTGCCCACCGACGGCTTCACCGCGTTCAACATCGTTTCGACCGTGGGCGCCTTCATCCTGGGCTCGTCGATGATCGCCTTCACCTGGAACGTGTTCAAGAGCTGGCGGTACGGCGAGGTCGTCACCGTCGACGACCCGTGGGGCTACGGCAACTCCCTGGAGTGGGCGACCAGCTGCCCGCCGCCGCGGCACAACTTCACCGAGCTGCCCCGGATCCGTTCGGAGCGTCCGGCTTTCGAGCTGCACTACCCGCACATGATCGATCGACTGCGGGCCGAGGCGCACGTCGGCCGTCACCCCGGTGACGAGCTGTACGAACCCGCAAACGCTTGATGAGCCTGTCGGGGGAGAGGCGGCGCCCGGTCGAGCCGGGCGCCCGCCGCGGGTGAGCACGCCCAAGGTGCCGGTGCTGATCACCGTCACCGGCGTCGATCAGCCCGGCGTGACGTCGGCCCTCTTCGAGGTGCTGTCGCGCTACCAGGTGGAGTTGCTCAACGTCGAGCAGGTCGTGGTTCGCGGTCGGCTCACGCTCGGTGTGCTGGTCTCCGTAGAGCCGAAGGTCGCCGACGGGACAGCGTTCGCCGATGAGGTCACCACCGCGATTCGCGGCGTGGGGCTGGATGTCACGATCGAACGCAGCGACGACGCGCCGATCATCGCGGCACCCTCCACGCACCGGATCGTGGTCCTGGGACGGCCGGTGGCCGCCACCGCACTGGGCGCACTGGCACACGAGATCGCGGAGATCGACGCCAACATCGACATGATCCGCGGCGTTTCGGACTACCCGGTGACCGGGCTGGAACTGCGGGTTTCGGTGCCGGAAGGCGCCGCCGGCCAGTTGCAGTCCGCGTTGAGCAAAGTCGCCGCGGAACAGCAGGTCGACGTCGCGTTCCAAGACGCCAGCCTGTCGCGCCGAACCAAGCGCCTGATCGTCTTCGACGTCGACTCCACCCTGATCCAGGGTGAAGTCATCGAGATGCTCGCCGATCGGGCCGGCGCCGGGGACGCGGTCGCCGCGATCACCGAGGCCGCGATGCGCGGCGAACTCGACTTCGCCGAGTCGCTACACCACCGGGTTTCCACCCTCGCGGGTCTGCCCGCCAGCGTCGTCGACGAGGTCGCCGCACAGATCGAGCTGACTCCCGGCGCTCGCACCACGGTGCGCACGCTTCGCCGCCTCGGCTTCAAATGCGGGGTGGTGTCCGGCGGTTTCCGGCAGGTGATCGAGCCGCTGGCGGCTGAGCTGCAGCTGGACTTCGTGGCGGCCAACGAACTCGAGATCGTCGACGGCAAACTCACCGGCCGGGTGATCGGTCCGGTGGTGGACCGGGCCGGCAAGGCCGAGTCGTTGCGGGAGTTCGCCTCCCAGGTGGGGGTGTCGCTGGAGCAGACCGTGGCGGTCGGCGACGGCGCCAATGACATCGACATGCTGTCCACGGCGGGCCTGGGTGTGGCTTTCAACGCCAAGCCGGCGTTGCGTGAGGTGGCCGATGCCTCGCTGAGCTACCCGTACCTGGACACGGTGCTGTTCTTGCTCGGGGTCACCCGCGCTGAGATCGAGGCCGCCGACGCACACGACGGTGTGCTGCGCCGGGTCGAGATTCCGCCGGTCTAGAACAGGGCGCCGAGCACGATCAACGGGAGTAGCCCGATGTCAGCGGCAAGCGGGATCCCGATCGCGTCCAGCACGTTGCCGTCGGCGAGCTCGGACATGAACACGTCGTAGTTGTACTGGGGCAGGGTGAACAGCACTGCGCTGAGCATGTCCAGCGGCGGGAAACCGGTGTGCGGCGGGAACGTTTCGAAGAGGTCCTGCCAGGTGGTGGGCACGAAGGACAGCAGCGAGCTATCGCCCCCTTCGACGGCCTGTGCGGTCTTGAGTAGCTGTTCAGCCCAGTCTGGCAACGAATAGACGTAGTTGGCCGGATCCATCAAAGTGTTGAAGGCGTCGGTGATGCCCTTCTGCACGCCGTCGAACAGGGCCTGCGGAACCTGTTGCAGGACACTGAGGTCCGGTAAGAAGCCGATTCCCGTGGGTACATCGGCGAACCCGGGGCTCCAGCCGTGCTCGATGTTGCCGTAGCCCAGGTTCACTAGCACTTCCAGGGCAGGTTGCAGCAGGTCGACCATCGGCGGGCCGACGAACGGCAGCGCTTCCAGCGGCGCGAGCAGGGGCAAGGTGCCGGCCGGAATCATGTAGTAGTCGGTCAGGACGTCATCGGACGAGGTTGGCAGCTGCACCGCATTCGCGATCTCCTCGGGATCCAGGCCCAGGTAGGTCACGTGCTCGAAGAAGATGCCCATGACGGCGTTGAGGGTGGACAAGAAGTTGAGCGGGTACTGCGGGAAGTCGGCAAAGCCGTCGTATTCGTGGGTGTAGACGGTGGTCGGGAACAGGTCACTGGGCTGGGGCCCACTGAACGTCAACCCGAGGCTCGGGATGTCCTGATGGGCACCGGCGGGCAGATCGAAGCGGGACAGCATTCCCCCGTTGGGCAGGGTCTCATCACCGATCAGCACGAAGTGCACGTAATCGCTGGGCACACCCTCGTCGGCGAGCTGCTGCATCAGCAACGAGGAAATCACCGCGCTCTGCGACCACCCGAACACCACCACGGGGTTCTCGGCATCGACGTGCCCGCCGACGATCTGTCGCAGGATCGCGAGCTCCAGGATCTGGCTGCCCTCTGCGGCCGACTCGTCGAAGGTGCCGGTGAACGGGCCGAGGAAGGGGTACAGCGCCTCTGGGGTGGTGATGATCTGGGTGGTTCCGGTGAAGCCCAGCGGGGCCAGGTAGAGCTCGTTGACCGTGTCCGCGTAGGTCTGCCCCGGGGTGGGCATACCGCTGCCGCCCATGATCAGAGCCGTTCCGCCGCCCAGCGGCGCTTCGGCGTCGGCGAGCTGCACCGCTTGGACGACGGGATCCGCGGCAGCGGGGGAGGCGATGAAACCGGCACCGACAAGGCCGACCGCGAGAACACTGGGAAGACGAATCATCGAAGCCCCCTGAACCAAAGCCTGAGAACCGGTGTGGGCCGACCTCGGCAAACATTACAACAGCACAACGCCGCATCGGTGCGAAGAAGATCAGCCGGGAACGTGCGCCGGCTACCGGCACCCCGGTCGGTCGTCGCGGAGCCGGGATACGGCACGATAGGGCCGTGCCCGATACCGGACGTTCCGCTCCCGCAACCGGGGCCGATCAGGATCTGTTGATCCACTTCGAGGGCATTTCGCTGTGCCGTGACGGGCGCTCTCTGGTGGGGCCGCTGGACTGGTCGGTCGAACTCGACGAACGCTGGGTGATCATCGGCCCCAACGGGGCGGGCAAGACGTCGTTGCTGCGGATCGCCGCCGCCACCGAACACCCGTCCTCGGGTGTGGCCTACGTGTTGGGCGAACAGCTGGGCCGCGTCGACACCACCGAGCTGCGGGCCCGGGTGGGACTGAGCTCCTCCTCGCTGGCGCAGCGGATCCCGGGCGGGGAAACGGTCAGCGACCTGGTGATCTCGGCCGGCTACGCGGTGCTGGGACGGTGGCGGGAGCGCTACGACGCCGTCGACCACGAGCGGGCGGTCGACCTGTTGGAGAGCCTGGGCGCCGAACACCTGGCCGATCGCACCTACGGGACGTTGTCCGAAGGCGAGCGCAAGCGGGTGCTGATCGCCCGCGCCCTGATGACCGATCCGGAGCTGCTACTGCTCGACGAGCCGGCGGCCGGCCTGGACTTGGGTGGGCGTGAGGAGCTGGTGGCGCGCCTGGGGGACCTGGCCGCTGACCCCGACGCCCCGGCGATCGTGCTGGTCACCCACCACGTCGAGGAGATCCCGATCGGCTTCAGTCACTGCCTGCTGCTGGCCGAGGGCCGCGCTGTGGCCGCCGGACTGCTCGAGGATGTGCTCACGGCCGAAAACCTCTCGGCCACATTCGGCCAGTCGATCTCCCTGGATGTCATCGACGGGCGCTACTTCGCGCGCCGGACCCGAAGCCGAGCAGCCCACCGGAGGCGCGCATGAACGAACCCCAGCCACCACCGTTGCCGACGCGACCGGCCGCGACCGTGATGTTGGTACGCCAGGACGCCCCCGGCGGGGCGGGCCTCGACGTGTTCCTGATGCGCCGCCACGCTGCGATGGAGTTCGCTGCCGGGGTGATGGTGTTTCCCGGCGGTGGGGTCGACGACCGTGACCGCAGCGCCGAGATCGCCTGGCACGGGCCGGACCCGACGTGGTGGGCGCGGCGTTTCGGAGTGGACGTCGACCTGGCCGCGGCACTGGTGTGCGCTGCCGCACGCGAGACCTTCGAGGAATCCGGGGTACTGTTCGCCGGCCCTGCCGATGATCCCGACCGGGTTGTCTCCGATGCGTCGGTGTACGCCGAATCCCGGCGAGCGCTGACCGCCGGCGAGCTGTCCTTCGCCGACTTTCTGCGCACCGAGAATCTGGTGATGCATGCCGAGCTGCTGCGGCCCTGGGCGAACTGGGTGACTCCCGAAGCCGAGCGCACCCGTCGCTACGACACCTACTTTTTCGTGGGTGCGCTGCCGGTCGGGCAGCGGGCGGATGGCGAGAACACCGAATCCGACCGCGCCGGCTGGCTCACCCCCGAAGCCGCGATCGACGACTTCGCGGCCGGGAACAGCTTCTTGCTGCCGCCGACCTGGACACAGCTGGATTCACTCATCGGGCGCAGCATCGAGGCCGTCATGGCGGTGGAACGGCAGATCGTGGTGGTGCAGCCGGACCTGGCTCGCCGAGGGGACAACTGGGAGATCGAGTTCTTCAATTCCGACCGCTACAACGCCGCGCGCGGGAAGCGTTGGCCGGGATGAGCGAATTCGTCACCGTGCACACCTCGGGCGAGGAACCCGGGGTGGCCACCCTGGTGGTCTCACGGGCACCGACCAACGCCATGACCCGGCAGGTCTACCGGGAGATCACCGCGGCCGCGGCCCAGGTGTCGGCGCGCGACGACGTCGCCGCCGTGGTGTTGTACGGGGGCCACGAGATCTTCTGCGCCGGTGACGATGTGCCCGAACTGCGCACGCTGATCGCGGCAGAGGCACAGGTGTTCGCCCGCGTGCGCCACGATGCCGTGCAAGCGGTGGCGGCAATCGGGAAGCCGACCGTGGCCGCGATCACCGGCTACGCGCTGGGCAGTGGTCTGGCGCTGGCACTTGCCGCGGACTGGCGAATCAGCGGCGACAACGTCAAGTTCGGGGCGACCGAGATCTTGGCCGGCCTCGCTCCCGACGGCGGCGGACTGGCTCGCCTGGCCCGCACCATCGGTGCCAGCCGAGCCAAGGAATTGGCCTTCAGCGGCCGGTTCTTCGATGCCGAAGAGGCGCTGGCCCTGGGGCTGGTCGACGACATGGTCGCCCCCGACGGCGTCTACGACGCCGCGATCGCCTGGGCTCGGCGCTTCATCGGCACCCCGGCGCAGGCGCTGGCCGCGGCCAAGGCCTCGATCGACTCGATCGAAACCGAACGTCCGGCCGATCGGGCCGGCGCGGACCAACGTCGTTACGGCGAGCTGTTCGCCGCCGGTATCGGCCCCGCCGGGGACGGCCCTTAGCCGCCACGCCAGAACGACTTGGGGCAGTGACGGTTTCTTTTCACGTTTTTATCAGCTAACGTCCAGTCAGCGGCGAAGGCCGCCACGATCCCGGCGTTAGGAATCCATCATGCAGTCACCTGCCATCCGCCCCTGGACCACCGCGGCCATCGCCCTGCTGGGCGCGGGCGCCGTTGCGTCCGGCCCGGTCGTGATGCCGCAGGCCGGAGCCGTCGCGGTCGACATCCTGCTGGCCGCTCAGGACATCACGCTCGACCTGGTGCGCCACGGCCAGTCGGTGGACAACGCCGAGGACATCTTGGGCACCCTTCCGCCGGGCGCTCCGCTCACCGAACTCGGGCAGCAGCAGGCGGAGGACGTGGCGCCGCTGATCGATGCCGCATACCCGGGCGGGCTCGCCGGCATCTATGCGTCGGAGTTCATTCGTGCGCAGGACACCGCGCAGCCGCTGGCTGATCTGTTGGGGATGGACGTCATGGTCCTCGCCGGGCTCAACGAGATCAACGCGGGATGGTTCGAAGGGCACGATCTCAACATCCTCACCGAGATCGCCTACGCCCTGCCGACTTTCATGTGGGCCTTGGGTCAGTACTGGGTGCCGATGCTGGGGTCAACGATCGACCCCAACGGGGTGGCGTTCAACGATCGCGTCACCGAAGCGATCGACGCCATCTACAACAACACTGTCGCCGACCCGGCGAACCCGCTGAATGACGCGGTGTTCGCCCACGCCGGAACGATCTCGATCTGGACGTTGATGAACGTCAAGAACCCGGATTTCGGGCTGGTCCTCAGCGAACTGCTCGACACCCACAGTCCGCTGGCCAACACCGGCCAGGTGGTGATCGAGGGCAACCCCACCGACGGCTGGACGCTGGTCAGCTGGGGCGGGCACGAGGTGTCGCAGACCCCGGACCTGTTCACCGGTCTGTTCGTCGACTGGCGGGAGCTGAACGTTGCGCCGCAGATCGCGACCTGGCACATCCTGGAGGCATTGCAGGGCGGGGATCAGGCCGAAATCGCTGCCGCCGTGCAGACCGGGTTCGACCAGGTTCTCGGGGCCATCACCGCGTTCCCGCAGGCTGTGTTCGAAACCATCACCGGCGCGCTGGGCGGCTAGCGCGCCGCTCCGGACTTTGGCGGTTCAGGAGTTCCGCGGATTAAGCATTGACATAGGAAAACCACGGGATTACCTTCAGCGAAGTATTGCGCTACGCGTCGGAGCGTAACGGAAGCTATCGACTCGCTGAAGGAGAAGGTCATGCACCACACCCGCCCGTGGATCACCGCCGGGGTTGCCCTTGTCGGCGCCGGCCTCGTGGCTGTCGCCCCGGTGGCTCCGATAGCCGCACCTTTGCCCACCGTCGCCGTGTCCAGCATCCAGCTGACCGCAGCGGACATCGTGCTGGATCTGGTCCGGCACGGGCAATCGACGGAGAACGTGTCGGACTACGTCGGGACGACGCCGCCGGGTGCTCCGCTCACCGACTTGGGTGAGCAGCAGGCCATCGATGTCGGGAACAGCCTCTTCAACGGCGGCGACAACGACATCGCGCGGGTCTGGGCCTCGGACTTCCTGCGGGCTCAGCAGACGGCGTGGCCGCTGGCGCAGTTGCTGCTGGGCAACAGCAACTACGACCAGATCCCGGGAGGTCCGACCCCGCTGCTCGACCCGAGTCAGATCCTGTCCGGGCTCGGCGAGATCAATGCCGGGTGGCTGGAAGGGCAGAGCGGCACCCTCCCCGGACTGCTCTATCTCCTGCCCACCATCGCGTGGATGACCGGGGCCTACTGGGTGCCGATGCTGGGCTCGGACGTCAACCCCAACGGGATGGCATTCCAGGACAACTACAGTGGCGCGATTCAGACGATCTACGACACCAATACGGCAGACCCTGACAGTGCCGGGACTGAGGTGGCGTTCTCGCACGGCGCGGCGATCATGGCGTGGACGATGATGAACGTCAAGAACCCCGATTGGGGGCTGTTCTTGGAGACGCTGGCGGGTGACCGCGGGCTCCCCAACACCGGCCAGGTCGTGGTCGAGGGCAACCCCACCGACGGCTGGACGCTGGTCAGCTGGAACGGCACCGAGGTCGCGGAGAACCCGGGCCTGCTCACCGGGTTGTTCGTCGACTTCCGTGACCTGATCGTCGCGCCGCAGATGGCCGGCTGGCACGTCTGGGAGGCCATTCTGGGCGGCGACCCCACCGACATCTTGGCCGCGTTGCAGACCGGCTTCAGCGACGTGTTCTCCGCGCTCGTGGAGTTCCCGCAAGCCGTGATCGACACCATCACCGGTTCCCTGGGCGATGCCGCGGGCACCGGCTCCGCAGATGCGATGGGCGACCTGCTGGCGGCCCTGGCGATCTAAGCCGCAGCAGTGCCGAAGCCGGGTGCGGCAGCAACTCGCCGCACCCGGCTTCGCTGTCCCTGAAGGCGGCCCCGTGATTCGCTGAAGGCCGGGTATTGCCCAGCTCTCTCCCGCCTGGGTACCATGTGATATCGGTCACACCGCGTCCCATCTGGGGGGATGGACATGCAGCGAGTCGTCAACCGTACGTGGATAGCCGCCGTCATCACTCTGGTCGGGCTCGGGGGCGCCACCGTCACTCCGGTGGTGTCCCCGCCCGCCGCAGCGCTCGTGGTCGATATCCAGCTCACCGCGGATGCCGAGCAGATCACGCTCGATCTGGTGCGGCACGGCCAATCGACCGACGACCTCAACAACATCCTCGGCACGCTGCCACCGGGTGCTCCGCTCACCGAGGCAGGGGTACAGCAGGCGAACGCCGTCGCCCAGGCCATTGCGGGCGAGTTCCCGAATGGCATCTCCGGCATCTATGCCTCCGAGCTCATCCGGACCCAGGAGACAGCGGACCCGCTGGCGCAGGCGCTGATGATGGACGTGCAGATCCTCGCCGGGCTCAACGAGGTGGGCGCCGGCATCTTCGAAGGCCAACCACGTGACCTGACGACCGAGATCGGCTACTTCGCGCCGATGGCAGCGTGGGTCCTCGGCTTCGTACTGGTGCCAGAGTTCGGCGGCATCAACGGCGTGCAGTTCGACGAGCAGGTCGGCGGCGCCATCGACACCATCTACACCAACACCATTGCCGGCGATGGCCCACTGGCTGACGTGGCGTACACCAGCGGCGGAGTGATCGCCATCTGGACATTGATGAACGTGCAGAACCCGCCCGTATTGCTGCTTCTGCAGCAGTTGCTCGAGACGCTGGGGCCGCCACCCAATGCCGGTCAAGCCATCCTGCAGGGCAGCCCCACTGACGGCTGGACGATGGTCAGCTGGGACGGGACGCCAGTCCCGCAGACCCCGGATCTGTTCACCGGCTTGTTCGTCGACGTCCGAGACCTGATCGTCGCACCGCAGGTGGCCGCCTGGAACGTCTGGGAGGCCATTCAGGGCGGCGATTCCGCCGACATCACCGCCGCGCTGCAGACCGGCTTTAACGACGTGCTCGCGGCATTCACCGCGTTCCCGCAAGCGGTGATCGACACCATCACCGGCGCCCTGGGCGACAGCACCGGCTCAGCCGCCGACTCGATGGCCGACGGTTTGGTGGGAGCGATCTGACCCGGGGCGGGGCCAGCCGTTAGGCTGGCTCACTATGACGAGCACGGACCCGACGCCGAACCCGCACGCCACCGCTGAGCAGGTGGAGGCCGCCCGGCACGACAGCAAGCTCGCTCAGGTGCTCTATCACGACTGGGAGGCCGAGCAGTACGACGAGAAGTGGTCGATCTCCTACGACGAGCGCTGTATCGACTACGCCCGCGGCCGCTTCGATGCGATCGTGCCGGCCGCTGAGCGCACCGGAGAAGCACCGCTGTACGACCGGGCGCTGGAACTGGGCTGCGGCACGGGATTCTTCCTGCTCAACCTGATGCAGTCCGGCGTAGCGCGGCGCGGCTCGGTCACCGACCTGTCGCCGGGCATGGTTAAGGTCGCCACCCGCAACGGTCAGTCCCTGGGCCTGGACGTCGACGGGCGGGTCGCCGACGCCGAGGGCATCCCGTACGAGGACAACACCTTCGACCTGGTGGTCGGCCATGCGGTGCTGCACCACATCCCCGACGTCGAACTGTCGCTGCGCGAGGTGGTCCGGGTGCTCAAGCCCGGTGGGCGATTCATCTTCGCCGGCGAACCCACCACGGTCGGCAACTTCTATGCCCGCCGGCTGGCCGACCTGACCTGGAAGACCACGGTCGCCGCGATGAAGCTGCCCGGAATGGGCTCCTGGCGCCGACCGCAGGAAGAGCTCGACGAGAACTCGCGCGCCGCCGCACTCGAGTGGATCGTGGACCTGCACACCTTCGAGCCGCGCGACCTGGAGCGGATGGCGAGCAACGCCGGCGCGGTCGACGTGCAGACCGCCAGCGAAGAGTTCACCGCCGCCATGCTGGGCTGGCCGGTCCGGACCTTCGAGTCGACGGTCCCGCCGGGCAAGCTCGGCTGGGGCTGGGCGCGGTTCGCCTTCGGCAGCTGGACGGCCTTGAGCTGGGTGGACTCCAACATCTGGCGCCGGGTGGTCCCCAAGGGCTGGTTCTACAACCTGATGATCACCGGGGTTAAGCCGTCCTGACTGCCGGCTTCAGATTTGAAGTCGACGACGTCGGCTATCTGAGCTCGCCGGTCGGGGTCACCGCCCTGGCCGAGGTCGGCGGCTTCGCGCTCACCGACGCCAGCAGGATCGCCGACATCACCGCCCTGCGCGGCCGCTTCGGCACCCGCGCGCCCGCGTTGGTGGAGACCGTGCTGCTGCGCCGGCGTGCCGCCGCCAAACTCGCTGAGCTGCCCGAGACGTCGCGGTGGCTGTTCACCGACGAGGCCCTGCAACAGGCCAGTGCCGCCCCGGTGGCGCGGCACCGGGCTCACCGCATCGCCGCCGCGGCACCAGGTGCCGTCGTGCACGACGTGACCTGCTCGGTCGGCACCGAGCTGGCCGCCTTCCTGGCGGCCGGCCTGCCGGCGGATCGGCTGCTGGGCAGTGATCTCGACTCGGTACGGCTGGCGATGGCGCGCCACAACGTGGGCGTCGACTGCGTTGTACGAGCCGATGCACTGGTGCCGGTCAGCCGCGGCACGGTGGTGTTGGCCGACCCCGGCCGGCGAGGCGGCGGGCGGCGTCGTTTCGACCCGACCGACTATCAGCCCGCCCTGGATCGGTTGCTGGATGTCTACCGCGACCGCGACATGGTGGTAAAGGTCGCTCCCGGAATCGATTTCGACAAGGTGGGGGAGCTCGGATTTCAGGGCGAGATCGAAGTCACCTCGTGGCGCGCCTCGGTGCGGGAGGCCTGTCTGTGGTCGCCCGCCCTGGCCGAGACCGGGGTGCGCCGCCGGGCGGTGATCCTGGACCGCGACGAGCAGATCACCGACGCCGACCCGCCCGACTGTGATGTGCGTCCGGCGGGGCGCTGGCTCATCGACCCCGACGGTGCGGTGGTGCGGGCCGGTCTGGTCCGCCAGTACGGCGCCCGGCATGGGCTGTGGCAGCTCGATCCCGACATCGCCTATCTCTCCGGTGACGAATTGCCGGACGGGGTACGCGGATTCGAGGTGCTCGAGTCGCTGGCCTACAGCGAGAAACGCCTCCGTCAGGTGTTGACGGCACGCGACTGCGGTGCCCTGGAGATCCTGGTGCGCGGTGTACGCGACGTGCAGGCCGACCCGGACGGGCTGCGTCGCCGGTTGCGGCTGCGCGGGGCGCAGGCCCTGTCGGTGGTGATCACCCGCATCGGGACGGGGGCAGCGGCGCGGGCGATTGCGTTCGTCTGCCGTCCGTCGCGCTAAGGCGCCCGGTAGGCTGTCGTCTTCGGGCCATTCCTGCTTGCTGCGGCAAGGCGAGACAAAGCGAGACAAACCGACAATGCGCATTCTGGTGGCCGCCCTGGTGGCGGGCGGTGCGGTGGGCAGTTGGCTGGGCATGACGGGTGTGCCCTCGGCGGGCGCGGTGTCGCCCTGTGCCGAACTGGGCGGCACGCTCGAGTCCGGGCAATGCCACGTCCACTCGTCCAATGCCAACTACACCCTGGATATGCGGTTTCCGGTCGACTACCCCGACCAGCAGACCCTGACCGACTACCTGGTGCAGAACCGCGACGGGTTCTTGACCGTGGCCAAGTCACCCGGGTCGCGGGATATGCCGTACGAAATGGATGCCACATCTGAGCAGCACCGTTCGGGTCAAGCCCCCAAAGGCACCCAGAGCGTCGTGCTGAAGATCTTCCAAGACCTCGGCGGCCCGCAGCCCTCCACCTGGTACCAGTCGTTCAACTACGACCTGGGGACGCGCAAGCCGATCACGTTCGAGACCCTGTTCGTGCCGGGCAGCAAGCCGCTGGAAGTGATCTTTCCGGTCGTGCAGCGCGACCTCGAGCGCCAAACCGGAGTGCCGGCCATCCTGATCTCGTCGGGTTCCGGGATGGACCCGGCGCACTACCAGAACTTCGCCATCACCAACGACGAGGTGATCTTCTATTTCGCACCCGGCGAGCTGCTGCCGATGAGCTCCGGCGCCACTTCGGTGAAAGTGCCGCGCACGGCACTCCCGGCGCTGGCCGTCTAAGCGATCGCGCTGGGGGAGTAGTCGCGATTACGCGGGGGCGAAGCTGAACACCTGACCGGCGCTGGTGGCGACCGCCACCCGCCGGTCATTGCCGACCGACACCCCGACGGGAAACCCGCGCGCCTCGGGCAGCGGATAGCTGTTGATGGTGTGGCCGTCTGCCGGGTCGAACACCAGCAGCGACAAACCTGCCGGGCCGAGGCTGGTGCCCGCGACCACGGTGTAGCCCACCTTGCCGGCCAGGCTCGATGAGGACAGCGGCACGGTGTCCTCGCGGCGCCACACCTGCTCGGCGTAGTCACCGCGGTCGGCGTAGGCGACCAGTTCGGTGTCGGGGCCACCGCCCGAGACGATCAATCCGCCGGGCGTCACCGCCGGTGGTGTTTGGGCCAGGAACTTCAGTGGCACTGACCATTTCGCCTTGCCGTCGGCGGCATTGATCGCCCACAGGCGTTGGTCGCGCCCGTTGACGTAGACCGTCTCACCGTCGGCGGACAGCACGGGGCTGGCCAATACCCCGGCCGCGACGGCGTCGCTGCTCCACTCCTGGGTGAGCAGTGGGACGCCGCCCGGGTGGTATTTGAGGCCGACCAAGCCGGACTCCTTGGCGCCCGGCTGCCACAGGCTCACCACCGCGATATTGCTCTCCGGCGAGAAGGCCGGGGCGGCGGCGACCGGGCAGTCGGGCCGCGCGCCGGCGCAGTCGGACAATCCGCGCCGGAAGTCGGTCGGGTCGACACCGTCCACCAGGTCCAGCGGGGTGCCGACGACGGCGCCGCGGTGCGCATCGAAAACCAGTACCTGGCCCAGATGGGTCACGACCAGCAGCTGGCCGTCGCCGAGGATCCGCGGCGTTGAGGGCATTCCGATCACCGGTGCGCGCCAGCGGATCCACTGGGTGGGCGGGAACGACAGCATGGCGCCCGGCTGTCCGACATAGACGTTGTCGAAGCCGTCGATGAGCGGGCTGAAGAACCCACCGCCCTGATGCAGCCGTGTGCACCAGCGTTGCCGGCCGCGGTCGGCGTTCTCCCACTGCATCAGCGAGCAACCCGAGTCGGTCTGGGCGTTGAGCATCATCCAGCCGTGGACGCCCAGGGCGGGCTGGGCTCCCAGCTCACCCTTGACCGAGCGGATCCAGTCCAGTTGCAGGTCGGCGGCTCCCGCGGTGGCGGTATGACTGCTGTTGGCGGCGTCCGCGTACTGGGCGGGCCAGCCCGGCGCGGGCGCGGCATCCACCCACGAATCGGTGTTGGAGCAGCCGCCAAGAAGCCCCGCCAGCGCCATCATTGCGATTCCGGCTAGGACACCACGTCGCCGCAACACAGTGGCAATCCCCAATCCCCGGCCGGTCAGTGAACGAGTCCAGGTGAGGGTAGCGCGTGGGTAGATCGCGCTCGCGTAGGCTTTCCGGCCATGACGACGATGTGGGGTGCTCCAATCCACAAACGCTGGCGGGGTTCGCGGCTGCGGGACCCGCGCCAGGCCAAGTTCCTCACGCTGGCCTCGCTGCGCTGGGTGCTGGCCAACCGGGCCTACACACCGTGGTACCTGGTCCGCTACTGGCGCCTGCTGAAGTTCAAGCTGGCCAACCCGCACATCATCACCCGCGGCATGGTGTTCCTGGGCAAGGGTGTCGAGATCCAGGCCACCCCGGAGATGTCGCACATGGAGATCGGCCGCTGGGTGCACATCGGCGACAAGAACACCATCCGGGCACACGAGGGCTCGCTGCGATTCGGCGACAAAGTGGTGTTGGGACGCGACAACGTCATCAACACCTATCTCGACATCGAGCTGGGCGACTCGGTGCTGATGGCCGACTGGTGCTACGTCTGCGACTTCGACCACAAGATGGATGACATCAACGTGCCGATCAAGGACCAGGGCATCATCAAGAGCCCGGTGCGGATCGGTCCGGACACCTGGATCGCGGCGAAAGTCACCATCCTGCGCGACACCAGCGTCGGCCGTGGTTGCGTCCTGGGCGCCCACGCGGTGGTCAAGGGCGTCATCCCCGACTACTCGATTGCGGTGGGAGCACCGGCCAAGGTGGTCAAGAACCGCAAACTGGCCTGGGAGACCTCGGCCGCCGAGCGGGCGGAGCTGGCCGCCGCACTGGCCGACATCGAACGTAAGAAGGCCTCCCAGAGCTGAGTTGCCGGTGACGCGACCGCGGGTAGTCATAGCAGGGCTGGGCGACAGCGGCGTGCTCACCGCGATCCGGCTGGCCAAGCACGCCGACGTGGTGGGCATTTCGGTCAAGCCCGCCCTGGTGAGCGGTCAAGAGCTCGGTCTGCGGCTGTCCCGCCCGCACCAGTGGGCGCGGGACTACTGGCTGCCCTTCGACCGATTCGCGCGACTGGACGCGGTGCGCACCGTGCACGGCGCGGTGACCGGCGTCGATCTCGATGGTGGAGCTCTGAGGGTCGCTTGCGCCGACGGCGCCACCCGCGACGAGCCCTATGACGCCCTGATCATCTCGACCGGAGTCAGCAACGGCTTCTGGCGTCAGCCCACGACGCAGTCGGCCGGCGATGTCGCCGCGGAGCTGACCGAGGCGCACAGTCGACTGGCCACCGCCGAATCGGTCATCGTCGTGGGCGGTGGTGCCGCGGCGGTCAGCAGCGCCGTCAACATCGCACGCACCTGGCCGGCCAAACGGGTCGCCCTGTATTTCCCGGGTCAGCGCCCCCTGCGTGAGCACCATCGGCGGGTCTGGAACACCGTCGAACGCAGGTTGGTCGACGCGCGTGTGGCGCTGCATGCCGAACACCGCGCGCTGGTGCCCGAGGGGTTCTGCTGCGACCGCATCACCGCTGACCCGGTTCATTTCAGCACCGGTCAGGACCCGGCATCGGCCGATGCCGTGCTGTGGGCGATCGGACGGGTGCGACCGAACACCGACTGGTTGCCGGCCGAGCTGCTCGACGAGGCCGGCTTCGTCCGAGTGATGCCCGACCTGCGGGTGCCCGGACATTCGACAGTGTTCGCGATCGGCGACGTCGCGGCGACCGACCCGCTGCGCAGCTCGGCCCGCAACCGGGCCGACGGCCTGCTGGCCCATAACGTGCGGGCCGCCCTCACCGGCCGCCCGCTCCGGCACTACCGGCCGCCAACCAGGCGTTGGGGTTCGGTGCTGGGGCCGGGGCCCGAGGGCCTGGAGGTGTTCGCGCCCTCTGGGCGCGCGTTCCGGTTCCCGGCCTGGTCGATCGACCGCGTGCTGCTTCCCTGGATCGTCCGGCGGGGCATCTATCGCGGCGTGCGCCCCAACGATCCGCTGAAAACTGCCAGAATCGAATGATGACGACACCGGCATTCTCCGATGTGTACCGGGAAAAGTATCTGCTGCTGACGACGTTCACCAAGGACGGCAAGCCCAAACCCACCGCGGTCTGGGGGGCGCCCGTCGGGGACAAGCTCTTGGTCATCACCGACGACGGGTCGTGGAAGACCAAGCGGATCAAGAACACTCCGCGGGTCACCATCCAAAAGTGCGGCGCACTCGGCAAGCCCAAAGGCGATCCCGTTGAGGCGGTGGCCCGAGTGCTGCCCAAGTCCGAGACCCGGCGGGTCTACGACGCCGTCATCAAGCGGTACTGGTGGCACGCCTGGTGGTTCGTCCCGCACTCGCTCGTGCGCGGTGGAATCGACAAGGTGCACATCGGCCTGGAAATCACCGCCGCCTGACCCGCCTCGAGTTTTCAGGCGAACTCAAGCAGCGTGTAGGCGCCCCGGAGATTCTTGATGGGGCCCCACTGCCAGAAAGTCGGGAACAGTGTTCCGAAGAACAGGCCACGCCCTTTGGGTATCGGCACATCGTGCACGGCACTGATGCCCGGCACCGTCTGGGACAGCCCGGCGAGCTGACGCGGCGACAGGCTGAACGGCATCGGGGGCACGCGATAGTGCCGCGATGAACGCATCCCGCGCGGAGCCACTTTCTTGACCAGGGTCGGTGGGACGTCGAAGAACATCTGACCGCCGGGGAAACGATCGGCGCACGCCGCGATGAGGTCCATCGCCTCGCGCGGCTGCAGATACATCAGCAGGCCTTCGGCGGTGATGAAGACCCCGGCGCTGGAGTCGACCTGGTCCATCCAGCTGTAGTCCAACGCCGACTGCGCCAGGTTGGTGATGCGCGGTGAGGTCGGCAGCAATCGTTCGCGAAGCCGCATCACCGGCTCTAAATCCACTGATACCCAATTGAACCGCGGATCGGGTAGGGCACGGCTCAAGCGCCAGAAGCTGGTTTGGAAGCCTTCGGCAAGTGCGACAACCGTCGCGTCGGGGTGCTCACGCAGATACGCCGTCGCGCATCGATCAACGGCCAGCGACCGCAACGCCATCTCTTGGCCACGACGTCCGAACTTGTCGAAGTCGAACGCGATGGACTCGACGAGTCGAACAGCCTCCGGGTCGTCGATGATGGCGTTGGAGTGTGCGGCCTGATATGCCCGACCGTTGAGCGTCATCAGGGCGGTTTCCGAAACTCCGTTCAGCGCACGGGCGTCGACTTTGGATTCGGCTGGGCGGTCCATCGCGCCCATGGTATCGGAGAAAACTGGTGAGCCGGGCTGCCGGAGCTAGGGTTTCACTGCGGGCAGCACCCGTTCGACCAGCAGTCGCAGGCTCTCCCAGCCCTCGTCCAACGGCAGGCCGCCGATCAGGGGGTGCAGGGTCACCCCGGTGCGGCCGGCGTGACACTGTGCCACGAGCTCTTCGGGAGTCAGCACCTCGATCTTGGCCGATGCGCGCAGCTCGGCGATGGTAGCGGTCGGACTCTCGTTGGGGCGAGGCACCTCGGCCACCGCCCAGGAACTGTATTCGGTTGCCTCGTGCAGGAAATGCTCACCACATCGTGCCCACGCCGCTTCGGGGTCGGTGGTCAGATGAGTCACGGTGTTGCCGTTCTCGGGGCTGAACACGAAACCCTGCTTGCCGTTGCGTGCCAGTTCATCTCGATACACCGATTCGATCTCGGGCATGGGCATCGGCGGCGAGAACGGCAAACCGAACCGGGCCGCTCGGCGGGCGGCCGCGGTGCTCATCCCGCCGATGAAGAACACCGGATGCGGCTTGGTGTACGGCTTGGGTGTCACGTCGATCAGCTGGCCGTGGTACTCGAACGGCTCGTCGCCCCAGGCTTTGAGCAGCACGTCGAGGCATTCGTCCATCAAGCGGCCCCGTCGCCGGAAATCCTTGCCCACCGCGTGGTATTCCTCTGGGCGGTAACCGATTCCGGCGACGAAGCTGACTCGCCCGGCGGACAGCTGGTCGAGCACCGCGATGTCCTCGGCGAGGCGCACCGGGTCGTAGAGCGGTATCAGCAGCGCGTTGATGCTGATGCGAATGTTGGTGGTGCATCCGGCGACGGCGGCGGCCATCAACAGCGGCGCGGGAAGCCAGCCGGTGGCCGCAAGATGATGTTCTTCGCAGCCGACCGCGGTGACTCCGTTGGCGTCGGCATAGGACGCCATCTCCAACGCCGCCCGGTACCGCTCGGCATTTTCGGCACCGGGGATGTTCGTCATGTTCAGCCGCAGGGCGCTCAGTAGTGGCATGGGATTGGTCGGTCACCTCCTGGGCGCCACCGTAGCGCACGAAATGATCAATCGATTGATTATGTCCGCGTCCCGCCGTTAGCCTAGGGGCTGTGACCGGTGCGCCAACCCCGCTGCTGATCGACGGCGCGCTGGTCGCCGGCGGTGCGGGCGCCTTCAACACCATCAACCCGGCCACCGAGGAAGCCATCGGTGCGGCCGCCGACGGTGACGCCGCCGATCTCGACCGCGCTGTCGCCGCCGCCCGCACGGCGTTCGACTCCTCGGACTGGGGCCGTGACACCGCCTTGCGGGTGCACTGCCTGCGCCAACTCCGCGACGTGCTCAACGACGAGATCGAGACGCTGCGTGAGATCACCATCGCCGAGGTGGGGGCACCACGGGCGCTGACCTATCGGGGCCAGCTGCAGACTCCCGTCGATGACCTGGATTTCCCGGCCGCCACTGCGGAGAGCTACCCCTGGCAGGTGGACCTCGGGGTGGCGGCTCCGTTGGGCATCACCACCGCGCGCACCCTTGTGCGGGAGCCGTTCGGCGTGGTCGGGGCGATCACCCCGTGGAACTTCCCTCACCAGGTCACGTTCGCCAAGATCGGGCCGGCGCTGGCGGCCGGCAACACCGTCGTCCTCAAGCCGGCACCCGACACCCCCTGGTGCGCAGCAGAAGTCGGTCGGATCATCGCCGAGAAGACCGACTTCCCGCCCGGAGTGGTCAACATCGTCACCGCGTCCGACCACCGTATCGGTGCCCGGCTCGCGCAGGACCCGCGTGTCGACGTGGTCTCTTTCACGGGCTCCACGGCGACCGGTCGCTCGGTGATGACCGCGGCCGCGCAGACCATCAAGAAGGTCTTTTTGGAACTGGGCGGCAAGTCGGCGTTCGTGGTCCTCGATGACGCCGACCTGTCCGCCGCGTGCACGGCCGCCGCGTCGACGGTGGCGATGCATGCCGGCCAGGGGTGCGCACTGACCACCCGGCTGCTGGTGCCGCGTGAACGCTACGGCGAGGCGCTCGACCTGGTGTCTGCCGCGATGTCACGGGTGCCCGTGGGTGACCCCAATGATCCGAAAACGCTGTGCGGACCGCTGATCTCGGCGAAGCAGCGAGACCGCGTGCAGTCCTACCTGGATCTGGCGATCGCCGAAGGCGGGACGTTTCACTGCGGCGGCGGCCGACCGGCCGGAGTCGACCGAGGCTTCTTCATCGAGCCGACGGTGATCGGCGGGCTGACAAACGAGGCCCGGGTGGCCCGCGAGGAGATCTTCGGGCCGGTGTTGGTGGTGCTGGCTCACGACGGCGACGCGGACGCACTGCGCATCGCCAATGACTCGCCGTATGGATTGTCCGCCACCGTGTTCGGGACCTACGACCGTGCCGCTCGAATGGCGTCGCGACTACGTGCCGGGACCGTCAACGTCAATGGCGGGATGTGGTACTCCGCCGACGTACCGTTCGGGGGATACAAGCAATCGGGAGTTGGTCGGGAGATGGGATTGGCGGGCTTCGAGGAATACCTCGAGACCAAAGTGGTGGCCACCGCGGTGCGTGGGGCGCAAGGCTGATGGCCGGGCCACCCGACCCGCAGGTGCTGGCGGCGTTGCTGGCGATGCGCGACGGCGCCGACAATGCGCCGGCGCCGCAGGTCGGCGATGTCGCCGCACGTCGTCGCAACGTGGGTCATACCTTCAATCAGGTGCTGGCGTCGCTGGCACCGGTCACCGGCGTAGAGACAAAAGAGTTTTCGCTGACCTGCGACGGGGGCACGCTGCCGTTGCGCTGGTACCGGCGCAACGGCGCCGATCAGCCCGGCAGCGCCGCGCTGTATCTGCACGGCGGCGGCATGATCCTGGACTGGGGACACTTGGGTCCGCTCTACGATGCGGCGGTGCGCGGCTACGTCGCTGCCTCCGGGGTACCGATGCTGGTGGTGGATTACCGTGTGGCGCCGGAATTCCCGCATCCGACTCCGCTTCAGGACTGCTACGCGGCATTGTGCTGGCTCGGCGAGCACGCCGGCGACCTAGGAGTCGACGCGTCCCGGCTGGCCGTGATGGGCGACAGCGCCGGCGGGGGACTGGCCGCAGGCGTGGGCCTGCTGGCCCGCGACCGGGGCGGACCGGCGATCGCAGCTCAGCTGTTGATCTACCCCATGCTCGACGACCGCACCCGCGAGGCGGGCGCCGCGGGCGCCACCCTGCTCACCTGGAGCTACGACGACAACGCCACCGGCTGGTCAGCTCTGCTGGGCGAAGGTGGCGCCGACGGCTACGCCGCCCCGGCCCGCGCCGACGACCTGGCCGGCCTGCCGCCGACCTACGTCGATGTCGGCGGGCTGGACATCTTCGCGCCGGAGGACGTCGCCTTTGCTCACCGCCTGGTTGCGGCGGGGGTCCCCGTCGAGCTGCATGTGTACCCTGGTTGCCCGCACGCGTTCGACCTGCTTGCGCCCGAAGCCGAGGTGTCTCAACGGGTTATCGCGCACCGAGTGAGGTATCTGGCGGCGCTGTAGCCGCGCCGAAGAGCCTGCGTAGCGCCGACTCGTCACCGTCGATCTCGACCAGTGCAGCCACGTCGTCAAAGCACAACACGCCCGCCGCGAGGCCGAGGACCAAAGGCGCCTCGGTGTGCAGCACGGCAGCAAGCGGACGCCCGTCGGGTTCGCCGACATCGATACCGGACTCGGTGGCCTGCAGTTGAACCATTCCGCCGTCCACGGCGACTCCCACCGCCACCGACGGGCCCGCTGCCACCCGATCGGCGAACAGGGCGGGAAGGGCCAGTCGCAGCCACTCGGCGCGGAATTCATCGCCCTGGGGGCCGCGGATCATCAACGGCGTGGACCAGCGGACCAGCGCGTAGATCGGCTCGCGCAGTTGCGCGCCCCAGGGGGTCAGTGCGTAGGTCACCGCCTTGCCGTCGTCGGTCAATCGCCGATCGAGGACCCCCGCGGTCTCCAGATCGCGGAGCCGGTCGGCCAGCAGGTTCGTTGCGACCCCGGACAGCCCGTCGCGCAACTCGCGGTAGCGGGCCGGGCCCATCAGGAGCTGGCGCACGATCAACAGATTCCACCGGTCACCCACCACATCCAGGGCCCGGGCAAGTCCGCAGTACTGACCGTAGTCTCGACTCATCACCGTCTGCTTGCTAATTTAAAGTGAACTTGACTATATCAAGTGGCAAGGGGGATCGGCATGGCAGACGCCCAACGGCCCGCGTGGGTCGACGACACGTTGTTTCCGTTCGAGAGCCGGTTCCTCGACATCGACGGGAACCGCGTCCACTACGTGGATGAGGGATCCGGGCCGGTGCTGCTGTTCCTGCATGGCAACCCGACCTGGTCGTTCGACTATCGCAAGATCATCGAAGCGTTGCGGCCGGACTTTCGATGCATCGCGGTGGACTATCCCGGGTTCGGCCTGTCGGCGGCGGGGCCGGGCTACCGGTACCTACCCACCGAACACACGCAGGTGATCGGCGCGTTCGTCGATGCGCTCGCCCTCAGCGGGATCACCTTGGTGGTGCACGACTGGGGTGGTCCGATCGGGTTGGCCGTCATACAACAACGTCCCGAGATCTTCGAACGGTTGGTGCTGTCCAATACGTGGGCATGGCCCGTCGGTGCTCCGCTCGTGCAGGTCATGTCGCATGTGATGGGTGGCCCGATCGGACGCCTGCTGATCAGACAGTTCAACCTCTTCGTCAACGTCATGATCCCCGTCGGGCACCGCCTCACCAAGCCCACCCGCAAGGAGATGGACCACTACCAAAAAGCCCTCGATAGCCCCGCGCGTCGAGAGGCGTCGGCGGTCTTTCCGCGCGAGATCACCGCCAGCCGAGACTTTCTCGCCGACCTCGAATCCGGGTTGCCCGCCATCGCGGGGCTGCCGACGCTGATCATCTGGGGTGACGGCGATTTCGCCTTCGGCGACAGGGAATTACGGCAGTGGGAACAGACGCTGACCAATCATCAGACCGTGATCGTCGAAGGCGCCGGCCATTTCGTTCCCTCCGATGCCCCCGAACAATTCGCCGCGGCGATCCGCGACTGGCATCCGGGGCAATAGTGGCCTACGACGCGCAGCTGGCGGCCCGCGTGCGGGAGATGTTCGCCGCAGATGGCCCACCGGTGCTGGAGAAGGCGATGTTCGGCGGCCTGGCGTTCCTGGTCGCCGGCAAGATCGCAGTCGCCGCTATGGCCGGTGGGCTGCTGGTCCGCGTGGGTGCCGCGCGTGCCGAACAGTTGCTGAAAACCACCGCCGCCCAGCCGATGGAGATGGGCGGACGGACCATGCGTGGCTGGGTCCATGTCGATGGCGAGCACATCGGTTCTGCGCATCAGCTCGCCGAATGGGTTGATATCGGAATCGCCGCCGCGGCAAGCGCTTAGGACGCGGCAGCAGCCTAGAACAGCGTGCCGCGGATGAGTTCTTCGGCGCAGCGCAGAGTGACCCGGTAGGCGGCCGGTGATGCCTGCGCTGCCTGCTCGGTCAACCCCCGCGTCAATGCGTAGACGGCGTCCGCGGCGCCGTCGCCGTCCACATCGGTTGCCAGCGACCCGCCGCGTCGCGCTTCACCGACGACCTCACCGATGACCTCGCGCAACGGCGAGACCTCGCCCGTGGCACGTTCGAAGGCGGCCAGATACGGGTGGTCGTGGCTCAACCGATCGGCCTCGGCAAGTATCGCGGCCAGCTGATCAGCCACAGTGCCGGTCCGCTGTGCCGCGGCGTGTAATCGGGGCAGGGCGATCTCTCGTGCGGCGGCCACGGTCGCCGCCATCAGCTCATCCTTGTTCGGAAAGTAGTGGTAGAGGCTTGCGCTGGTCACGTCGGCGGCGGAGGCGATATCGCGGATAGTGGCGCCGGAACGGCCGACTTCGGCGACGCGCCGGATCGCTGCGCTGATGATCCGCTGGCGGGTTTCTTCGCTGCTGGTTCCAGCCGGTCGACCCCGCGGCGACGAAGTCAGGGGCATGATCACCTCAGATTAACCCGCCGGCGATCCGGCGGGTCACACACAGTGCCGGTTGTCGAGCGCCGGTGTCGAGGGCTGCGAGGATGTGTCCATGTCGACTCCGCAGCTGGGCCGCCCGGTCGGCGCCGTCGGCGGCCAGACCCGCCAGCGGATCATCGCCGCCACCATTGCGTGTGTAGCCGAATTGGGCTACGCGCGGACCACGATCCGTCAGATCGCGAGTACCGCGGGTGTCACCAGCGCCAACATCTACAACTATTTTCCGAACAAGGCCGAACTGGTGGCGGCCGCCATCGCCGCGCGGGCCGAGATCGCGCTGCCGCGACTGCGGCGCGCCGCGCAGCGGCCCGGCACCGTGGTCGACCGGATCGAGGCCCTGCTCGACGAGTCCGGCAACCTCATGCGCGAGCATCCCGATCTCGCCACCTTCGAGTGGGCGATACGCGCTCAGAATGCCGTCACCGTGTATCCGGGGGAGGCCGGCAGCGGGGGGCTCGAGGCGCTGCGCGACATCATCACCGGGATCGTGCACGACGGCACTCATCGCGACGCCAGCGCAACGCGGCCGGAAGTCGAGGTCACCTACGCCCTGGTCTATGGCCTGACCGAGTTGGCGGCGACCGGCTCGCCGGAGACCTATCAGGCGGCGCTGGCCGCCGCGAAGCGGCTGATCAGGGGAACCCTGTTCGACGGCCATTGATATGATCAACTGATTGATTATATGCTGATCGGCGTTGCTGGGCTGGCTTTGCGGCGTTCCGGAGGTGCCTGATAGTGACCGATGTCCAGGATCTGCAGGGGCAGGAGTTTGATCCGAATGCCCTGCGGGACAAGTACACCCGGGAACGCCAGCGGCGCCTGCGAAACGACGGGATCGACCAGTACGTCGAGGTGGTGGGCCGCTTTGCCCGGTTCGCGCAGGACCCGTGGGCGCAGCCGGGGTTCACCCGGGAGCCGCTGGCCGATGAGGTCGACGTCGCGATCGTGGGAGCCGGTTTCGGGGGTTTGCTGACCGGCGCCCGGCTGCGCGAGCTCGGGGTGGGAAGCATTCGGCTGATCGACAAGGCGGCCGATGTCGGGGGCACCTGGTACTGGAATCGGTATCCGGGTATCGCCTGCGACGTGGAGTCCTACGTCTACATGCCGCTGCTGGAGGAACTCGGCTACGTGCCGACCGAGAAATACGCCAAAGGCCCGGAGATCTTCGCGCACTGTCAGCGCATCGCCCGCCACTACGACTTGTACCGCGACGCCTGCCTGCAGACCGAGGTCACCGAAATCCGTTGGGAACAGGCGACATCACGCTGGCGGATCAGCACCAATCGCGGCGACGCATTCCGGGCCAGATTCGTGTCGATGGCCAATGGCTACCTGCAGAAGCCGAAGTTGCCGGGTATTCCCGGCATCGACGAGTTCGCCGGCCGGACCTTTCACACCAGCCGCTGGGACTACGACTACACCGGTGCGGATCTGGCCCGGATGGCCGACAAACGGGTCGGGATCGTCGGCACCGGCGCTACCGCCATCCAGTGCGTGCCGCGATTGGCCGAGGCGGCCGGGCACCTCTACGTCTTTCAGCGCACGCCGTCGACGGTGGATGTACGCGGCAACCGGCCGACCGACCCGCAGTGGGCGGCGGCACTGGAGCCGGGCTGGCAACAGCGCCGCATGGAGAACTTTCAGATCCTGACCGCGGGCGGCACCGCCGACGAGGACCTGGTCGATGACGCCTGGACCAGCCTGACCAAGCAGATGCCGATAGTCGATGAGGGTGGCCCGAATGCCGCCGAGATGGCCGACTTCGCCAAGATGGACGAGATCCGCGGCCGCGTCGACGCGCTGGTGGACGATCCGGCCACCGCCGAGGCACTCAAGCCGTGGTACGGGTACTACTGCAAGCGGCCGTGCTTCCACGACGGATACCTGCAGGCCTTCAACCGCGACAACGTCACCCTGGTCGACACGAAAGGCCTCGGAGTCGAGCGGATCACCTCTTCCGGCGTGGTGGTCGACGGCGCCGAATACCCGTTGGACTGCCTGATTTTCGCGACGGGTTTCGAGGTAGGCACCGACTATTGCCGGCGCACCGGCTTCGAGGTCATCGGGCGCGACGGCGTGACCCTGACCGACAAGTGGGCCGACGGTGTGCGTACCTTCCACGGCCTGCACGTGAGCGGCTTCCCGAACTGCTTCATCGAGAGCATCGCCCAATCCGGGTTCACGGTGAACTTTCCCTACCTGATCGACACCCAGTCGCGGCACGTGGCGTGGGTGATCGCCCATGCGTTGCAGCAGGGCGTGGCCGCGCTGGAGGTCACCGAGGACGCCGAACAGGGCTGGGTTGATGCCGTGGTGGCGCGTTCCGACGTCATCGCCGGGCGGCGCGAGTCCTGCACCCCGGGTTATTACAACCGCGAGGGTCACGCCAACGCCCGGCTGCGGCAGGACAGTTTCTTCTTCGGCAGCCCCACCGAATACGCCGACATCCTGGGTGCGTGGCGAGACTCCGGTGCCCTGGAAGGATTCACCGTCACTCGATGACGGCGGGCGGGGCTAGAGCCCGAAGTCGATGACGCCCCTGATCAATTCGCCGCGGGCGAGGTCTGCGTAAGCCTCATTGACGTCCTCGAGCCGGTAACGCTTGGTGACCATCTCGTCGAGTTGCAGTCGGCCCGCCTCGTAGAGCGTGGCCAACAGCGGGATGTCGGTCCGCGGATTGCACGAGCCGAAGACGGTGCCGCACAGGTTCTTGTTCATCAACATCATGTCCTGGGGATCGATGCTGGTCCGGGTGCCCTGCACCGCCATCCCGGTCAGCACACAGGTCCCGGCCTTGCGGGTCAGTCGCAGGGCATCTTCGATGTCGGAATCGGTGATGACCGATGGGGACACCACCACGGCGTCGGCCATCACACCGCGCGTCAGGTCGCGGACTGTCTCGAACGCCTCGCCGGTGCTGGCCGCGGTATGCGTGGCGCCGAACGTCGGTGCCGATTCCCGCTTGAAGGCAACGGGATCCACCGCGACGATCCGGACGGCGCCGTTGATACGGGCGCCCTGGACGGCGGCCGTGCCGATGCCGCCCACCCCGATGACCACGACGGTGTCCCCGCCGCGCACACCGGCGCGATAGGCCGCCGAGCCGTACCCGGTCGGCACCGCGCAGGCCAGCAGGGCCGCGGGAAGCAGAGGCAGGTCCGGGTCGATCTTGACCAGGGAGGCGGCCGAGACAACGGTGTGTTCGGCGAAGGCGCCGATCTTGGAGACATGCGCCAGGTCCCGGCCGTCTGCGCCGTGGTGGCGGAAGGTCCCGTCAGTGGGCATTCCGGGCAGCATGGTTCCCGCGCCGGCATCACAGATGTACTCCATCCCCGAAGAACACCAATGACATTGACCGCAGACCGCCACGAATGACGTCACCACATGATCGCCGGGGGACAACCCCGTGACACCGTCGCCGACCTGTACAACCACCCCGGAGCCCTCGTGGCCGCCGATCGTCGGAGCGGTGGGAGCGCTCTGCGCCGGCGGGGCCAGGTGGCCCTGGCGGATGTGTTCGTCGGAATGGCACAGACCCGCCGCGGCCATGCGGACCAAGACCTCGCCGGTGCGCGGCGGATCGAGCTCGAACTCCTCAACCGACCAGGGCCCACCGTAGGTTCGCAGGATCGCGGCGCGGCTCTTCATCGGCCAGGGTTACCGGTCCGGCAGTGCGTGCTCGATGATCGGGCGGCGTGGCTGCGGGTCCCGCAGGCGGCGTTTGGCCGCCAGGTACACCTGGGCGGTCTCGTCGGCCACGGTGTGCCAATCGAAGTCGGAGCTGAGCCGCTCCCGGGCGGCGACGGCGCGGCACTGGGCGGCGGCCGGGTCATCGAGCACGTGGCAGACGGCCGCGGCCAGGGCCGGCACGTCGCGCGGCGGGCAGGACATACCGGTTTCGCCGTTGATCACCGCCTCGCCCAATCCGCCCACGTTGGCCACCACCAGCGGGGTCCCGGCGGCAGCGGCCTCCAGCGCCGCCAGGCCGAACGGTTCGTAGTGGCTGGGCAGTGCCGCCGCGTCGGCCCGGTGCAACAGTGCCAACAGTTCGTCGTGGTCGACCCGGCCGATAAACCGGGTTGCCTTGAGTACCCGGCTCTTTCGGGCGCACTCGATCAGCCAGTCCTGCTGGGTGCCGTCGCCGGCGATGGTCAGCGTGGTTCCCGGGTGGGCGCGCCGGATCCGCGGCAGGGCCGCGATGATGTCGTGCACGCCCTTCTCGTATTCGAGTCGCCCGACGAACAGGATTTCCGGCGGGCCGGTGCGGGGCTGGCGGCGGGCGAACGGCCACCGTGCGGCGTCGATGCCATTGCGGATCACGGTGGTTTCGGCGAGTCCGGGACCGAACAGGTCGGTGATCTCGTCCCGCATCGAGGCCGAACAGGTGATCAGCGAGTCGGATTCGCGAACCAGCCACGATTCCACCGCGTGCACCTGACGGCTCAGCGCTCCGGACACCCAGCCGGAGTGACGTCCGGCCTCGGTGGCATGGATCGTGGAAACCAATGGCACATCATAGAATTCGGCAAGTGCGATCGCGGGGTGTGCAACCAGCCAGTCGTGGGCGTGCACCAGATCGGGGCGCCACACGCTCTGGCCGCCGTCGATCTTGAGCGACAGTCCGGCGCGGACCATCGAATGACCCATCGCCAGTGTCCAGGCCATCATGTCTTCGCCGAAGGAGAATTCGTGCGGGTCTTGGGCCGCGGCGACCACCCGCACGCCCTCGCTGATCTCGTCGGACGACGGGTGCGTACTCGGGTCGGTGCCATAGGGGCGCCGGCATAGGACGACGACGTCGTGCCCGGCGGCGGCCAGCGCGGTCGACAGGTGATGGACATGCCGACCCAACCCGCCGATCACCACCGGCGGGTATTCCCACGACACCATCAGGATTTTCACGCGGCGGTTCCGTTCTGACGCGCACCGTAGCGGTGCGAGGTCCGGAGGTGGGGGGTCACCGTGGCAGCCTACGGGCATCCAGTGCGCCGAACAGGCCGTCGGCCTTATTCCAGCCGTCGGCCAAGCGCTGTGCGGTGTCTCGGTGACCGCCGGCCAGTGCGTCGGCGATCTCGCGGGTGGCGTGCGCGTGCAGCTGTGCGCGATAGCGGGCGTAGTCGGCGGCGGAGTCCTTGCTGACCATGAAGGGCCAGTCGCTGGAGACCGTCAGCAGTGCCTCACGCAGGATCTGGTCGGCGACCCGGTCGCGCGGGGCGGGACCCGACGGCGCAGCCGTCTGGGACAGGGCCTTGTCGACGGCGCCCAACGCGGTCTCGGTCACCTCGGAGTTCAGCTGCACCAGGTCGGCGACCTTCTCGCCGGACCACACCCGCCAGTCCTTGCCCGAACCCCACGAGCTGGGCGGCAGTTCGACCGCCTCGCCGACGTATCCGGCGTTGATGGCATCGGTGAGGGTCCCGACGCGAACCCCCGCTTCGGGCAGTGCCCGCAGCACCCGGGCCAGCCAGGTCGGTCCCTCGTACCACCAGTGGCCGAACAGTTCGGTGTCGAATGCGGCGACCACGTGGGCCGGTCGGCCGATCCGCTCGGACTCGGACTGCAGGCGGCCCCGGACCACCTCGACGAAATCGGCGACGTGGGCATCGATCGCGGCATCGGCGCGCTGCGGGTCGTACGGCGCCTTCTGCTCGGGGGAGACGTTGCGGCCCGTCACCCGGGACGGCTTCAACCCGGTGCGGTGGTCATAGGTGTGGAAATCCCGGTAGGCGTCATGCCCGGGATAGCCCGACTTCGGCGACCACACCCGGTAGCTGACTGCAAGGTCACGGCCGAACGCGATCACGTCGGAGTCACCGACCGGTCGGCCCAGTGTGGTGTCGCCGTGCAGCGACGGGCCGTCGACCATGAAGTGCGAAATCCCGGCGGCCGCGTACTCGGTTTCCAGGCCGGGCGTGTACGCGCATTCCGGCGCCCAGATTCCGGTGGGGGTGTGGGCCAGCCGCGCTCGAGCGTCGGCCAATCCCTCGTGCAGCGCGAACTGGCGCAGTCGTGGCGCCAGCAGAGGTTGGAACGGGTGGGCCAGCGGACCGCCGAGCAGTTCCACCGTCTGCGCCTGTACCAGCTCCCGGAGCAGCGGGCTGGCGCCGTGGCGCCACAGCAGCGCGAACTCCTCGAGAGCCTGTTCGGCGGCGGCGCATTCGTGCAGCCCGAACGGGCGGATGTCGGCCAAGGTGGTGGCCTGCGCGGCGCGCAGCTGCCAGTTCGCCAGCCAGTGGTGCATGCCGTCCAGGCAGTACGGGTCGTCGAGCTGGGCGGCGACCACCGGTGTCACCCCGAGCGTGAGCAGGTTTCGCCGGCCTTCGGCGGCCAGCGTCCGCAGCACCCGCACCAGCGGCAGGTACGCCGCCGACCAGGACTGGTAGAGCCACTCCTCGCCGACCGGCCAGCGGCCGTGGTGTGCCAGCCAGGGCAGGTGGGTGTGCAGCACCAGGGTGAACAGGCCCGGTACCGAGCCGTTGGATTCTTCGGTCACCGGCGCACCGCGATCGCCACCAGGTCCAGGCTGTCGTCAATGTCGCGCTGCGAGGCTTCGAGGATGTCGAAATCGTCGCTGGTGACGGCGGCGACGTCGGCCAGCAAGTCGGCCGGCCAAGGCGCGTCGGCGACCGCCCGCGCGATCTGGGCGTCGATGATCGAGCCGCCGTGCCGGGCGTCCATCTCGGCCAGGACTGGTCCGTGAAAAACCCCGAACATGCCGTCCATGTCGAATCCGCCCTCGAGCAGCAGCTCGGTGAGCTCGGCGGCATTGAGTTCGCGGGTGTGGAACGGGTTGATCGGTGTGTCGCGGCCGGGGGAGAAGGTGATCCGGTTGGGAGTGGACACCATCAGCAAGCCGCCGGGCCGCAGCACGCGGGCGCATTCGGCGATGAACTGCCCCTGGTCCCAGAGGTGCTCGATGACTTGGAAGTTGACCACCACGTCCACGGCCGCGTCGGGCAGCGGCAAGTCGGCGAGGTTTCCCTGGACGGCTTCGACGCGCGGGTAGCGGGCCCGTACGTGGGCCACCGCCGAGTCGTCGTAATCCACGCCGATCACCCGCTGGGCCACGCGCGCGATGAGGTCGGCGCCGTAGCCCTCGCCGAATCCGGCCTCCAGGACGTCGCGGCCGCTACAGCGCGGCGCCAGCTGCTGGTAGACCACCTCGTGACGTCGGAACCAGTAGTTCTCGACGTCCAGTCCGGGAATGGTGCGCTCCCCGGTCAGCGTCAGCGTGCTGTCGCTGGGCGGCGTGCCGGTGGAGTCTCCGGCGGCATTCGTAGATTTCATCGCACAGGCAGGCTAACGCGAAGGGCGCGGTCCATGAACCGGCTACCCCACATGGCATTATCACGACCCGCTACGCTGTACACGCGAACCGCATTAAGTTACCGGTGAGTAACATTCTCGTGCGGCTGCGTGAATCGCTACCGAAGTCTTGTGGCCCGCCGCTGCAGGACCCCTTCGAGGAGGACGAACCACACTCATGACGAACATCGTGGTCCTGATCAAACAGGTCCCAGACACCTGGTCGGAGCGCAAGCTCACCGACGGTGACTTCACGCTGGACCGTGACGCTGCCGACGCCGTGCTCGATGAGATCAACGAGCGGGCCGTCGAAGAGGCGCTGCAGATCCGGGAGAAGGAAGGCGCCGAAGGCACCGTCACCGTGCTGACCGCCGGCCCGGAGCGGGCCACCGAGGCGATCCGCAAGGCGCTGTCGATGGGGGCTGACAAGGCCGTGCACATCCTCGACGACGGCATGAAGGGTTCCGACGTCGTCCAGACCGGTTGGGCTCTGGCGCGCGCCCTGGGCGCCATCGAGGGCACCGAGCTGGTCATCGCCGGCAACGAGTCGACCGACGGTGTCGGCGGCGCGGTTCCGGCGATCATCGCCGAGTACCTGGGTCTGCCGCAGCTGACCCACCTGCGCAAGCTGACCGTCGAGGACGGCAAGGTCACCGGCGAGCGGGAGACTGACGAAGGCCTGTTCACCCTGGAGGCTTCGCTGCCGGCCGTGGTGAGCGTCAACGAGAAGATCAACGAGCCGCGCTTCCCCTCCTTCAAGGGCATCATGGCCGCCAAGAAGAAGGAAGTCACCGTGCTCACGCTGGCCGAGATCGGCGTTGAGGCCGACGAGGTCGGTGTCGCCAACGCCGGTACCAAGGTGACTGCTTCGACTCCGAAGCCGCCGAAGACCGCTGGCGAGAAGGTGACCGACGAGGGCGATGGCGGCACCAAGATCGCCGGGTACCTGGTTGCCCAGAAGATCATCTAAGCGATCCCCGGACCTAGCGAAGACGGAAGAAAATAGACATGGCTGAAGTACTTGTGCTCGTTGAGCACGCCGACGGAGCACTGAAGAAGGTCAGCTCCGAACTGATCACCGCCGCGCGTGAGCTCGGTGAGCCGTCCGCGGTCGTCGTCGGTGCCCCCGGCACCGCCGCCCCGCTGGTGGACGGTCTGAAGGAGGCCGGCGCCGCCAAGATCTACGTCGCCGAGTCCGACGTGGTGGACAGCTACCTGCTCACCCCGGTCGTCGACGTGCTGGCCGGGCTGGCCGAGACGGCCGCTCCGGCCGCGGTGCTGATCGCTGCCACTGCCGACGGCAAAGAGGTCGCCGGCCGCCTGGCTGCCCGGATCGGTTCCGGACTGCTGGTCGACGTGGTCGAGGTCAAGGCAGGCGCCAAGGTGGTGCACTCGATCTTTGGTGGTGCCTACACCGTCGAGGCCGAGCCCACCGGGGAGCTCCCGGTCATCACCGTGCGTGCGGGTGCGGTCGAGCCCGCGCCGGCCGCCGGCGCGGGCGAGCAGGTCACCGTCGAGGTGCCCGCGGCCGCCGAGAACGCCACCAAGATCACCTCGCGTCAGCCGGCCGTGGCCGGTGACCGGCCGGAGCTCACCGAGGCCCCCATCGTGGTGTCCGGTGGTCGCGGTGTCGGCAGCGCCGAGAGCTTCTCGGTGGTCGAGGAGCTGGCCGACTCGCTCGGCGCGGCCGTCGGTGCCTCGCGTGCCGCGGTGGACTCGGGCTACTACCCGGGCCAGTTCCAGATCGGCCAGACCGGCAAGACGGTTTCGCCGCAGCTGTACATCGCGCTGGGCATCTCCGGTGCGATCCAGCACCGGGCCGGCATGCAGACGTCCAAGACCATCGTCGTGGTCAACAAGGACGAGGAAGCGCCGATCTTCGAGATCGCCGATTTCGGCATCGTCGGCGACCTGTTCAAGGTCACCCCGCAGCTGACCGAGGCGATCAAGGCCCGCAAGGGTTAAGAAGACCTCTATGGGCGTTCGCCGGGCCCGCCCGGCCGCCAATCGTCAAAGCCCCCGCACGCCTGGCGTGTCGGGGGTTTTGTCGTCTTTGCGGGGCCGCGACGCCGAGTGCGCGCAGCTGCGCGAAACCCTCGCGGCCGCCCGTGGCGGCCGCCCTCAGGTGCTGGTGCTGCGTGGCGAGGCCGGGATCGGCAAAACCGCTCTGCTCGATTACCTGGCCGAGTCCGCGCCGGATTTTCACGTGATCCGGGCGGCCGGGGTGGAGTCCGACATGGAGCTGGCGTTCGCCGGGCTGCAGCAGCTGTGCGCACCCGCGGCCGACGGGATCGACCTGCTGCCCGAACCACAGCGCGAGGCGCTGGCCATTGCCTTCGGCATGAGCAGCGGGTCGGCGCCCGACCGATTTCTGGTCGGCCTGGCAGTGTTGGGGCTGCTGGCCGGGATCGCTGCCCGGCAGCCGGTGCTGTGTCTGATCGACGACGCCCAGTGGCTCGATCGGGTTTCGGCTCAGACGCTGGGGTTCGTGGCACGGCGACTGCGGGCCGAGCCGATCGCACTGGTGTGCGCACTGCGTGAACCCGTCGACGGCCTGACCGGGCTGCCGAAGCTGATGCTGCGCGGCCTGGCGGACTCCGACGCACGCGCCGTGCTGGAATCGGCGTTGCCGGGCCGGATCGACCCCCAGGTCGCCGACCGGATCGTCGCCGAGACGCATGGCAACCCGCTGGCACTGCTGGAACTGCCGCGGGGGTTGTCCGCGGCCGAGCTGGCCGGCGGCTACTACCGCCCCGACGTGGTGCCGGTGGCGGGACAGATCGAACGCCATTACCTGGCCCGGGTTCATGGGCTGCCCGACGATGCCCAACGGCTGTTGTTGCTGGCTGCCGCCGAGCCGGTGGGGGATGCGGCGCTGCTGCTGCGGGCGGCCGGTGAGCTGGGTCTGGCGGTTGCGGCCCTGGCCCCGGCCGAGCAGGCCGGCCTGATCGAGGTGGGCGCGCGGGTGCGGTTCCGGCATCCGCTGGTGCGCTCGGCGATCTACCGCGCGGCGAGTCTGGAGGGCCGCCGGGATGCCCACCGCGCGCTGGCGCAGGCCACCGACCCGGCACACGACCCCGACCGGCGGGCGTGGCATCGCGCCCATGCGGCAGCCGGCCCGGAAGAATCGGTCGCCGCAGAGCTGGAATGCTCCGCCGACCGTGCGGCGTTACGCGGTGGAACCGCTGCAGCAGCAGCGTTTTTAGCCCGTGCCACCGAACTGACCCCCGACCCGCTGCGGCGCGGATCCCGTGCGCTCGGGGCAGCCGAAGCCAAGCTGGCGGTGGCCGAAATAGACGCGGCCGCAGCACTGTTGGGTGCCGCTGAGCTGGCGCCGCTCGACGAGCTGCAGCGTGCCCGATTGTTCCGGATGCGCGCGCAGTTGGGATTCACCCGTGGCCGCGGCAGCGGTCACGCCGCAACCATTCTTGATTCGGTTCACCAGTTCTTCAGCGCAGCAAGTCATTTGGAGTCTATTGATGCGGTGATGGCGCAAGAGACCCTGCTGGAAGCGGTCAGCGCGGCAATGTACGCGGGCCGGGCGTTCGGCGCGCAGGTGCGCCATCACACTGCGGCGGCACTGGCAGCGGGTGTGCGGACGGCCCCGAACCGGCCGGCCGATCTGCTGCTGCTTGCGCTGACCACCCGCATCAGTGCCGGCTGCCAAGCCGGCCTGGAGCCGATGCGCGCCGCGATTGCCGCACTGACCCCGAACACCTGGTCATGGCAGGCGTTTCCGATCGGGTACGAGGCCGCTGTGCACGACGTGTGGGACGACGAGGCCTGGTATCGGATCGCAGGCGACGCCGTGCGGGTCGCGACCGACACCGGTGCGCTGGCCATGCTGCCGATCGCGTTGACAACCCGGGCCGGCGTGCACGTACAGGCGGGGGAGTTCGCCGCGGCGCGCGCGCTGATCGCAGACGCCGACGCGCTGACCGCAGCGGTCGGTCAGGCGCCGGTGCGCTACCACGCGCTGGCGCTGGCGGCCTGGACGGGCGAGGAAGCCGAGGCGAGGGTGCTGATCGACGCCGCGGCCCGCAGCGGGGCGGCCCGCGGAGAGGGCCGTATCACCGCGCTGATCGGCTACGCCTCCGCGGTGCTCTACAACGGGCTGGGCCGCTACCAGTCGGCGTGCGAGGGGCTGCGCCGGGTGCTGGAGTACGAGGATCTGGGCCTCTACGGGTGGAACCTGGCCGAACTGGTGGAGGCCGGGGCGCGCGGCGGTGAGCAGCCGTTGGCCGCCGAGGCACTGGCGCAGCTGGCCGAACGCGCCACCGTCAGCGGAACGGACTGGGGGCTGGGAGTGCTGGCTCGCTCGCGTGCGCTGCTGTGCGACTCAGCGACCGCCGAGGACCACTATGTCGAGGCCGTCGAGCGGCTGGGGCGCACCCGGATCGCCGTGGACCTGGCGCGTGCGCACCTGGTGTACGGGGAATGGCTGCGTCGCGAGAAGCGGCGCGGCGACGCGCGTACGCAGCTGCGCACCGCCCACGAGATGTTCACCGGTTTCGGGGCGCAGGCCTTTGCGCAGCGCAGCCGCCGCGAACTGCAGGCGATCGGGGACAAGGTCGGCACCAGGACCGCTGCCGGCGGTGATGTGATGACACCGCAGGAGCAGCAGATCGCCGAGCTGGCCGGTGCCGGGTTGACCAATGTCGAGATTGGGGCGCAGCTGTTCATCAGTGCCCACACCGTCGAATGGCACCTGCGCAAGGTCTTCGCCAAGCTGGGCATCCGCTCACGCCGGGAACTGCGCGACACCGCGGCCGGTCGCTGACCGGGGCCCCAAACCCCGCCGGTAGGACAGCAGACTACGGACTTTCCGGGGTTCCCCCACGCACTGCGCGGTGCCAGGGTCGAGGTATCGAAATCGTGCTGAGGCGAGAGGGTGTGTCGAGGATGAAGATCACTGTGATGGGTGCCAGCGGGCAGATCGGCACCAAGGTCGTTGAGCTGCTGCGTGCCGCGGGCCACGAGACCGTGGCAGCCGCCCGCAATTCGGGTGTCGACGTGCTGACCGGCGATGGCCTGGCCGAGGCCCTGTCGGGGGCCGACGTGCTGGTCGACGTGGTCAACTCGCCGGACTTCGCCGACGGCCCGGTGCTGGATTTCTTCACCACGTCCACCACCAATCAGGTGGCCGCGGCCAAAGCCGCTGACGTCGGCCACTATGTCGTGCTGTCCATCGTGAACTGCGACGGACTGCCCGACAGCGGTTACATGCGAGCCAAGGTCGCCCAGGAACGCATCATCGCCGACTCCGGGTTGCCCTACACCATCGTCCGCGCCACCCAGTTCCACGAGTTCGCCGACGGCATCGTTGCGTCGATCACCGTCGACGGCGAAGTCCGGGCCCCCGAAGGCCTGATCCAGCCGATCGCCGGTGCCGAGGTGGCCGCCGAAGTGGCCCGGGCCGCGCAGGGCGCGCCGGTCGACGGCATCGTCGACATCGGTGGCCCGGAGAAGCTGACCTTCGCCGAAATGGCGGCGCTGGTACTGGCCCACCGCGGCGAGAACCTCCCGATCGTCGTCGACCCGGCCGCGGTCTACTTCGGCACCAAGATCGGCGACACCGGCCTGGTCACCGGCGACGACGCCACCCTGGCGTCCACCCGGCTGGCCGATTGGCTGGCGGGGCAATGAACGAGCTGGCGGGGCAGACCGCATTGGTGACGGGCGGGACCGCGGGCATCGGACTGGAATCCGCACGCCTGCTGGCGCGGCACGGCGCCGAGGTGATCATCACCGGCCGCTCGGCGAAGCGTGGTGCCGCCGCCGTCGCCGAACTCGGTGGCGGGGTGCGATTTGTGGCTGCGGACCTGTCCGACCTCGATTCGGTGAAAGCTCTGGTGCGCCAATGCGGTGACGGCGTCGACATCCTGGTGAACAACGCCGCCAGCTTCCCCGGCGCACTGACCGTGGAACAGGACGTGGCATCGTTCGAGTCGACGTTCGACACCAACGTGCGCGGTGCCTATTTCCTGGTCGCCGCCTTGGCGCCGGGGATGCTGCGGCGTGGGCGCGGCAGCATCGTCAATGTCACCAGCATGGTCGCCTTCAAGGGCGTCCCCGGTGCGTCGAGCTACAGCGCGTCCAAAGCCGCGTTGGAGTCGCTGACGCGCACCTGGGCCGCTGAATTCGGCCCGCACGGCGTACGCGTCAACAGTGTTGCCCCGGGACCGACCGCCACCGAGGGGGTGGTCGCCGAATGGGGTGACGTCAACGATGAACTGGGCCGGGCGCTTCCGCTCGGGCGCACCGCTCACGCCGCCGAGATCGCCGAAGCCGTGCTGTTCCTCGCCTCGCCGCGGTCCAGTTTCATCACCGGCTCGACCCTGCACGCCGACGGCGGCGGGGCCGCTGCCTGAGCCGCGGCGTTGAGATTGCACTGATGGTTGTGCATGACATCGATTCACGACCGTAGATGCAATCTCAACGCCCGTTGGGCGTTGTTCACCAATGCGCACAAGTCGTCATCAAGCGTGCACCGACATGTCACGCCGTGATTGCCTGGTCGCTGCCTGGCTGCGCGACCGTGACGAGTGTGAGCACTGGTTCTGTTCTCATCGCCCCTGAGCCCGCCACCGATTCTCCCGCTTCCGGGACCGACAACCCGCGCTACTCGCTGCTGTTGTCTACCGACCCCGCCATGATCGAAGCCGCGCAGCGGCTGCGATTCGAGGTGTTCAGCACCGAGCCGGGCTTTTGCCTGACCGACACCGGCACCGGCCGCCCCGGCCTGGACGCCGACCATTTCGACGAGTACTGCGACCACCTGCTGGTGCGCGACGACGACTCCGGAGAGCTGGTCGGCTGCTACCGGATGCTTCCTCCCACCGGGGCTATCGCCGCCGGAGGCCTTTACAGCGCAAGTGAATTCGATGTCACCGCGCTGGACCCGCTGCGGCCGTCGCTGGTCGAAATGGGTCGCGCCGTGGTTCGGCCGGGGCACCGTAATGGCGCCGTCGTGCTGTTGATGTGGGCCGGCATCCTGGCCTACCTGGACCGCTACCAGTACGACTACATCACCGGCTGCGTATCGGTGCCGGTGCGCGGTGAGGGCGCTCCCGGTAGTCAGATCCGCGGGGTCCGCGATTTCGTGCGGCGGCGTCACGCCTCCCCACACCGGGTGACTCCGTATCGGCCGGTGGTGATCGACGGTAAGGGCCTCGACGAGATCGCGCCGCCGACTCGGCCAACCATGCCGCCGCTGCTGCGGGGCTACCTGCGTCTGGGCGCACGAGTCTGCGGTGAACCGGCCCACGACCCGGCCTTCGGTGTGGGGGACTTCCCGGCCCTGCTGCGCCGCAGCGAGGCCGACACCCGCTACCTGCGCCGGCTGCGGTCGGTGTCCGCGGCGTCGGTGGTGGCGGGAGCTCCTGAGGCTGCCGACACCGCCGCACACGCGTGAACCAAACGGCGGTGAACGCCTGGGCGCCCCGGGCCGGCTGCACCCCGCGATGCGTCCGGGGCGGTAGCGAGCGGCCGTTCCCGGGGGTGGCGGCGCTACGGCTGGCCCTGGTGGTGCTGCTGGCGCCGCTGCTGCCACTGCTGGCGGTCCCGATTCCGGGTCGTGCCCGGCTGCAGCGTGGCGGCTGCCGGGTGGTGTTGCGCTGCTTCGGGGTGCGGGTGACGACCACCGGCGGGCCGGTACGCAACCTGCGCGGCATGTTGGTGGTCAGCCCGCACGTGTCCTGGCTGGATGTGTTCGTGATCGGTGCGGTATCGCCGGGGACTTTCGTGGCGCGCGCCGACCTGATCAGCTGGCCCGGTATCGGAGCGTTGGCCCGCCTGATGCGGATCATCCCCATCGAGCGGGACAGTCTGCGCGGGTTGCCGGTGGTGGTGGAGACGGTGGCGGCGCGATTGCGGGCCGGCCGCACGGTCGTGGCGTTCCCGGAAGGCACCACCTGGTGTGGACGGGCCCACGGCCGGTTCTATCCGGCGATGTTCCAGGCCGCCGTGGACGCGGCACGACCGGTGCAGCCCCTGCAGCTCACCTACCACCATCACGACGGGTCGCCGTCGACCCTGCCCGCATTTGTCGGCGACGACAGCCTGCTGGCCTCGATGCGTCGTTTGATCACCGCGCGACGCACTGTCGCACAGGTGCACGTCGCCGCCCTGCAGCTGCCGGGAACCGATCGGCGTGAGCTGGCCGCTCGTTGCCAGGCGGCGGCGGGCTGGCGGGTGCGGCCGCGCCGACGAGCCCGCATCGCTTGTTGAGCACCCTGGCCGCCCGCCGCAACGCTGGGCCGTCGCGAAGTGCCCGGTATCCTTAGCAGGTCATGGTCTATCTGGATCACGCTGCCACCACCCCGATGCACCCGCAGGCCATCGAGGCGATGGCAGCTGTGCTGGGGACCGTCGGCAACGCCTCCTCGCTGCATGCCGCGGGCCGCGCCGCGCGTCGTCGCATGGAGGAGTCCCGCGAATCCATTGCAGCAGGGCTGGGCGCACGCCCCTCTGAAGTGGTTTTCACCTCCGGCGGCACCGACGGCGACAACCTGGCCGTCAAGGGCATCTATTGGGCCCGCCGCGACGCCGATGCGCGGCGGCGCCGGATCATCACCACTGAAGTCGAGCACCACGCGGTGCTGGATTCGGTGGGCTGGCTCGCCGAACACGAGGGCGCCGAGATCACCTGGCTGCCCACCGACGCCGACGGGTCGGTGTCACCGGATGCGCTGCGCGAGGAATTGGACGCCGGCCGCGCCGACGACGTCGCCCTGGTGTCGGTGATGTGGGCCAATAACGAAGTCGGAACGGTGTTGCCGGTTGCTGAACTGGCCGCGATCGCCGCGCAGTTCGGGGTACCGATGCATTCCGACGCGGTGCAGGCCGTCGGGCAGCTGCCGGTCGATTTCGCTGCCAGCGGGTTGTCGGCGCTGAGCCTGACCGCCCACAAGTTCGGCGGGCCGTGCGGCACCGGCGCACTGCTGATTCGTCGTGACGTGACCTGTGTACCGCTGACGCACGGTGGGGGACAGGAGCGTGACATCCGTTCCGGCACACCCGATGTAGCCGGGGCAGTCGGAATGGCAGCGGCGCTCCAGGTCGCCGTGGGCTCGTTGGAGTCCACCGCAGACCGGGTTGCGGGCCTGCGTGATCGGCTCATCGACGGCGTGCTCGCCCGGATCGACAACACCCGGGTCAACGGGTCGCGCACCCAGCGGCTGCCCGGCAACGCGCACTTCACCTTCGCCGGCTGCGAAGGCGACTCCCTGCTGATGCTGTTGGACGCCAACGGCATCGAATGCTCCACCGGATCTGCCTGCACCGCCGGTGTGCCGCAGCCCTCGCACGTGCTGACCGCGATGGGCGCTGACCCGGTCGCCGCCCGGGGATCGCTGCGACTGTCGTTGGGGCACACCAGCGTCGACGGTGACGTCGACGCCGTGCTGGCGGTGCTGCCCGGCGCGGTGGACCGGGCCCGCCATGCGATGCTGGCCGCCGCGGGGGTAGCGCGATGAAGGTCGTCGTGGCGATGAGCGGCGGAGTGGACTCCTCGGTGGCGGCGGCCCGCATGGTCGATGCCGGCCACGACGTGGTCGGCGTGCATCTGGCACTGTCGCGTAATCCGGGCACCCTGCGCACCGGCTCGCGCGGCTGCTGCTCGCGGGAAGACTCCGACGACGCCCGTCGCGTCGCCGACGTGCTGGGCATTCCGTTCTATGTGTGGGATTTCTCCGAGCAGTTCAAGGACGAGGTGATCGACGATTTCGTCGAGTCCTACGCCCGCGGCGAGACACCCAACCCGTGCATGCGGTGCAACGAGAAGATCAAGTTCTCCGCGGTGGCCGCCCGAGCGCTCGCCCTGGGCTTCGACATGGTCGCCACCGGTCACTACGCCCGGCTGGCCGGCGGTCGACTGCGCCGCGCGGTGGACCCCGACAAGGACCAGTCCTATGTGCTCGCGGTGCTCTCGGCAGAGCAGCTCCGGCACGCGGCGTTCCCGATCGGGGACACCCCCAAGCCGCAGATCCGTGCCGAAGCCGCCGAACGCGGCCTGGCGGTGGCGAGCAAGCCCGACAGCCACGACATCTGCTTCATCCCGACCGGCGACACCCGCACCTTCCTCGGGGGGCACATCGGGGTACGGCCCGGGGCCGTGGTGGACACCGGCGGGTCGGTGCTGGCGCAGCACGACGGAGTGCACGGTTTCACCATCGGTCAGCGCAAGGGTCTGGGCATCGCTGGGCCCGGCCCGGACGGCCAGCCGCGCTACGTCACCGGTATCGACGCCGCGACCGGCACCGTCACCGTCGGATCGGCCGCCGACTTGCGGGTGGTGGAGCTGACCGGGCGGGCACCGGTGTTCACCTCCGGGCAGCCGTGGCGCGGCCCGGTCGAGTGCGAGGTGCAGGTGCGCGCCCATGGTGAGACCGTCGGCGCGGTCGCCGAACTGGTCGGCGACATGTTGCAGGTGCGACTGCGCGAGCCGTTGCGCGGCGTGGCCCGCGGCCAGACCCTGGCCTGCTACCGCCCGGACGCGCACGGCGACGAAGTGATCGCCAGCGCCACCATCGCCGCCACCGGCGCATAACTCCAGCTTTCAGCGCCGAACGTGTACTGAGTGCGACGATCCGGCGATTTTCTCGCCCTGGATGCACGTTCGGCGCGCGCAAGCGCGCCTAACCGGGCACCGCCGAAGCCATATTCGTCACCACCAGGTCGGCGTCGGCCTGCGAAAAGCCGCAGTAGGTGACCTCCAACAGCACCACCGACTTGACCTGGTAGGCCCGGCCACAGGCACCGGCGTGAGTGCGCAGGGACTCATCGTCGGAATCCCAGTCGCTGACCAGTCCCGGCCCGGCAGCGGTGTCGGCGCACTCGGCGACCGTGTTCACCAGCGTGTCGAGAGCGTGGTGGGCGGCCTCGGTATCGGGATAGACGGCCGCGCCCTCGGAGACCAGCGCGGCCTTGGGCGGGTACTGGTAGGTGGTTTTGTGGAAACGCGTCGCGGCGGATCCGAACACCGCGGTCTCGGCGAAGATGAAACGGCACGGCGGCGGGATGGTGGCGGCGAGGTCGTCGATGTCGGTTGGAGAGCTGGAATCCATGGTGGGGATGACCGTCAGCTGCTCGTCGGCGCCGACGATGGCCCGCATCCGGGGCGTGCCGAGCATGATCCGGCCGAGATCCACGACGCCGGCGGGCGCCGGCAGCGCCACCGGTGGCAGCGCGGTCCCGTCGACCAGCCGGGTGCAGCCCACCACCGCTGCTGTCACCGCCCAGATCGGCACCAGCCGCGACATCCTCACCATCGAAGGCTAGCCCGCCGTACCCGGGGCCATGTCACTTCAATACGGTTGCCCGGTGAGTGCTTTCGCCACCGGGACCGGATTGGGGTCGTGGCCGGGCACCTCGGCGCGTGCGGCGGCCGAGGTGGTGGTCGGTGAGTTGGGTGGCAGCCTGGCCCACCTGGTCGAGCTGCCAGGGCGTGGCGTGGGCGCCGACATGATCGGTCGGACCGGCGCGCTGCTGGTCGACATCGCCATCGACACCGCCCCGCGTGGCTACCGGCTGGCGGCGCGTCCTGGAGCGGTGAGCCGGCGCGCGGTGAGTCTGCTCGGTGAGGACGCCGATGCGCTGGAAGAGGCGTGGGAAGTCGCCGGCCTGCGCGGTAGCGGGCATCCGGTGAAGGTGCAGGCGGCCGGTCCGTTGACTCTGGCCGCGGAGGTGGAGCTGGCCAATGGGCACCGGGCGATCACCGACCGCGGTGCGATGCGTGACCTGGCCGCGTCGCTGGCCGAGGGCCTCAAGTCACACCGCGCCGAGCTGTCTCGCCGGCTCGACACACCGGTGATCGTGCAGCTCGACGAGCCGTCGCTGGCCGCCGCGGTGACCGGCCGGCTGGCCGGCGTGACCGCGTTGAGCCCGGTGGCCGCCATCGACGAGGCGGTGGCCAGTGCGCTGCTCGACGGCTGTGTCGAAACGATCGGGGGCGAGGTGCTGGTGCACAGTTGTGCATCGGGACTTCCGTGGAATGTGTTGCAGCGCAGCGCTATCACTGCGCTGGCGTTGGACTGCACCGCGTTGGAATCCGCCGACTACGACCAGATCGGTGCCTTCCTCGACTCCGGCCGCACCGTGGTGATGGGACTGGTTCCCGCGCTGGCGCCGGTGCGGACGCCCGACGTTGAAGAGCTGGCGACCGCGGTTGCAGCGATCACCGACCGGATCGGATTCCCCCGCTCGGTGTTGGCGCAGCGGGTCGGGATCAGTCCGGTCTGCGGGATGGCCGGTGCCAGCGCCGCCTGGGCGCGCGCCGCGGTAGGGCTGGTGCGCAAGGTGGGCGAGGCGATGGCCAGCGACCCCGAGGCGATCTAAGGGCAACCAAAAGGTTGCGCATTGATCACCGGCCTGCTGTACTGAAAGGCAACCGGGAGGTTGCATATGAGTACCGATCGTATCGAGAAGCAAGTTGTGCTGCGCGCGACGCTGGACCGGGTGTGGCGTGCGATCAGCGACTCGGGGGAGTTCGGGCAGTGGTTCGGCATCCGGTTCGACGGCCCGTTCGTCGCTGGTACCGCCGTGACCGGGACGATCACCCCGACCAGCGTCGACAGCGAGGTCGCACGGCTGCAGGAGCCCCATGCCGGGAACCGGGGGACCTGGCACGTCGTCGCGGTCGAACCGCAACGGCGGTTCGCCTACCGCTGGCACCCGTTCGCCGTCGACACCGAGGTCGAGGACGAACCGATGACGCTGGTGGAGTTCACGTTGGACGAGACCCCCGACGGGGTGTTGCTCACCATCGTCGAGAGCGGCTTCGATGCGCTGCCGCCGTCGCGGCGATCGACCGCATTCGAGGCCAACGCCGGCGGCTGGGCGCATCAGGTCAGGTTGGTGCGCAAATACCTGGAGTTGCAGCGGGCGTGACGAGTATCGAGGCACCGGTTTTCGACGCGCTCGGCGACCCGAACCGGCTGCGGATCATCGGGCGTCTCTGCGATGGCGGGCCGTGTTCCACCTCGCAGCTCACCCACGCGATTCCGGTGACACGTCAGGCGGCCACCAAACACCTGCAGCTGTTGGAGGCCGTCGGCCTGGTCACCAGCAGCCGTCGCGGCCGCGAACGGATCTGGGCGGTGCAGCCGCGGCAGCTGGCCGATGCCAGCGACTATCTCACCGGGCTGTCGCGCCGCTGGGATGCCGCGACTGAACGGCTGCGGGCGTTCGTCGAGACGGTCGAGAACTAATCCCCATCCAGGGACCGGATCAACCGCGCCGGCGCGGTCAGCCGAAACGACGCGTCGACCAGCTCACCGACCTCATCCCAATCCACTTCAGCTGCACCGAAATCCAGTCCCAGCCAACCGGACGGGCCCAAATACATCGGTGAGAAGAACCGCGGGTCCTGTTCCAGCGCCCGTCGCTCGGACTCGTCGACCTTGACCAGCAGCGCGTGCGGGTAGGGCACCATCGCGCCGGTGGCTTTGCTGTTGCCGCCATAGATCGCGAACATTTTCGGGGCGCAGAACACCGGGCGGCCGTGAGAGATCTTCTCGAAGGCTTCGGGAAAGCCCAGCGCGATGCGCCGCAGCTGCGCCAGACCAGGGTCGTCGTCGTGGAACATGATCGGGTGCGGCATGCCGTCAGGGTAGTCAGCAGATAACCTGCGGTGGTGAGACCAGAGGCCGACAGCGTGACCCCCGACCTCCGGCGGCAGTGGCACGACCTGGCCGAAGAGGTGCGCGAACACCAGTTCCGCTACTACGTCAAAGACGCGCCGATCATCACCGACGGTGACTTCGACGACCTGTTCAACCGGCTGCTCGCGCTGGAGGAGACGCACCCGGAGTTGCGCACCGCCGACTCGCCGACCCAGCTGGTAGGTGGCGCCGGCTTCACCACGGAGTTCGCTCCCGCTGAGCACCTGGAGCGGATGCTGTCGTTGGAAGACGTGTTCTCACCCGACGAACTGACGGCCTGGGCGGGCCGGGTCAGCGGTGAGATCGGCGGCGACACCACCTATCTGTGCGAACTCAAGGTCGACGGCGTGGCACTCGGGCTGGTGTACCGCGACGGCCGGTTGAGCAGCGGGGCCACCCGCGGCGACGGCCGGGTCGGCGAGGACGTGACGCTGAACGCGCGCACCATCGCCGACATCCCCGAATTCCTCAACACCGACGGCGAATTCCCAGTCCCGGCCGTACTGGAGGTACGCGGCGAGGTGTACTTCCGGCTGGAGGATTTCGAGACCCTCAACGCCGGACTGGTCGCTGAGGGCAAGGCGCCGTTCGCCAACCCTCGCAACAGTGCGGCCGGATCGCTGCGGCAGAAGAACCCGGCGATCACCGCCCGGCGCAACCTGCGGATGGTCTGCCATGGCCTCGGCTTCGCCGACGGGTTCAGCCCCGAGACCCTGCACGACGCCTACAGCGCGATGAAGTCGTGGGGGCTGCCGGTCTCGCCGCACACCGCCCGCGTCGAGGGCATGGCCGCTGTGGCCGAACGCATCACCTATTGGGGCGAACACCGGCACGACGTCGAACACGAAATCGACGGTGTCGTGGTCAAAGTCGACGACCGGGCACTGCAGCGCCGGCTCGGTGCCACCTCCCGGGTGCCGCGCTGGGCGGTGGCCTACAAATATCCGCCGGAGGAGGCGCAGACCACGCTGCTCGACATCCGGGTCAGCGTCGGACGTACCGGCCGGGTCACCCCGTTCGCGTACATGACTCCAGTGAAGGTGGCCGGCTCCACGGTGAGCCTGGCCACCTTGCACAACGCCTCGGAAGTCAAGCGCAAGGGTGTATTGATCGGCGACACCGTGGTGATTCGCAAGGCCGGCGACGTGATCCCCGAGGTGCTCGGGCCCGTGGTCGATCTGCGCGACGGCAACGAGCGCGAGTTCGTCATGCCGACTCACTGCCCGGAGTGCGGAACGCTGCTGGCGCCGGCGAAGGAAGCCGACGTCGACATCCGCTGCCCCAATTCCCGGTCCTGCCCGGCGCAGCTGCGCGAGCGGGTGTTCCACGTCGCCGGCCGCGGCGCCTTCGATATCGAGGCCCTGGGCTATGAAGCGGCGACCGCGCTGTTGAACGCCGGGGTCATCACCGACGAGGGTGATCTGTTCACCCTCTCCGAAGACGACCTGTTGCGCACCGAGCTGTTCACCACCAAGGACGGCGCGCTGTCCAAGAACGGCCGGCAACTGCTGACCAATCTCGACAAGGCCAAGGCGCAGCCGCTGTGGCGGGTGCTGGTGGCGTTGTCGATTCGGCACGTCGGACCGACCGCGGCCCGCGCGCTGGCCACCGAGTTCGGCAGCCTGGATGCGATCACCACGGCGTCCACCGAGCAGTTGGCCGCAGTCGAAGGCGTCGGCCCCACGATCGCCGCCGCGGTCACCGAATGGTTCGACGTCGACTGGCACCGGGCGATCGTCGACAAGTGGCGGGCCGCCGGGGTACGGATGGCCGACGAACGCGACGCGAGCATCGAACGCACGCTGGAGGGGCTCAGCATCGTGGTGACCGGCTCACTGACCGGCTTCTCCCGCGACGAGGCCAAGGAGGCGATCATCGCCCGCGGTGGCCGTGCGGCCGGTTCGGTATCGAAGAAGACCGCCTACGTGGTGGCCGGCGATGCGCCCGGCTCGAAGTACGACAAGGCCGTCGAACTCGGAGTGCCGGTCCTGGACGAAGACGGATTCCGGGCACTGCTGGAGAACGGACCCGACGTTCCAGAAGGCGAGACCCCGGAGGCCGACTAGCGCAGCAGCGTCGCCACGATCCCGGCCAGATAGCCCAACCGGACCACTTCGGCGGGCAGGAAGGCCGGACCTCCAGTGCGGCCCAGCACGACGGCGGTGCGCGGGTTGCCCAACGGCGCGGCCGCCAGGGCGACATCCATCTCCCGCCACACCGCCGGCACCCAGGCGGCGGTGTTGTCCAGGGCGGCGGCCTGCTCGATCGGCAGCCACGGCACCGCGCTGACCTGAGTCTCCGGGATGCCCGCACTGCCGGCGAGCCGGCGGAACGTCCCGTCGTCTCCGTCGCTGCGCAGCACCGCGCACCAGCTGACTCGCAGCACCCGCGGCGCTTCATCGGCCAGTTTCTGCAGTTTGGCGCTGCGGTCACCGGCAGCAGCGACGTGGTCGATGAGCTCGAGTTCGCGGTGCGCGTCCAACAGCCCGGTGTGCGGGCGGAGGCTGTGCACCCGAACCCCGGGCAGTCGTTCGGCGGCGGTGATCAGCACGTCAGGCATCGATCCCTGCGGCAGTTCGACCACCAGGTCGTCGATCGCTGAACCGCTTCCACGCTCGACAACGTCCAGCGACAGGATGTCGGCGCCCACCGAGCCCAGACCCACGGCCAACGAACCCAGGCTGCCGGGGCGGTCGTCGAGTTCGACGCGCAGCAGATAGGAAGGCATGGGCAAACTTTCCCACAGCGTGTCCGGGCACGCCGCGAGTGAGTCTGACTTCACGCGCGCCATCGCACGCTGGCTTTACGCTCGGCGTGAGCGGACGACTAGGCTTTGCACCCGTGTCCCAGATCTCCCGTGATGACGTAGCTCACCTGGCCCGGTTGGCCCGGCTGGCGCTGACCGACGCCGAGTTGGACGGCTTCGCCGGCCAGCTCGATGCGATCCTGACCCATGTCAGCACGATTCAGTCCGTCGACGTCACCGGCGTCGAAGCGACCGACAACCCGCTCAAGGCGGTCAATGTGACCCGGCCCGACGAGATCGTCGCCTGCCTGACCCAGGCCGAGGCGCTGGCCGCCGCGCCGCGCGTCGCCGAGAACCGCTTCGCGGTGCCGCAGATCCTGGGGGAGAGCCAGTGAGTGAGCTGATCCGATCCGACGCGGCCACCCTGGCGGCCAAGATCGCCGCCCGCGAGGTGTCCTCGGTCGAGGTCACCCGCGCCCACCTCGACCAGATCGCGGCCACCGACGACCGGTACGGGGCGTTCCTGCACGTCGGCACCGACGAGGCCCTGGCCGCAGCGGAGGCCGCCGACAAGGCGATCGCCGCCGGCGAGGCGCCGTCGGCGCTGGCCGGGGTGCCGCTGGCGCTCAAGGACGTGTTCACCACCGTCGACGCGCCCACCACCTGCGGATCGAAGATCCTGGAAGGCTGGCGGGCCCCCTACGACGCGACCGTCACCGCGCGGCTGCGCGCGGCCGGCATTCCGATCCTGGGCAAGACCAACATGGACGAGTTCGCGATGGGCTCCTCCACGGAGAACTCCGCCTACGGTCCGACCCGCAACCCGTGGGATGTCGAGCGGGTGCCGGGTGGTTCCGGTGGGGGCAGTGCCGCGGCGTTGGCGGCGTTCCAGGCGCCGCTGGCCATCGGCACCGACACCGGCGGCTCGATCCGCCAGCCGGCCGCGCTGACCGCCACCGTCGGCGTCAAACCCACCTACGGCACCGTGAGCCGCTACGGGTTGGTGGCCTGTGCCTCCTCGCTGGACCAGGGCGGGCCGTGCGCACGCACCGTGGCCGACACCGCGCTGTTGCACTCCGTGATCGCCGGGCACGACCCGCGCGACTCCACCTCGTTGGACGTACCGGTGCCCGACGTCGTCGGCGCCGCGCGTGCCGGGGCCAGCGGTGACCTGTCCGGGGTGCGGATCGGGGTGGTGCGCCAGCTGCACAGCGGGGAGGGTTACCAGCCCGGCGTGCTGGCGTCGTTCAACGCCGCCGTCGAACAGTTGACGGCGCTGGGCGCGCAGATCTCCGAGGTGGACTGCCCGCACTTCGACTATTCGCTGAGCGCCTACTACCTGATCCTGCCGTCGGAGGTGTCGTCCAACCTGGCCCGTTTCGATGCGATGCGCTTCGGGTTGCGGGTCGGCGACGACGGCACCCACAGCGCCGAGGAGGTGATGGCGCTGACCCGCGCGGCCGGGTTCGGTCCAGAGGTCAAGCGCCGCATCATGCTCGGCACCTACGCGCTGTCGGCGGGCTACTACGACGCCTACTACAACCAAGCCCAGAAGGTGCGCACGCTGATCGCCCGCGACCTTGACGAGGCGTACAAGTCCGTCGACGTGCTGATCTCGCCGACGACGCCCACCACCGCGTTCCGGTTGGGGGAGAAGGTCGACGACCCGCTGGCGATGTACCTGTTCGACTTGTGCACGCTGCCGCTGAACCTGGCCGGGCACTGCGGCATGTCGGTGCCGTCCGGGCTCTCCGGCGACGACGGGCTGCCGGTGGGTCTGCAGATCATGGCGCCGGCGCTGGCCGATGACCGGCTCTACCGGGTGGGCGCGGCCTACGAGGTGGCCCGCGGGGAGCTGACGACGGCGATTTAATCGCCGAGCCTGCGGTTAGCGCGGGAAAGTTCGAGTGGAGCTCGCGCTAACTACAGTCTCGGGGCGAGCGACCCGGCAAGATGGGCACTATGCGGATCGGAGTGCTCACCGGAGGTGGCGACTGTCCCGGATTGAACGCGGTGATCAGGGCGGTGGTGCGCACCTGCGACTCCCGCTATGGCTCCACGGTCGTGGGATTCCAAGACGGCTGGCGCGGCCTGCTGGAGAACCGGCGCGTCCAGTTGGCCAATGACGACCGCAACGACCGGCTGCTGGCCAAGGGCGGCACCATGCTCGGCACCGCCCGGGTGAACCCGGACAAGCTGCGCGCGGGCCTGGATCAGGTGAAGCAGACCCTCGACGACAACGGCATCGACGTGCTCATCCCGATCGGCGGAGAGGGCACGCTGACTGCGGCGCACTGGCTGTCGCAGGAGAATGTCCCGGTGGTCGGGGTGCCCAAGACCATCGACAATGACATCGACTGCACCGATGTCACTTTCGGCCACGACACCGCGCTGCAGGTCGCCACCGACGCCATCGACCGGCTGCACTCCACCGCCGAATCTCACCAGCGGGTCATGCTGGTCGAGGTGATGGGCCGCCACGCCGGCTGGATCGCGCTGAGCGCCGGCCTGGCCAGCGGTGCGCACATGACCCTGATACCCGAGCAGCCCTTCGACGTCGAAGAGGTGTGCCGGCTGGTCAAACAGCGCTTCCAACACGGATCGTCGCATTTCATCTGCGTCGTCGCCGAAGGGGCCAAGCCCGCTGCCGGCTCCATGGAGCTACGGGCCGGCGGTGTCGACGAGTTCGGCCACGAGCGGTTCACCGGTGTCGCAGCCCAGTTGGCCGTCGAAATCGAACGACGCGTCAAGAAGGAAGTCCGCACCACTGTGCTGGGCCACGTGCAGCGCGGTGGCACCCCGACCGCCTACGACCGGGTGCTCGCGACCCGGTTCGGCGTCAACGCCGCCGACGCCGCCCACGCCGGCGAATACGGAATGATGGTGTCGCTGCGCGGCCAGGAGATCGGCCGGGTGGCATTGGCCGACGCGGTCCGACAGCTCAAGGTGGTGCCGCAGAGCCGCTACGACGACGCGGCGGCGTTTTTCGGATAGCCCGCGCGTGGCGTGACAACGTCGCTAAATGGCCTCACAATGGTGAGGTTGTGCTTCGTGGTGCCCGATGGACGAAGGCTGGGGGGTGGGTATGGGAAAGATGGCGTTGTCTGTCGCGGTGCTGTGCGGTCTGCCGATGGGACTGGTGCCGTGTATACCGGCCCACGCCAGCGGTGACCAGATCGGCGACTACGTCACCGATCACGGTGGCGATGTGTGCGCTTTCATCAACGACCAGCCGAATCTGGCGGGAGTCAAGCACGCGGTCAGCCACATCCTGGCGACCAGTGGCATGCCCGCGGACCAGACGGGGCGACTGCTGGCCGGATCAGTCATTGCCGACTGCCCCGAGGACGGCCCGCTGGTCGAGGAATTCGTCTGGTACGAAAGGCATCGGGAGCAGAGCAACTCCGGCGTCGGCGTGACGCTGGGACCCTGATCCCCGGGGTGGCCGGCGAACGCCGGTAGCCGTCAGAGGTCGCTCGGGTCGTCGGGCACGTCGACGGCGTAGTCCGCCAGCACCTCCAGGGCGACCACTTCCAGCGTGCGTTCATGGGTGGCAGCTAGCACGACGGGCGCGGCGCAGCCGTCGCGGTGGGCCCGCAGCCAGTTCAGTGCGGTCACGCACCAGCGATCGCCGGGCGTCAGTCCCGGGAACCGGTAGGCCGGCATCGGCGTGGACAGATCGTTGCCGATCGAGCGCTGGTGTTCCAGGAATTCGCCGGTGACGACGGCGCAAATCGTGTGCAGGCCAATGTCCTCGGGCCCTGACGAGCAACAGCCGTCGCGGTAGAAGCCGGTGATGGGGTCGCTGCCGCACGGCTCCAGCGGGCCGCCCAGTACGTTGCGGTCGGGCATGGAGGTCAGTCTAGGGCGGTGTCACCTACCGTGAGGTATGACCGAGCGGAACCGTGAACGGCTGTGGGCGCATATCGATGGCATCTATCGGCAGATTTGCGAGCACCCGTTCGTCACCGGGTTGACCAAGGGCTCTTTGGGGCGCAACCAGTTTCGCTACTACCTCGTGCAGGACGCGCACTACCTGCGCGGCTATGCGCGGGCACTGGCGGTCTGCGCGGCCAAGGCGCCGATCGAGTCGGAGCTGACGATGTTCGCCGAGCACGCCGGCGCGGCGATCACCGCCGAAGCCGAATTGCATGCCGGGCTGCTGGCGGATCTGGGGCTCGATGTCGAAGCTGCCGCGGCCGTGCCGATCGCCCCGACGACCCAGGCCTACGTCAGCTATCTGCTGGCGGTCACCGCATCCGGCTCCTACGCCGAAGCCGTGGCCGCCGTGCTGCCCTGCTATTGGATCTACGCCAGGGTGGGGGAGCACCTGCAGCGCCACGGCTCACCCGAGCCACTGTTCCAGCGCTGGATCGACACCTATGCGGGCCACGAATACCAGGCGGTGGTCGAGGCGGTGCTTACGGTCGCCGACCGAATCGGTGCGCATCTGCCGGCAGCGGAGTGGGAGCTGATGCGCCGGCATTTCCACACCGCCGCGCGCTATGAGTGGATGTTCTTCGACGCCGCCTACCGGATGGAGGACTGGCCGGTGTGAGCAAGTCCGGCCGAGGGGGTCACCTAGACTTTGGTCCCATGACCGCTGCTGTCGCTGAACTGCTCGATTACGACGACGTCATCGCCCGCTTCGACCCGGTTATGGGCCTGGAAGTGCACGTCGAGCTGTCCACGGCCACCAAGATGTTCTGCGGATGCTCGACTGAGTTCGGCGCCGAACCCAACTCCCAGGTGTGCCCTGTGTGTCTTGGCCTGCCTGGTTCACTGCCGGTGCTCAATGCGACCGCGGTCGAATCGGCGATCCGGATCGGGCTGGCGCTGGGCTGCGACATCGCCTCCTGGTGCCGGTTCGCGCGCAAGAACTACTTCTATCCCGACCAGCCGAAGAACTACCAGATTTCCCAGTACGACGAGCCGATCGCATTCAACGGCCACCTGGACGTGCCGTTGGAGGACGGGTCGGTGTGGCGGGTGGATATCGAACGTGCCCACATGGAAGAGGACACCGGCAAGCTCACCCACGTGGGCAGCGACACCGGCCGTATCGAGGGCGCCAGCGAATCGCTGGTCGACTACAACCGAGCCGGTGTGCCGCTGATCGAGATCGTCACCAAACCGATTACCGGTGCCGGTGACCGGGCACCGCAGATCGCCCGGGCGTATGTGACCGCGCTACGGGATCTGCTGCGGGCGTTGGACGTTTCCGACGTGCGGATGGACCAGGGGTCGATGCGTTGCGATGCCAACGTGTCGCTGAAGCCCGCCGGTGCAGCCGAATTCGGCACCCGAACCGAGACCAAGAACGTCAACTCGCTCAAGAGTGTCGAGGTGGCGGTGAGCTACGAGATGCGACGCCAGGGCGCGGTGTTGGCCGGTGGCGGCACCGTGGTCCAGGAGACTCGGCACTTCCACGAGGCCGGCTACACCAGTCCGGGCCGGGCCAAGGAGACCGCGGAGGACTACCGCTACTTCCCTGAGCCCGATCTGGAGCCGGTGGCTCCGTCGGCGGAGCTGGTCGCAGAACTGCGGGAGACCATCCCCGAGCTGCCGTGGCTGGCCCGCAAGAAGATCCAGGATCAGTGGGGCGTCTCCGACGAGGTGATGCGTGACCTGGTCAATGCGGGCGCCGTTGAATTGGTCGCCGCCACCGTGACGGCCGGAGCGTCCAGCGAGGCGGCCCGGGCCTGGTGGGGAAACTTCCTGGTGCAGAAGGCCAACGAGGCAGGCGTCGAACTCGATGCCCTGGCGATCACGCCGAAGCAGGTCGCGGCAGTGGTGGCTTTGGTGGAATCGGGCGAGCTGTCCAACAAGCTGGCCCGGCAGGTGGTCGAAGGGGTGCTCGCCGGCGAGGGCGAGCCCGCCCAGGTGATGGCCGACCGGGGCCTGGTCGTGGTGCGTGACGACTCAGTGATCCAGGCGGCGATCGACGAAGCCTTGGCCGCCAATCCCGATGTAGCCGAGAAGATTCGGGGCGGGAAGGTGCAGGCCGCGGGTGCCATCGTGGGAGCGGTGATGAAGGCGACCAAGGGGCAGGCCGACGCCGCCCGGGTGCGTGAGCTGGTGCTGGCCGCCTGCGGCGGTTAGTCCTGGGCTGCCTCAGCCGACGGTGGCGCCGCCAGTCTGCGGCAGCTGGCGGAAACCCTGGTGGTCGCGGTGGTCGAAGATGAACTGCAGCCACCGGAAGTCGATCAACATTGTGTGGTCATCCTTTTCGCTCGTCGGGCTAGCGTGCGGCGGCGGTGACGTTCTGCGGTGAGTCACTGCTATCAACCCGTTGAAACCCAAGGTAAGCCCGATATTTAAGGCGTCCGGGCGGAGTCAGTAATACTTCTGTGAGAACCGATTGTGCTGACCCGCCGCCCTGGCAAGCACTTCGCCATCAAGGGCCGGGCCGTCGGTGAACTGGCGCTGGACCAGCTGACTCGGCCCTCCTTGCGGGTAGTTGATCACCGGATGAAACGGAAAGGCGTTCTGGCCAGCCTGTACCGCGAGCTGTCCTACAACGATCTGCACCGCAAACTGCGAGTTGCTGCTGGCCCACCCGCTGCACTGACCGGGCAACGCAAAAGTGGCCCCCTTCGCGGTGAAGGGGGCCACTTCTGTGTTGACCGGATTTACACGCTGATGCCGAAGATGTCGGTCACCAGCGAGGCGATGGTGTCGGCCTCGTCGCCCAGGGGGCTGCCCACGCCGTCCCAGCCGAGCGTCATGGCGATGATCTCCTGCAGGCTTTGGAATGCGCCTAGCAGTCCGACGCCTTGACCCTCAATCTCCAGCGGGAAGCCCATGAGACCGGTGGTCAGTCCGAGGCCGTTGATGATCGAGCCGCCGATACCGGGCGAGCTGCCGTCGGAGATCTCGTTGATGAAGCCCTCGACGTCGGTGCCTGTGACACCGGGCGACAGCAGCCCGCCGAAGGTGTAGCTGAGCGCGGTGACGTCCAGGTCCGCGGGCAACAAGCCGGCCTCGGTCAGGCTGGGTAGCAGCGCATCCAGGTTGAGGGTGGCCCCGTTGAGGAGCCCGCCGACCATGTTGGCAGGGATGTTGGCCACGTCCTGCAGTGCCGCGGTCCAGTCCGGGTCGTCGCCGGACAGCGCGGTGCTGATCTCGCTGACGCTGTTGCCCAGCGCCACCAGCGGCGCGATCGACGGGCCGATCGCGCCGATCAACACCCCGCTGAGCGGTGACGCCAGGAAAGAGAGGATCGGTGTGAGCTGGTCGGTGGTGAGCGGGAAATCGTCGGGCATGTACTGGGGCATCACCAGCGTGACCAGTGCCTGCAGAGCGTCGTTGCTCAGCAGCAGCGGTGACATCGTCAGGTCGGTCGCCATGTTGGGCTGCACGATCGCCTCGAAGACCGCCTGCGGGTCGATCGAGGTGCCATTCATGAGGTCAGCGATCAGCTGCTGGAAGGCGACGCCCGGCACCGCGGACATGCTGTCCCACAGGGTGGTGGCGTTGTCCTTGGCGGTGGCGAAGACGTCCTGCCATGCGCCGAACGGGTCGAAGTCCGCGGTCAGCGCCACAGCGGCCGAGTGCGACGCGGTCAGGCCGGGCAGCGGAACGGTGACCGGGGTGGCGGCGACGGCGCCGGCGCCGATGAGCGCGATGCCTGCTGCGACCCACGGAGCGGGGGCAATGTGTTGCATTGGTCTCCTAGTTACGTACGCGTGACGACTGCCACGGCAACGAAAGGCTACTTGAAAGTAGCTTAGGTGCAAATGAACTGATTGCTAACAAAAGCCAAGGTCAGCCCAAGTTCGCCCGATGTGACCTGGGAATATACGGATTCCACAAAATTGATTGACAGAGAATTCTCAGAAACTTGGCGCCTGGGGGGCGGACGCGCGGCTACTGGGAGTGGACCAAAGTTGCGTCCGGGAGTCTGCGGTCGCGCGTGAAAGGAGCCTCGGGCAACGCGAGCTGAGACGCGGGGCCGCCGGTCGGGGGCGCGGTGCGGTGCCCGGCTAGTCCTTGTCGTCGTTGGCGCGCGGGAATCCGCCGCCGGACGGGAAGAGTGGGAACACCACGTCGTCGAGTTTCTCGGCATCCCCGGCGGTCTTGTTGACCGTCGCGCCCCAGACGTTGCCGTCCGGCGACATCTTGACGGCCCAGACGTGGCCGTGGGTGTCTTGGCGCATGACCTCGGGTTCGCTGGTGACTGATCCGGTACCGGCAGCCAGTCGCACGGCCACCGTCTGCTTGGTGTTGACCAGGTTGACCAGCACGATGCCATCCATGGCGGCGCAACCGGCGACGCCGGGCTTGTCCGGCCACGTCCAGACGGTCGAAACCCGGGAATCTTTGGTGATGCGCTGCAATCGGTCGCCGCTCGGCGTTCGGTCGGTGACGTAGAGCGAGCCGTCGACGTGGTCGATGCACAGTCCACCGCCGGCGCCCATGCCGCTCAGCGCCGTGGTGGGCGCTGCCTGGCCGATGGTCGTGGGTTGCTCGATGCGCAATACTTTCCCGGCTGTCGAGCCGGGATCGGCGGCCGCGGCCGGATTGCCCGCGTCTCCGGTGAGCACCACCAGGGTGGTCGGGCTGGTGAAGATCAGCGCGCCGGTATTGCCGGTCGCGCCCTTGGGGATTCCGGTCAGGATGTCCTTCGGGACGTCGCCGTCGGCGATCCGGATCACCCGGTTGTCGGTCGGCGTGCTGATGTAGGCGTACATCAACCGGTCCTGCGTGTAGGTCGGTGACAGCACGATGTCCATCAGGCCGCCGTCCCCGGCCGGGTCGACGCCGATGACGGTTTTCACCTTGGGTTCGGCGGACAGTGAGACCTCTTTGACCGCACCGGTGGTCCGCTCCGCGACCAGCGCCGATTTGCTGTCGCCGTGCATGATCAGGCCACTGGTGCTCTCGAGGCAGCCCTGCATCACCCCGGGTGCGGGGCACTGCTTCGGGAACGGGTTGGCGGGCAGCGGTGGCGGCGGCGGGGGAGTCGTGGGGGGCGCCATCCCGCGCCGCGGCACGGTGGTGAACGGTTGAGACTGAGCGTCATCGAAGTGCGCGCAGCCGGTCAGAACCAGCAAAGCTGCGCACAGCACGACAGGCACCCGGTGAACCACCCCGCGCATCCGCATGCCCGTCAGGTTACGGACACCGGGTCGGGTTTCGCCACGACGCCCACCGCAGTGCCGCACCGGACCGGATTCGATTCGCTAACGAAGGCGTTCAAATCCCCAATCCCGCCGGGGTTGCCCTTACGCTGGCAGGGTGACCAGTCATGGTGAGGGCTCACACTGGCGTCGGCCGGGTGAGACTGCCGACGCAGGCAAAGGACGTCCCAAGTCGGCACGTCTGGTAGATCCGGAGGACGACATGCCATCACCGACCTACACCGGTGATTTCGAGACCGCAGCCATTCCGGCTTACGACCCCACCGGCGCTCGTGCCGCAGTGGGGACCGGCTACCACCCGTTGCCCTACGCCGAGCCTCAGGTCAACCCCGGCCGGGTCGGAGTCGCTGTCGGCGGAGACGCCGACGCCGACGAGCCGTTCCGGGCGCTGGACCGGCGCGGCACCCAGGATCTCGGTCTGCTGGTGCTGCGGCTGGGCCTCGGGGTGTTGTTGGTGGCCCACGGGCTGCGCCAGCTGTTCGGGTGGTGGGGCGGTCAGGGGCTGTCCGACTTCAAGAGTTCCATTGCTGCGGCCGGCTACCAGCACGCCGACATCCTGACCTACGCGGCTGGCGGCGGCCAGATCGCCGCGGGCCTGCTGCTGGTGCTCGGCCTGTTCACGCCGGTGGCCGCCGCCGGCGCGTTGGCGTATTTCATCAACGGCGTGCTCACCGGTGTCTCGTCGCACAACCAGGGCCGGTTCGATCTCTTCCTGCCCGACGGCCACGAGTACCACGTCATTCTGATCGTGGTGGCAGTGGCGATCGTGCTGGTCGGCCCGGGCCGGTATGGCCTCGATGGCGACCGCGGCTGGGCCCGGCGGCCCTTTATCGGATCCATCGTGGCGCTGGTGCTCGGGATTGCCGGTGGCATTGCGATGTGGGTGTTCCTCAACGGGGCCAACCCGCTGGGTTAGAGATTCAGCGATAGGGGTTGGGCACCCGCCCGCCGCTGGCCTCGGTCAACAGCGGCAGGGTGGCGAAACTGACCGCGGGCAACCGCACACTCTCCCCGTCGCGCAGATGCGCCCGCGCCCACGATCCCCGGGTGAATCCCAGGCCGGCGATGGCATCCCAGTCCACTGCGCGACTGCCGAGCAGGGTCCGCACGCTGATCTGCTGGGCGTCGGCCACGGTTCGCCACCGGGCGATCATTACCGACAGCAATGCCGGCAGTGCCAACAGTGGCGCGGTCAATGGCCACGTCAGCACGGGGATCAGCAGGCCAAGGGCCAGGAAGCCGACCGCGAAGTGTGCCATCGGCGAGATGCGGATCACCAAAGGTGCGGTATCGGGTGATGGAGTGGCCACCCCCGCATGATGTCACCGCCGGCGGCGATGGAGCCGGTGGGTAGCGGGGAGCGCCCGCGCTAAGAATAAATATTGACTACTTATTTTATGTGCTGCATGATGAACGCGTGTCGCCGACAAAACCCCGCCGAACCCAGGCGGAGCGCACTGCCGAGACGCGGCACGCGCTGCTCGACGCGACGCTTGACGCGCTGGTGGAGGTCGGCTTCAAGGGCACCACCACCACCGAGGTGGCCCGCCGTGCCGGCGTATCGGTGGGGGCGCTGCAGGGGCATTTCCCGACAAAGGTCGGCCTGTTGACCGCCGCCATCGAGTTCTCGCTGAACCGCCGCATCGAAGAGTTCGAGGTGTTGATGGCGGGGCTGGATCCCGCCGCCGACAAGCTGGACGAGGCTTTCGACCTGCTCTGGTCGATGTATTCCGGCCCGACGTTCACCGCGTCGCACGAGCTGTGGGTGGCGGCTCGCACCGACCCGGAGCTGGCGCCGGCGGTCATCGAGACAGATCGACAGTTCGCGGAAGCCTGCGAGCGGGTCTACGGCGAACTGCTCGGTCCGGCCGGTCCCGCCGATGTAGCCGCCCCGCAGTGGCGCATTGGCCTACAGATGGCTTTCGTGCTGATGAACGGCCTGGCGATGTCGCGGTCGATCGACGGCTACGAACCGGTGGCCACCAACGACATCCTCGAGACTTTCAAGGCGCTGGCTCGGCCGTTGGTGGCCGACCCGGCAGATCAACAACCAGAGGGGACGCAATGAGCGCCGATGAGTACCGCCGCCAGCCGACACACCCGGCGGTACAGCCGCGTCGCATCCGGTTCAACTACCCGGTGGCGGCCCTGGATCGCCACTTCGTTCAGGGCGACCTGGTGATGAGCCACATGATCGCGCACCTGTCGGCGGTGTTCCCGGAGGGTGAGGACTTCTTCATTCGTTCGGTGCGTCGCTACGCCGACCAGATCACCGACCCCGACCTCAAAGATCAGGTGAAGGGATTCATCGGCCAGGAGGTGACCCACGGGCGCGAGCACCGTGCACTCAACGAGCGCCTGCACGAGATGGGTTACCCGACCCGCAGGATCGACCGGCTGGTGGCGCGCCGCCAGGCGATCATCGAACGACGGTTCTCCCCGCTGACCTGCCTGGCCATCACCGCCGCACTCGAACATTTCACCGCCGTCTTCGCCGAGACCCTGCTCGGTGACGAGCGGGCCCAGGCCCTGCTCGGCACGACCGAAGTGCGGTCCATGCTGCTGTGGCACGCCATCGAGGAGTCCGAGCACCGCTCGGTGGCATTCGACGTCTATCGCGCGGTCGGGGGTGATGAGACCCGGCGCATCCGGACGATGCGGATCATCCGCTTCAGTTTCCCCCTCGCCGTCGTGACGAACACCATCTTCTCGCTCTTCGGCGACCGGGCCGCCTATCACCCGGTGCGACTCGTCCGCAGTTTTGCCGCCCTGCGGCATTCGCCGTTCCTGACCCGCGCGGTCTTCCGCCGGTTGGGGGAGTACATGCAGCCGGGCTTCCATCCCGACGACCAGGACAACGCCGCGCTGCTTGAGTACTGGGAGGCGGAACTGTTCGGCGAGCATGGATCGCTGGTCGACCACCTGAACTGAGCGCTCGCTCATTTGACGCTGGGTCGGTCCAGCGGCTACCGTCGTGTGCTATGGACAACGGCATGCTCGTAGTAGCCCACTGCGCGTTGGTTGTTGCCTGAACTTCCAACACCGACGCGCAACCCTCGTGCAGCAGCTGAGCTGGCGGGGGTTTTTTGTTGCCACCAGTTCTATAGCACCAGAGGAATTGAAGAGGAAACCGTGAGCGCACCTACCACGCGACCGCCGGAGCGGTCGGCACCGTCTCAAGCCGCCAACGGGGCTTCGGCCTCGGACGCAGCTTCAGACAAGGCCAAATCACCCGCCAAGCGGGTCCCGCCGGAGCAGATGACCGGTGCCCAATCGGTGATCCGTTCGCTGGAAGAGCTCGACGTTGACGTGATCTTCGGCATTCCTGGCGGCGCGGTTCTGCCGGTCTACGACCCGCTGTTCGACTCGAAGAAGCTGCGCCACGTGCTGGTCCGCCACGAGCAGGGCGCCGGGCACGCGGCCAGCGGCTACGCGCACGCCACCGGACGGGTCGGGGTGTGCATGGCCACCTCGGGGCCGGGTGCCACCAACCTCGTGACCCCACTGGCCGATGCGCAGATGGACTCCATCCCGGTGGTCGCGATCACCGGTCAGGTCGGCCGTCAGCTGATCGGCACGGACGCCTTCCAAGAGGCCGACATCTCCGGCATCACCATGCCGATCACCAAGCACAACTTCCTGGTTCGCAACGGCGACGACATCCCGCGTGCGCTGGCCGAGGCATTCCACATCGCGGCAAGCGGACGGCCCGGAGCAGTTCTCGTCGATATCCCCAAGGATGTTCTGCAGGGCCAGTGCACCTTCGCGTGGCCGCCGCGGCTGGATCTGCCCGGCTACAAGCCCACCACCAAGCCGCACAGCCGGCAGGTCCGCGAGGCCGCCAAGCTGATCGCGGCCGCGAGCCGGCCGGTGCTCTATGTCGGTGGCGGAGTGATCCGCGGTGACGCCTGCGAGGAACTGGCGGAGCTGGCGGAGCTGACCGGCATCCCGGTGGTCACCACCTTGATGGCCCGCGGCGCGTTCCCGGACAGCCACCGTCAGCACCTGGGCATGCCCGGTATGCACGGCACGGTCGCGGCGGTGGCCGGGCTGCAGCGCTCGGATCTGCTGATCACCCTGGGCGCCCGATTCGACGACCGGGTCACCGGCCAACTGGATTCGTTCGCCCCGGATGCCAAGGTGATTCACGCCGACATCGACCCCGCTGAGATCGGCAAGAACCGGCACGCCGACGTCCCGATCGTCGGTGACGTCAAGGCCGTCATCGCCGAGCTGCTCGAGGTCCTTCGCCACGAGAAGCTGTCGCTGGACCAGACCGAGTGGTGGACCTACCTCGACGGCCTGCGTTCCACCTACCCGCTGAGCTACGGGCCGCAGAGCGACGGCAGCCTGTCGCCGGAGTTCGTCATCGAGACGCTGGGCCGCATCGCCGGACCCGATGCGCTCTATGTTGCCGGTGTCGGCCAGCACCAGATGTGGGCGGCGCAGTTCGTGAAGTACGAGAAGCCGCGCACCTGGCTGAACTCCGGGGGCCTGGGCACCATGGGCTTCTCGATCCCGGCGGCCATGGGCGCCAAGATGGGCCGCCCGGACGCCGAGGTGTGGGCGATCGACGGCGACGGCTGCTTCCAGATGACCAACCAGGAGTTGGCCACCTGCGCGATCGAGGGCATCCCGATCAAGGTTGCCTTGATCAACAACGGCAACCTGGGCATGGTGCGCCAATGGCAGACCCTGTTCTACGGGGAGCGCTACAGCCAGACCGACCTGGCCACCCACTCCCACCGCATCCCCGATTTCGTGATGCTGGCCGAAGCGCTGGGCTGTGTCGGATTGCGTTGCGAGCGTGAGGAAGACGTCGAAGACGTGATCAATCAGGCGCGGGCGGTCACCGACCGGCCCGTGGTGATCGACTTCATCGTCGGCGCGGACGCGCAGGTGTGGCCGATGGTGGCCGCCGGCACCAGCAACGACGAGATCCAGGCTGCACGCGGCATCCGGCCGCTGTTCGACGACGAGAACAACGAGGGGCACGCGTGATGGCGACAGGTTGGAAGACCCACACGCTCTCGGTGCTGGTCGAAGACAAGCCCGGTGTGCTCGCGCGGGTGGCGGCACTGTTCTCCCGGCGCGGATTCAACATCGAGTCGCTGGCCGTCGGCGCCACCGAGACCAAGAACATGTCGCGGATGACGATCGTCGTCTCGGTGGAGGACACCCCGCTCGAGCAGATCACCAAGCAGCTCAACAAGCTGATCAACGTCATCAAGATCGTCGAGCAGGAGGAGGACAACTCCGTCTCCCGCGAGATCGCGCTGATCAAAGTCCGTGCCGATGCCAGTACGCGTGGACAGATCGTCGAAGCGGTGAACCTGTTCCGCGCCAGGGTGATCGATGTCTCTCCGGAGTCGTTGATCATCGAGGCCACCGGCACGCCGGCCAAGTTCGAAGCGCTACTGCGGGTGCTGGAGCCCTATGGCATCCGCGAGATCGTCCAATCGGGTCTCGTATCGTTGTCTCGCGGTCCGCGCGGCATCGGCACGACCAAATAGTCCCCCAGAAAAAGCCAGTAGAGATAGTAAGGAAACAACACAGTGGCAGTTGAGATGTTCTACGACGACGACGCCGACCTGTCGATCATCCAGGGCCGCAAGGTCGGCGTGATCGGCTACGGCAGCCAGGGACACGCGCATTCGCTGAGCCTGCGCGACTCCGGTGTGCAGGTGAAGGTGGGCCTCAAGGAAGGGTCGAAGTCGCGCGCCAAGGTCGCCGAGCAGGGCCTCGAGGTCGACACGCCCGCCGAGGTCGCCAAGTGGGCGGACGTGATCATGGTGCTCGCCCCCGACACCGCCCAGGCTGAGATCTTCACCAACGACATCGAGCCGAACCTGGTGGCGGGCAACGCACTGTTCTTCGGTCACGGCCTGAACATCCACTTCGGCCTGATCAAGCCGGCCGCCGACATCACCGTCGGGATGGTCGCGCCCAAGGGCCCGGGGCACCTGGTGCGCCGGCAGTTCGTCGACGGTAAGGGCGTGCCCTCGCTGATCGCGGTCGCGCAGGACCCCAACGGCGACGGCGAGGCGCTGGCGCTGTCCTACGCCAAGGGCATCGGCGGCACCCGGGCCGGCGTCATCAAGACCACCTTCAAGGAGGAGACCGAGACCGACCTGTTCGGTGAGCAGGCCGTGTTGTGCGGTGGCACCGAAGAACTGGTGAAGACCGGCTTCGAGGTCATGGTCGAGGCGGGCTACGCCCCGGAGATGGCCTACTTCGAGGTGCTGCACGAACTCAAGCTGATCGTCGACCTGATGTACGAGGGCGGCATCGCGCGGATGAACTACTCGGTGAGCGACACCGCGGAGTTCGGCGGCTACCTGTCTGGGCCGCGGGTGATCGACGCCGGTACCAAGCAGCGGATGCGTGAAATCCTCTCCGACATCCAGGACGGCACCTTCGTCAAGCGCCTGGTGGCGAACGTCGAGGGCGGCAACAAGGAGCTCGAAGGTCTGCGCAAGGAGAACGCCGAGCACCCCATCGAGGTCACCGGCAAGAAGCTGCGCGACCTGATGAGCTGGGTGGACCGGCCCATCACCGAAACCGCCTAAGCGGCGGTGCTGATTTCGCCCCTATAGCCGTTGGCGCACAACGGCTATCGAGGCGAAGAAGATCCCCAAAGACGAGTGGCCCCTTCCCCGGAAGGGGCCACTCGCCATTTGTCGTACTTACAGGCTGCCGAGCAAACCGTCGAGCCAGCCGGACAGGTCCAGTCCCGAGAACAGGTTCGACAGGTCCAAGTCGTCGAACAGGGCCGACAGGTCGAAGTTGTCGAACAGGCTCGACAGGTCGAAGTTACCGAACAGGCTCGACAGGTCGAAGTTGGTCAGCAGGTCAGTGAGCCCGCTGAAGATCCCCGACAGGTCGAAGTTGGCGAAGAAGTCGCCGAGGCCGCCGAAGATGGCCGACAAGTCGAAGTTGTCGAAGAAGCCGCTGAGGATGCCGGAGAGGTCGAAGTTAGCCAGGAAGTCGGTCAGTCCGCTGAAGATCCCCGACAGGTCGAAGTTGGTGAACAGATCGTCGAAGATGCCGGACAGGTCGAGATTGGTGAACAGATCGCCGAAGATCGCGGAGAAGTCGATGTTGTTCAGCCAGTCGCCGAGGCCGCTGAAGATGCCGGAGAAGTCGATGTTGCCCAGGGCGCCATCGAACACACCGCTGCCGTCAGCGGTGAGTTCGATGGCCGGGATGTGCGGGTTCGCCGGGGCGACGATCACAGGAGTTGCGGCGATGGCGCTGGCGCCGATGAGCGCAGCGCCCGCCAAGGCGAATGGACGAAGGATGGTTGGCACGGTTTCTCCTCAAGTGAAGTGTGGCTTGTGTCACTACCGGGAGTTTTTGTAACGCCCAACACAAGTTAGCTGAGGCTACACCGAAGCTGGCAGTATGTCTCTAATTAACTGGGAAAAATCTGTGCAGACTGTAGGTGCCCGCAAAGCCAACGTTTTCGCTGGCGTCGAACGTGGACGCGGTCCGGTCAGGCTGCCAGGCTCGGCAGCCGGTTGATCCCGAACTCGCGGCGCAGCAGGGTGCGGGCGGCGTAGTAGCCGGCCATGCCGTGCACCCCGGCGCCGGGGGGAGTGGCCGCCGAACATAGATACACCCCGGGAATCGCTGTAGCCCAAGGGTTTACCCGTGGGGTCGGGCCGGCGAGAGCCCGCCATGCGCTGTTGCCTCCGGCGGCGATATCGCCGCCGACGTAGTTGGCATTGTGGTGTGCCAGCTGGGCGGCTGGAACGGATCGGACCGCGACCACGATGTCGCGGAAGCCGGGGGCGAATCGCTCGATTCCCGCGGTGACAGCCTCGGCCTGGTCGACCGTTGAGCCGGCCGGAACGTGCGCGTAAGCCCACATCGGTCGCCGTCCGGCGGCGTCGATACGGGACGGGTCGACCAGATGCGGTAAGGCCGCCAGGATCATCGGTCGCTGAGCGTGCCGCCCGGAAGCGACCGCGGCTTCGGCCAGTGCCATCTGGTTGCGGTCACCACCGAGATGCAACGTGGGTGCCTGCGCCAACCGTGGATCGCTCCATGGCACCTCGCCGGAGAGTACGAAGTCCACCTTGGCCGCCGCGGAACCGAACCGGTAGCGGCGCAGCGCGTTCGCATACCGCGACGGCAACGCGTCACCGTAGATCGACAGCAGCGCGGTCGGTGCGGTGTCGTACAGGACCACGCCGCCGGGTGGCCGGCTCACCGGGGTATCGGCGGCGACCTGACCGCCGTGCGTGGTCAGGTCGGCGATGAGGGCATCGGTGATGGCCTGGCTGCCCCCGACCGGGATCGGCCAACCGACCGTATGACCGAGCGTCGCCAGCATCATGCCGGCGCCGGCAGAGGTCACCGACGGCAGTCGTGAAATCGTGTGCGCGGCCACCCCGGTGTAGAGGGCGCGGGCGTCATCACCGGACAGCGTCGCGTTCCAGGCCGGTCCGGCTTGTCCGGCCATCCGCAACCCCAGTCGGGCGACTGTGGCGATCCCGGACGGAACCGACCGCTTGTCGCCGAGGAGAAACCCCACCACGGCTCGACTGTCGGCCACCAGCGGCCCCAGTAGCCGTCGCCAGGACGAGCCGCGCTCCAACTCCGCGCAGGTGCGGTCCAGGTCGCGGTAGGCGATCGCCGCGGGTCGGTCATCGAGTGGATTGCCGTAGGAAATCTCGGGCGCCGTCAGCTGCACACCCCGGGCGGCCAGATCGAACTCGGTGAAAAAGGGCGATGCCAAGCCGAGCGGATGCACCGCCGAGCAGATGTCATGGGCAACGTCACCGAATTCCGGATCGGCGGCAGTGCGCGCTCCGCCGCCGAACGTGGGCTGGGCCTCGAGAACCTGAACCGTCAGGCCGGCGCGGGCGCAGATGACGGCGGCGGCCAGGCCATTGGGTCCACTACCGACGACGGTGACATCCATCCGTCGATAGTAGGGAGCGGCCCGCGCTATGCGGCCAGATCGGGGTGTACCCCCAATACCGGCTGCCGGACGCCGCCGTTGTCGAATTCGGGGCACCACGGCCGATGGCCGCGCTCATCTGGCCACACCAGCTGCAATGCCCGCACACCACTGCCGTAGAACGCGATTGCCACGTTCATGTGCGCGTCGGGATGCTCCACCGCAACCACGGCGAGCAGCGGACCGTCGGGTACTTCGATCCATTCGCCGGGCAGCGGCCGTCCGCCCGTCATCAAGTAGGCGGCCACACTGTTGAGCAAACGGGCGGTCCGATCCGGCGGCAGGCCCGTCACCAGCAGCTCAGGCAGGCCGTGTTCATGCAGGCCGACCGTGTAGGCGTACGGTGCGCGATCACTCTCTACGTATTGCACCGCCCAACCGTGTTTATCCACCGTGGCGCGAATGGAGTCCAGCCACTGCTCGACGGTGCTGTCCGGGTGATCGCATTTCCAGCACATAGGTGCCCCTTCCTGCGGGTCGATTTGACCCCAGGGTCCGCCGGGGGTCCGACAAGAAGTGGGCCCCGCGTCGCGAGATTGAACTCAGGCGGGTGAAATCGGCGCAGCGCCCGCCTCAGTGCAATCTCGGGGCTGGGGATGGGCCGGGCCGGGCTTGCGACCGGCACTGTGCTGATGGTGGCCGGCCCACTGCGCCCGGCTCCGCCGGGCTTGCGACCGGCGCTGTGCTGATGGTGGCCGGCCCACTGCGCCCGACTCCGCCGGGCTTGCGACCGGCCACTAGGCTGTCCGAGTGACTCTGCCCGTGGTTTTGATCGCTGACAAACTCGCCCAATCCACCGTCGCCGCCCTCGGCGACCAGGTCGAGGTTCGCTGGGTGGACGGCCCGGACCGGGAGAAGCTGCTGGCCGCGGTTCCGGAAGCGGACGCGCTGCTGGTGCGCTCGGCCACCACCGTCGATGCCGAGGTCCTCGCGGCCGGCACCAAGCTCAAGATCGTGGCGCGCGCCGGGGTCGGCCTGGACAACGTCGACGTCGAGGCCGCCACCGCCCGTGGGGTGCTGGTGGTCAACGCCCCGACCTCGAACATTCACAGCGCCGCCGAACACGCGATCGCGCTGATGCTCGCCGCCGCCCGCGAGATCCCGGCCGCCGACGCCTCGCTGCACGGCAAGCAGTGGAAGCGGTCGTCGTTCTCCGGCACCGAGATCTACGACCACACCGTCGGCGTGGTCGGCCTGGGGCGCATCGGACAGCTGGTCGCGGCGCGCCTGGCCGCGTTCGGCGCCCACATCGTCGCCTACGACCCGTATGTGTCGGCGGCCCGCGCCGCCCAGCTCGGTATCGAACTGCTGCCCCTCGACGAGCTGCTCGGCCGTGCCGACTTCATCTCGGTGCACCTGCCGAAGACCCCCGAAACGGCGGGTCTGATCGGCGCGGAAAACCTGGCCAAGACCAAGCCGGGGGTGATCATCGTCAACGCCGCCCGCGGCGGGTTGATCGACGAGGCCGCCCTGGCGGCGGCGATCACCAGCGGCCACGTCCGGGCCGCCGGTCTGGACGTGTTCGCCACCGAGCCGTGCACCGACTCGCCGTTGTTCGACCTGCCGCAGGTGGTGGTGACCCCCCACCTGGGCGCATCGACCGCCGAAGCCCAGGACCGGGCCGGCACCGACGTCGCCAAGAGCGTGAAGCTGGCGCTGGCCGGTGAGTTCGTTCCCGACGCGGTCAACGTCGGCGGTGGCGCGGTCAGTGAGGAAGTCGCACCCTGGCTGGACCTGGTGCGCAAGCTCGGGCTGCTGGCGGGCGCGCTCTCCGATGGGCTGCCGGTGTCGCTGTCGGTGCAGGTGCGCGGCGAACTGGCCTCCGAAGACGTTGGGGTGCTGCGGTTGTCGGCGTTGCGCGGGCTGTTCTCTGCGGTCATCGAAGACCCGGTGACGTTCGTCAACGCGCCGGCCCTGGCCGCCGAACGCGGCGTCGACGCCGAGATCGGCACCGCCACCGAAAGCCCCAACCACCGCAGCGTCGTCGAGCTCAAGGCGGTCACCGCCGACGGCTCGACCGTCACCGTTGCCGGCACGCTGTCCGGCACCCAGCAGGTGGAGAAGATCGTTGAGATCAACGGCCGGCACTTCGACCTGCGGGCCGAAGGCGTCAACCTGATCATCAACTACTCCGACCAGCCTGGCGCGCTGGGCAAGATCGGCACTCTGCTGGGGTCGGCGGGCATCAACATCCACGCCGCGCAGCTGTCCGAGGACGCCGAAGGCCCTGCGGCGACCGTCCTGCTGCGGGTCGATCGCCAGGTGCCCGCCGATGTGGAGTCGGCGATCAGTGCTGCGGTCGGCGCCAACAAGATTGAAGAGGTAGACCTGACATGAGCCTGAAGCTTGCCGTCATCCCCGGCGACGGGATCGGCCCGGAGGTTATCGCCGAGGCCGTCAAGGTGCTCGACGCCGTGCTCCCGGGCACAGAGAAGACCGAATACGACCTGGGCGCCAAGCGTTATCACGCCACCGGCGAGGTCCTGCCGGATTCGGTGTTGGAAGAGATCCGCGGCCACGACGTGATCCTGCTCGGCGCGATCGGTGACCCGTCGGTGCCCTCGGGTGTGCTGGAGCGCGGCCTGCTGCTGCACGCCCGCTTCGCCCTGGACCACCACGTCAATCTGCGTCCCAGCCGGTTGTACCCGGGGGTGACGAGCCCGCTGGCCGATCCGCCGGAGATCGACTTCCTGGTGGTGCGCGAAGGGACCGAGGGTCCCTACACCGGCAACGGCGGGGCGCTGCGGGTCGGCACCCCCCACGAGGTCGCCACCGAAGTCAGCGTCAACACCGCGTTCGGGGTGGCCCGAGTGGTCCGGTTCGCCTTCGAGAAGGCCCGCGCTCGCCGTAAGCACTTGACCCTGGTGCACAAGAACAACGTGCTGGCCTACGCGGGATCGTTGTGGACCCGGACGGTGGCCGAAGTCGCCAAGGATTACCCGGACGTCGAGACCGCCTACACCCACGTCGACGCCGCCACGATCTACATGGTCACCGACCCGGGCCGGTTCGACGTGATCGTCAGCGACAACCTGTTCGGCGACATCATCACCGACCTGGCGGGTGCTGTCTGCGGCGGGATCGGCCTGGCGGCCAGCGGCAACATCGACGCCACCGGTGCCAATCCGTCGATGTTCGAGCCGGTGCACGGCAGTGCGCCCGACATTGCCGGGCAGGGCATCGCCGACCCGACCGCGGCGGTGACGTCGGTGGCCATGCTGCTGGGCCACATCGGCGAGCCCGAGGCCGCCGCCCGGGTCGATGCGGCCGTCGAGCAGCACCTGGCTACCCGCGGTGGGCAGAAGCTGTCTACCGTGGCCACCGGAGAGCGGATTCTGAACCTGCTCTGACACGGCGATGGTGACGCGCCCCATGGCGTTGGGCCGCATCATCGTGGATGGGTGCTGGGCTAGCTGAAGCTGACGGGCAATCTCGCCGCCAGGGCAGCGGCGGTGATGCCGAAGGTTTCACGGGCCCGAATCGTTCCGGTAGTCGTGTCGATGTCGATGATGGCGTACTCGGTATAGACCCTGCTGACGCACCGCAGACCGGTCAGCGGATAGGTGCACGACGGAACCAGTTTGGCGGCACCGTCCTTGGTGAACAGGTCCATCATCACGAACACGTCCTTGGCGCCGATCGCCAAGTCCATGGCGCCACCGACGGCCGGGATTGCGCCCGGTTCCCCGGTGTGCCAGTTGGCCAGGTCGCCGCACTGACTGACCTGTAGTGCTCCCAGCACGCACACATCGAGGTGCCCGCCTCGCATCATCGCGAAGGAGTCGGCGTGGTGGAAGTAGCAGGCCCCGGGAGTCTCGGTGACCGGAATCTTGCCGGCGTTGGTGAGGTCGGGATCGACGTCCGCGCCGCGGGCTGCGGGGCCCATGCCGAGCATGCCGTTCTCGGTGTGCAGTATCACCGCGTCGTCGGGCGACAGGTGATCCGCGACCAGCGTGGGCTGTCCGATGCCGAGATTCACGTACGAACCCGCAGGGATGTCACGGGCGATCACTGCGGCACGTTCGTCGCGGGTCAGCGGGCCGCGATCAATGTGCTCGATCGTGTTCGCAGAGGCCGACGTCACGAGCTCGTCTCCAGGATCCGGTCGACGTAGATTCCCGGCGTGACGATCGCTTCGGCGTCCAGCTGCCCGGTGTCGACGACACGGGACACCTCGGCGATCGTCAGGGTGGCGGCGGCGGCCATCACCGGGCCGAAGTTGCGGGCGGTCTTGCGATACACCAGGTTTCCCATGCGGTCTCCGATATGGGCGCGGATCAGCGCGACATCCCCGTGAATCGGATACTCCAGCGCGTAGTCCCGGCCGTTGATGGTCCGAATCTCTTTGCCCTCGGTGAGCAGCGTGCCTACGCCAGTGGGGCAGTAGAACGCCCCGATGCCTGCACCGGCGGCGCGTATGCGTTCGGCGAGGTTGCCCTGTGGTACCAGCTCCAGCTCGATCTTGCCGGCGCGATACAGGCCGTCGAACACGTAGGAATCGGACTGACGGGGAAACGAACAGATCAGCTTGCGGACCCGCCCGGCGGCCAACAGTGCTGCCAGCCCGGTATCAGCAGTGCCCGCGTTGTTGCTGACGATGGTCAGATCGCGAGCTCCCTGGGCGATCAGGGCGTCGATCAACACGGTGGGCAGGCCGGCCAAACCGAATCCGCCTACCAAAACCGTTGCGCCGTCGGCGACTCCGGATACCGCCTCGGCAGCGCTGTCACAGAACGCAGCACGGCTCACCGGTAACCCTCCGAGCTGTCGTGGTCGCCCAGCACCTGCGTGGCAATGCGGAACGCGGTATTGGCATCGGGTACACCGCAATAGATGGCGGTCTGCAACAGCACCTCTTTGATCTCGTCGTTGGACAGGCCGTTACGGCGCGCCGCGCGCAGATGCATGGCAAGTTCCTCGTGGTGGCCTCGAGCCACCAGGGCGGTCAGGGTGACGATCGAGCGGCTGCGTCGGTCGAGGCCGTCTCGGGTCCAGATGTTGCCCCACGCGTAACGAGTGATCAGGTCTTGAAAGTCGGCGGTGAACTCGGTGGTGCGTGCGATCGTGCGGTCGACGTGTTCGTCGCCCAGGACCTGTCGGCGCACCGACATACCCGCGGTGTAGACCGGATCCCGCACCATCAGATGGGCGAGGATGAGGTTGACGGTCGCCTTGGGGGCCTCGACGGGCGCAAGGTGGCCGACATCGTCGAGCACCACCAGGCGGCCGTGTTGGACACCGGAGGCGATACGCCCCAACGACTCTGGGGGAGTGGCGTCATCACGGGAACCAGCAATGGCCAACACCGGTGCGGCGATCTGACCGAGTCGTGCGGTGACATCGAAGTCGGCCAGTGCCACACATGCCTGGGCATACGATTCGTCGTCGGTTCCGCGCAACGCATCCACCAGCGCCGCGACCAGACCCGGCGCCCGATCGATGAAACCGGGTGCGAACCAGCGTTGCAGACAGGCCTCGACGACCGCGCCGGTACCCGATGTGCGCACGGTGGCGGCACGCGTCGCCCAATCCTCGGCCCGACCGATGGCGACGCCAGTGCATAGCAGCGTGGCGCTCGACAACCGCTCGGGGGCATCGAGCAGCAGCTGCAGACCGACCGCACCACCGATCGAATTGCCGGCGTAATGGAACGCCGAGCGCGGCGCGATCTCGTCCGCCAAGGCCAGCACGCCTGCCGCCAGGTCCGGTATCCGGAAGGCAGGAGCTGCTGGACTACGACCGTGGCCGGGAAGGTCCCACGCGATGACGCGCAGGCGCTCGGCGAGTTGTTCAGCGGCTAAGCCCCACAGGGCGGTTGCCGATGTCCCGAGCGATGGCCCGAGCAGGAGCAGGTCCGCGTTCGGTGGTCCGCCGAAGTCAGTGCCGACCAGCCGCGGCACGCTCATGTTGCCTCCATCCAGTGGTGTGCGCGCTGCAACACGGCATCGATGAGATGGCTTGTCGCCCCGGTGTAGTCGCGACGAGCGGTATTTCCGGTCAGTTCGGTCATCGCCCGCTGTTCGCCGAGCAGGTCACCGGCGGACGCAAGATTGGCCGCGGCGCGATCGGTGTCGATGACCAGGCCGGCGAGTAGGTCTGTGGTCTGCGACGCGGCGGCTACGGCATTGCGGGACAAGGTCCGCAGGGCGGCCCATTCGGCGTGCCAGCCGCCGTCGGAGCGCTCATCGACACCGGCGGCCGACGCGGCGTGCAAGCCGGCGGCCAGCGACGGTGCCGCCAATCCGGTACGGCGGATCAGTAGGGACAACACCGGATTGTTCTTGTGCGGCATCGTCGACGAACCGCCGCCGCTGCCCTCGGCCAATTCGCCGACCTCGGATCTATTGCTTGCGGCAACGTCATTGGCGATGTGGGCCCAGGCGTCGCAACATGTCACCAACGCGTCACCCACGCGAGTAATGACTGATCGAGTCGTGTGCCACGGTGGGCCCTCGGCAAGACCAAGGGCTGCGGCCAGGCGCCCGGACAGGGCGAGGGCATCGGTGGGTGAGCCGGTCAGCTCGGTGGCAGCGGCCATGGTTCCCGCGGCGCCGCCGGCCTGCACTGAAAGCTCCGGCAGTGCCGCGACACAGTCGGCGCCATCCAGAAGTCCGGTCAGCCAATGGGCGAACTTCATGCCGAGCGTTGTCGGCAAAGCGGGCTGGGTCAACGTGCGGGCCAGCATGGGGCTGTCACGGTAGGTTTCGGCCAGCGCGGCCACGGTGCGTACCTGCCTGCTGAGTTCGCTGCGAACGCGGTCCAGCGTGTCGCGCAGGCACAGCATCAGTGCGGTGTCGACGACATCCTGGCTGGTCAGGCCGCGGTGCAGCCAGCGGGCCGATTCGTGGCCGGTGCGATCCCGGAGCAATGCGAGCAGGCCGGGCACCGGGTTTCCGGTCGCCTCGGCGGCTACGGCCACCGGTTCCACGTCGGCTGCGGTGATCGCCGCAGATAGGTCGGACCGCGCCGTCGCCGGTGCGATACCCGAGTCGACAAGCACACCGAGCCAGGCGCTTTCGACCCGCGCCAGCGCAGCCAGGTACGCCGCGTCGCTGAAGATCTGTCCTGCCCGGTGGTCGCCGGGCCACAACAAGTCGGTCATGGTTGCCCCCGGTAGCGCAGGAAAACCGTCTCGTCGGCGCCCTGCAGTCTGATGTCGAAGCGAAAGCCCTGCTCGTCGGCTACCGCGATGAGCGTATGGCGACGGTCAGCAGGAACGGAACTCAACAGTCGGTCTGCGTCGAGTTGATCTCCCGGCAGATAGGCACGGGTGAACAACCGGTTCAGCAGGCCCCGCGCAAACACGGCGACGGCAATAAATGGTGTCGACTGCTGGGATGCTCCGGGTTTCACCGTCGTGAAGCAGTAACGGCCGGCGGCGTCTGTTGCGGCGCGTCCCCACCCGGTGAAGGTGTCGCCGTCGCGACGAAGTGAACTCGAGGTTGGCACGACGCCGTCCGAATCGGCATGCCAGATCTCCAACAGCGCATCGGGAACCGGCGCCCCGGCGCCGTCGGTGACGGTGCCGTGCAGCTGGATGGCACCGACTGAGCCGGGGGGAACGAGTTCGCTACCACGCTCGAACGGCAACGCGTAGCCGAAGAACGGGCCGATGGTCTGCCCGGGAGTGGCCGTCCGATTAGTCATCGTGATCCTCGAAAGGCGTTGCGGCTGAACCGGTGAGCACGATGTCCCACCGGTAGCCGGTAGCCCATTCGTGGCTGGTGATGTCGTGGTCGTAGAGCGCGACGAGCCGATCACGGGCCTTCTGGTCGGTGATCGACTGGTAGATCGGGTCCAACGCGCACAGCGGGTCGCCGGGGAAATACATCTGGGTGATCATCCGCTGCGTGAAATCACTGCCGAACAAGGAGAAGTGGATATGCGCGGGGCGCCACGCGTTGTGGTGGTTGCGCCAGGGGTACGGGCCGGGCTTGATCGTGGTGAACCGGTAACACCCGTCGTCGTCGGTGAGGCAACGCCCTGCTCCGGTGAAGTTGGGGTCCAACGGTGCGGGGTGCTGATCGCCCTGGTGGATGTAGCGCCCGCTGGCGTTGGCCTGCCAGATCTCGACGAGTTGCTTGCGCACGGGCCTGCCGTCACCGTCGAGGATTCGCCCGGTCACCACGGTCCGCTCACCGATCGGCGAGCCGGTGTGCTGCGCGGTCAGATCGGCGTCGCCCGGGCCGAGGTCGCCGTCGCCGAAACAGGGCGCCTGTAGCTCGATGCCCTCTGGATCCGTGAGGTGGAGCCGACTCTTGGGATGGCGCAGCACGCTACTGCGGTACGGCGGATAGTCCAGCTTCGGCTGGCTCTCTTGCATGCCCGCGCGCGAGTACTCGACCTGGATCGCCGCGATCTCGGCGCTGATCTCCGCCTGACCCGTCATCACCGCTCCAGCCGGGCCAGTTCGTGGCGCCACGCGGCATCCGCGGTGAATGAGGGACCAAGGTCGGGCAGATCCGCCCAATCCGATTCGTCGATCGGCCTCAATGTGCCGCCCGCGGAGCGGACCCGCAGTGACATCGAAGCCAGTTGGTCCAGGCTGATCGCCTGCAGGACAGCCCGGGCAGCGGTGGCTGCGGCACTGGTGATGCCGTGGCCGCGGCAGATCACCACCGGCTTGCCCGCCATGGCGGCGACCATCTCCTTGCCGAGTTCTGCGGTGCGGATCAGCACGGCCCTCGGGTACACCGGGACGCCCCGACGCGCGAGCCATGCGCCAGGGATGTCGAAGGCCCCGTAGATGGGTTCTATCGTGATGCCCGCCAGGTCGGCGGCCACGACGGCCGCCGGATGCAGGTGGGCCACTGCCCGGTGTTCGGGATGGGCCAGCAGGGTTTCGACGTGAATCGGCAGCTCGTTAGGCACCCGATACCCGTCCAGTTCGCCTGGCATGCCCGGTGTTCCGTCAAAGCGGATCAGCCGAATGTCGTCGGGACCAGTGAATGCGACGCCGTCGTCAGAGTCGCTGCGGCACCGCATGAGTAGGTGTTCCTCGTCGACTCGGGCACTGATGTGTCCGAGAATGCCGTCCACCAGGCCCCGGGCGGCAGCGACTCGGCATGCCTGGGCGACCTCCAGCCGCAGCGGCGCCAGATAGTCGGCGGTCACGCTGTACCCCCGGTAGTCATTCCGAATCCACCGTCGGGATGTGTGCTCCCTGCGGTGATGCCGCGGGACCGGTCCGATGCCAGGAAGACATAGCTCCAAGCGTGGTCCTGTGGAGTGAGTGCGACATTGAGCGGGGTGCGTGCGGCGAGATCGCGGGCCCGGTTGGGGGTGTCGTCAAGGCGGATCTGGTCGAGCGACAGGTTCTGCAAACCGCGCAGGTCGGTGTTCAACGTGCCGCCCGGTGCAACGCCGTTGACCCGGATGTTCGGGGCGAGTTCGTAGGCGAGAGTGGTGACGAGGCCGCGCACGGCGAACTTCGACGCGACGTAAAGTACGCCGCCGCGACCGGGATAGAACGACGACGCAGACTCAGTGAGAACGATGGACGACCGCTCCTGGGCTTGAAGCGCAGGGATGGCGGCCTTCACCGACTGCAGATAACTCAGCACGTTCGTGGTGAACATCTCGTCGAAGGCCGGCGCCAGCTCTTCGGTCGAGATGTCGGTGATTCCCTTGTAGAAGTCGAAGATCCCGACACAGGTGACCAGCGTGTCCAGGCCGCCGAATGCCGCGACTGTTGCTGCGACAGCGCGTTCGTTTGCCTCGGCAGTGGTCGCATCGCCCTGTGTCACCGGCACTTCGGGCAGCTGACGTGCCAAGGCATCGCACTTCGACCGATCGCGTTCCAGCACCGCGACCTGGGCTCCCTCGTCGAGATATGCGTCAACGACTGCTCGGCCGATGCCCGAGCCGGCGCCGACGACCAGCGCACGCTTACCGTCCAGCCATCGGGTCATGGCAGGTCACTGTCGTCTGCGAGGAGCGGTTGATGCATCTTGCCGACCATCGCGGCCAATGTGTAGGTGTTCTGCCAGGTTAAGGCTTCAAGTTCCAGGGCATCGAGACTGATCCACTGTCCCGACTTCGGTGAAGCGATCAGCAGCCGCGAACCGTTGCGAGTATCGACCCGGCGCAGCGTGACTTCGGTGAACTCGTTGGCGATGGCTATGGCGTCACCCACCGCATTGGCCATCAGGTCGTCGAGTGCGCTCACAGGAAGACCGCCAGGTTCTGCATGCGAATGACCGACTCATCGACATAGATGGTGCGGCGCGCCAACTTCCATCCGTGATCAGTCAGGCGTAACAGATCTTCGCGGCCGCAGGAGACCAGCGCAGCCTCGTTGACGTCGCCGCGGCTGCGGAAGAGCAGTTCGGCCGACTCGACGATCAGGTGCTGGTCATCGTCGCAGGCAAAGGTGCGGACGTTGGTGATGTGATGGCGCAGCCGTGACGGCGGGTCTTCGGTCCAGGCGTGTTCGGTCGCAAAGCGCGCGACGCGTCTGTGCAGGGAGTACTTGTTCTCGTCGAAGTGAGCCATGCCGGGCGACGTGTCGAACCCAGCGCCGGAGGCGGTGGTCACTCGCACGGGCATGAAGTAGTGGATGTCCTCGGTGAGAGTGTCGAGCCATTCGGTGTACTGCTGCGCGTCGAGAAGATAGGCCTCATCGACCAAGAACTGATGTGCCTGCAGGTGTCGGGTGTCGTTGAACGGTAAGGGCTTACCGGTACGGACCTTCGTTGGTGCATGACCACCCAGGACTGCCAGCTCCCAGGGGCCGCCGGCATCGCTCGGTCGTGGAAACCCCGCCCGCGTGCTTTTCTCGGCGGATGTCATACCCGGGCCTCCTCGCAGGCGTCCTCGCATGCCGACGTGCCGTTGGTCTGCACCAGGGGCGTGATGCCTTCGCGCTGTGTGCCCATCGCCGCGGTGGTGGTCGCCACCGCAGGCATTTCGAGGTGATCGGCCCACATCCGAAGCATCGCCCGCTGATTGTTCTCGTTATAGCCGACTTGAGCGGTACCTGGTCCATGGAATTGCTCCGGCGGTAGGGCATTGACCACCGGAGTGTCGTCGGCGAGCAGGCCCATCCGGCCATTGAGCAACAGTTGGCGGGCCATGGATCCGGCGGCGGTATTGGTCAGCGACACCCAGTTCTCCACGTCGTCCTGTTCGAACATGCCCGTGGAGCCGAAGCACATCAGATAGGCCTTGTAGGAGTCCTTCTTGAACTGCTCGGGTGCGGCCGCGTCGACCGCGAACCAGGAGTACACCTCGGTTTCGTTCTCGCTGATCGGCTGCCAGGTGCGAATCGATATGAACGGCAACACGTCTTCACTGTCTTGAATCTTCGGCCAGTTGTGCACCAGGCTCATGTTGGGGAAGACCGATGCCGCCGAGATCATGAAACCGTCGTCGGCGACCATGCGCTGGTGGTCGGGTGACCACACGTCCTTGATTCGCCCCACCATGTCGTCGGGGTAGCCGACATAGCGCATCCGTTCCTCAAAGGTGCCCGGCGGCAGTTTGTAGGTGGTACCGCCGCCGCAGGTCGCCCAGTACGTTGCGCCGTCTTTGCGCTTCTGCGCCTTCGGTTCACGAAACAGCCCGATATCGACGACAGAGGCGTGGGTGTGGGGGGTGTGATACATGTCGCCGGCGAAGTTCTCGACGCCGATCTTCCAGTTCGCCTTGATGCGCCACCGTTGCGGGCCGCGCACCTCGAGGCCGCTGCGGCTCTGCTTGGTGTAGAAGTCCAGATAGAACCTGAAATCGCCGAGAAACTCTTCGAGCGGGGGAGCTTGCGGGTCAAGGCTGATGAAGATCAGCCCGTTGTAACTGGCGAGACCTGGTGCCGGCAATAGGGTCTGGCCCCGCTTGGAAAAGCCGGCCTCGCCGCCGTAGGCCTCTTGGTGGAAGGGCAGGCCGGTGATGCGCCCGTCATTGCGGTACGACCAGCCGTGGTAGGGGCATCGGAAATTGGAGGCGTTGCCCATCTCGGCGCGGCATACCTGCATCCCACGATGCAGGCACATGTTGAACATGGCCCGCACGTCGCCCTTGGAGTCGCGCGCAATGATGAAGGAGTCGTTGAGCAGGCGCCGCACCACGTAGTCGCCGCCCTGGGGTATCTCCGACTCGTGCGCCACGAACATCCAGGCGCGGCGGAAGAGTCGCTCTTTCTCCAGTTCGAAGATTTCGGCGTCGTTGTAGATGTGCGCTGGGATCATTCCCCGCCTGACCTCATCGAGGACATGCCGGTGATCACTCATCGATGCGTCTCCAGTCGTGAAGGCCCGCGTTGTCTGGTATGCAGAGAAAATCTCTGGGGCGTGGAGAAAACTTTGCCAGGATGCCGGTTAAAAGGTCAACAACCCGCAGTACTGTCTCTGGCATGCAGAGCGATGAACCGCTGGGGCCGACCGGCGAGGGCGCCGGCGCCGCGGCTCCAGACTGGGGTGTGCCGCAGTATCCGATCGGATCGGTGGACCGGGCGCTGAAGCTTCTCCTGTTGTTGGGAGAGCAGCCGCAGATCCGGTTGACGGACGCGGCCAAACACTTGGACGTCGCATCCTCCACGGCCCATCGTCTGTTGGCCATGCTGCAATATCGGGGCTTCGTGCGCCAGGATCCGGTGTCCAAGGCCTATCACCCCGGGCCCGCGCTGATGAGCGTGGCGTTCTCGGTGTTCAACCGCATCGATGTCGAGGGTGCGGCAAAGCCGGTTTTGCTGCGCCTCAGCGAACGCCTCAACGAGTCGGTCCATCTCGGAATGCTTGAGGGCTCAGGCGTTCGCTTCATCGCCGCCGCTGAGGGGCAGGCTGCCGTTCGGGTTGCCTCACGGCTCGGGCGCACGATGCCGGCGCACTGCACCTCAACCGGCAAGGCGCTGCTGGCGCGGTTGTCCGATGCCGACATCGCCCGTCTGTACCCAGACGACGAGCTGCCGCGCGTGACGGCACATTCGGTCGGCACCAGGACGCAGCTGCAACGCGAGCTCAGTCAGATACGACAACAGGGGTACGCGGTGAACCGGGAGGGAAGTGAGGATGGAGTCGCTTCGGTCGCGGTGCCCATTCCTACGCGTGCGCCGGGAGTTCTGCTGGCGCTCAATGCCGCAGCGCCCGTTCACCGACTGAGCAGTTCGCAGTACCGAGGGGTGGCGGCCGTATTGGTCGAGGCGGCCAAAGAGATCGGCGACCAGATCGGCTAACAGCTACGACGGGGCCAAGAGCAGCTGTGCCCGCCGCGCCAACAGGCGACGTACGGCGTCGTCCATGTGTTCGTCGATCAGCCGGATCGCGAGGCCCTCGTCACCGGCACCGATCGCCTTGCGCAGCACGACATGTTCGGTGACCTGATCGCGCAGGTCGGGGTAGGCCTCTTCGAGTTCGCCCAGCAGTATTCGGGTTTCCGAAAGCAGGGTCCGCATCGCGCGGTGCAGTCGTGGACTGCCGGCGCACTCGACGAGCACCTCGTGGAACGCCTGGTCGGCATCGGCTGCCGCGGCGCCGTCGCCCTGGGACGCGGCAACGCGCAAGGCCTCTACCGGGCCACGCAGTCGGGCGGCCGCGGTGCGGGTGTCGCCGCGCAGCACTTCGATGACGGCGGCGCGTTCGATGGCCTTGCGTGCCTGGTACACATCGCGGACGTCGTCATCGGTGAGTTCGACGACGAAAATGCCCCGATTGCGTTCGCTGCGCAGCAACCCTTCGGCCACCAGCCGCTGCATTGCCTCGCGTAGCGGGCCGCGCGACACCGCGAACTGCGCGGCCAGGGTCGCTTCGCCGAGTTGTTGACCCGGCGCCAGCCGGCCGCGGGTGATCGCCTCCCGGAGCCGCTCGGCGATCAGCTCCGCCGTCGAGGGCCGGCTCAATGGCTCGAACCCGGCATCATGTGAGATTGTCATCGCCCATCCTCGAACAATGCGCCCAGCCCGGTTGTCCGCCGGCTTATCCCGGCGATGCGCAAACCTTCCCACACCGTCACCACATTGGCGGTCAGTACCGGCTTGCCGAGCAGTCGATCGAGTTCGTCGACCTGGGCGACGGTGTGCATGGCGGTGTCGGGGATCAGCAGCGCATCGGCCCGAGGGGAGTCATTGCGCAGTGCGAGTTCTCGGACTTGGCCAGGCGTCAGCCGGCCCACCTCCGCCGCGGTGGGGATGCCGGAATCTCCCATGGCTTCGACGGTGACACCGTGGGCGGCAACGAAATCCACAAACAGCTGGGCGATGTCGCGCGGATAGCTGGCGGCGACCGCAACGTGGCGGCAGCCGAGCGCGGCCAGGGCGTGCACGAACGCGAACGACGTACTCGAGGCGGGCACGCCGGCTTCCGCTGCCAGTCGATCAACCTGCTCGGCAGCGCCGGAGGGGCCGAACACGAAGCTTCCCGACGTGCACGCCCAGACCACCGCGGCGGGCTGCTGCGGTGTCAGCAACGCAGCGCCGTGGGCGAGTCTGGCTGGACTGCCGAGGTCCATCAGTTCCGGCACGGCATGCAGGTCGGTGCCGTAGATGTGCGCGACGGGCAGGTGCACGCCCAGCAGGCGGGCGGCATGGGGGTAGTCCGACTCGGCGGCGTGGTCGGGATAGATGAACCCGACGGTCGGTGGTGCGCCGGTCATTGGGGGGCTCCGGTGAAGACATCGCGGAGCCACCGGCCGGGTCCCATCATCGGCAGGTCCATCCGCCCCAGGCACGCCCACATCGTCAGTTGATTGGCCGTGAGGATCGGCTTACCCAGCATCTGCTCCAGGGGAGCGATGATGTCGTAGGTCCGCAGGTTGGTACAGCTGACGAAGATGGCCTGCGCCTCCGGGCGATCCGCGGCCAAAATCCGTTCGGCCACGGTGCGGTAGTTGACCTTCCAGATCCCGCCACCCAGTCCCAGATGATCGGAGTGCAGCACGGACACCCCGAGCTGGTTCAAAAACACCCGCAGCAGGTCGGTCAACTCCCCGTCGTAGGGGGTCAGGACGCTGATCCGCGAAATGTCCAGCGCGATGATCGCTTCAGCCAGTGCGCCCGACGTGGTGACCGCTGCCTTGGCTCCGGCGGATTCGATGGCCGAGACCAGCGTCTTCTCGTACTCGACGCCGTGGATGAAGCTCCCCGACGCGCACAGATAGGCAACCACCTCCGGCTCGACGTGCAGCACGTCTCGGGTCGCCGCCTGTAGATGATTGGTGTCAGACACCAGTTCGGCCATGGCTCGGCTGACCGGGACAGGTTCGTAGTGCGTACGTGCCAGGTGCAGCGTCACCTCGGCAGGGATCCAGCGCCACAGTTCGCGTTCGATCGCCAGATCGAACGGCGCGATGATGCCGACACCGCGCTGATCGACCGGCCCGTCGAAGTCCGGCAACTCCGGAAACTGGGACAGATCCATGGGTTTCCCCATACTGACGTTCCACCCCCAGGCCAGCCCTGGATTGTTGACAATCATACGATCTGTTTTTACGGTGTCAATGTGGACGCGCGGCCGGTGGTGACCGTCCAGCACGGCGAGTCGGTCCCCGCACAACTCGATTCGATCAGCGCAGACGCGGAGCTACGCCTGGTTCCGTCATCGCGGCTGGCCGACGGCATTGTCGGTGCCGACGTGCTCTTCTTGTACGACTTCTCTTCTCCCGCACTGGCATCGGTGTGGCCTTCCGCCGAGGCATTGCGCTGGGTGCAGGTTGCCGCCATCGGGGTGGACGCCGTGCTCTTCGACGAGTTGATCGACAGCGATGTCGTCATCACCAATTCCCGCGGAATCTTCGAGGAACCGATCGCCGAGTATGTGCTCGGGCAGATCCTGGCCTTCGCCAAGGACTTCCGGCGGTCCTGGGACGCTCAGCGCGTCCAACGGTGGGAGCACTTCGACAGCGAGCCGATTGCCGGCGCATCGGTCACGATCGTCGGGCCCGGGCCGGTCGGGCGGGCCATCGCCCGGTTGTTGCGTGCGGTCGGAATGTCGGTACGCGGCGTTGGACGCAGCGTCCGCGAGGATCCCGACATCGGCGCGATCACCACCGATGTGTTGGCCGCAGTCGCCGACGCCGACTATGTGGTGCTGGCCGCGCCGCTGACGTCGCAGACCCGGGGCATGGTCGATTCCGGGGTGCTCGACGCGATGCGGCCGACGGCGCGACTGATCAACGTAGGCCGCGGCGAGCTGGTAGACACCGATGCGTTGGTGGCGGCGCTGCAGGCCGGCGTCATTGCCGGAGCCGCACTCGATGTCGTCGACCCAGAGCCGCTCCCGGCCGATCATCCGCTGTGGAGAGTCCCCAACGTACGCCTGACACCGCACAACAGCGGTGACATCAAGGGTTGGCGAAACGCATTGCAGCAACAGTTCATCGCCAACTTCCGCCGGTACATGTCCGGCCAGCCGCTGCACAACGTGGTCGACAAGCGCCGCGCGTCGGCGACCAGCGAAACCGGTTGAGGAGGCACGTCGTATGACTCACCCCACCGAACTGAGTGCCCTGCAACTGGTCGCCGCCTACACCTCCGGCGAGCTGTCACCGGTGGAAGCCACCGCCGCAGCGCTCGCGGCGATCAGCGAACGTGACGGCGAGGTCAACGCCTTCTGTCTGGTCGACGAGGAGGCGGCGCTGTCGGAGGCCCGCAAGTCCGAGGTCCGCTGGGGCGGCAACTACACCAAGGGACTGCTGGACGGGGTGCCGATCGCGATCAAAGACGTCTTCCACACCGCCGGTTGGCCGACCCTGCGGGGATCGCTGCTCGCCGACGCGGCGGGGCCGTGGCCCGACGACAGCCCGGCGGTGAACAAGATCCGCAACGACGGCATGGTGCTGCTCGGTAAGACGACCACCCCGGAACTGGCCTGGAAGGGCGTCACCGACAGCCCGCGTACCGGCGTCACCCGCAATCCCGTCGACACCACGCGCACCGCGGGCGGCTCCTCGGGCGGCAGCGCCGCCGCGGTCGCCGCCGGGATGGCGCCCTTGGCTATCGGCACCGACGGTGGCGGCAGCATCCGGATTCCCGCGAGTTTCTGTGGGGTGGTGGGTTTCAAACCCACTCATGGCCGCGTGCCGATGTATCCGATCAGCCCGTTCGGGCCACTGGCGCACGCCGGCCCGATCACCCGGACCGTCGAAGACGCCGCCATGCTGATGGACATCATCGCGCTGCCAGATTTTCGCGACCCCACGTCGTTGCCGCCGACTTTGACGACTTACCGCGGCGAAGTCCGGCGCGACGTGGTCGGTCTCGACGTGGCGTATTCGCCGACGCTGGGATATGTCGACGTCGACCCGCAGATCGCGTCCGCGGTGGCCGAGGCCGTTCAGGCGCTGGCCGACGCCGGATTGAACGTTCTAGTGGCCGATCCCGGCTTCGCCGACCCGATCGACGCGTTCGAGGTGCTGTGGGCAACCGGGGCGGCGGGCAGCCTGCGTGGCCGGGAAGGCGACCGCGGGCTCGTCGACCCCGGGCTGGCCGACATGTGGGACCGGGGGACGGCGGTGTCGGGCGTCGACTATCTGGCCGCCCGCCAGGTGAGTGTGGATCTGGGTGTTGCCATGGGGCGCTTCCACGAACGGCACAACTTACTGATCACGCCGACCACCCCGATTGCGGCCTTCGCCGCCGGCCACGACGTGCCGGTCGATTCCGATCTGCGGTGGTGGGCCCAGTGGACGCCGTTCACCTACCCCTTCAACATGACTCAACAGCCGGCGCTGAGCATCCCGATCGGCGCCACGGCGGAGGGTCTGCCGATCGGCATGCAGATCATCGGCCCCCGGCACAGCGACGATCTGGTGCTGGCGGCCGGCTTGTTCGCCGAGCGGGTCTTGGGCTAGATACAGTCCCGTTCCACCAGCGAGCGTGCGCAGAATGCCGTCGTCAACGGCGTGTCGCTGTGCAGACATGCACTCTCGCCGGAAAGGGTCAGGCCCGGGCGAAGGCCAACTGTTCGCCGACCGCACCGGCCATCCACAAGTCGTTGCAGGCGGCGGCCATCTCGGTCAGGCCGTCCTCGATCGTGGCGAAGACATTGCCGGGCACCCACCCGACGTCGCCATTGATCAACAGATTGTTGCGGCCGTAGAAGATCGCCAGGTCGGTGGCGCCCAGTGGTGAATTCGCCTGCCCGTCCTTGTCATAGCCGTAGGCGGGGTTGCCGATGTCACCGGCGTCGAAGTCGAAGAAGCAGACATCGCCGGGGATTGGTGTGACCGTGGTGTTCTCGCGTCCGGGGGAGCCCAGTGGTGGCAACAGCGTGTAGACCTCGTTGCGGGCGTACTTGCCGTGATAGGCCTGGCCTGCGACGGGTAGCGCTTCCCAGACCACGGCGCAGGTCAGGGGCGCCTGCTCCTCGAGCAGTCGCGCCCGGCAAGACACCCCGCGCCCGGTCAGCGTGATGGACAGGAAACGTGCCACAGCAGCCTCTTTCCTCTCCCGCCGGGTCTACACCGGGTCGAAGACGCGGCTGGCGATGAATGTCGGTCGCGGAACGGCAGCGCCGAACGGCTCCACCAGGGCGTTGTCCACGCTGTTGTAGACGATGAACACGTTCGAGCGTGCATATGGCGTGATGTTGCTGCTCGATCCGTGCATGCAGTTGCTGTCGAAGAACACCGCGGACCCGGCCGGTCCGGTGATCTGACGAATCCCATGCTGATCGGCCAACCAGGTCAGGCTCGCATCGTCGGGCGTGCCGATCTCCTGCTGCTTGAGCGACGAGCGGTAGTGATCCGGCGGGGTCTGGCCTGGGCACGACACGAACCAACGGTGCGACCCGGGCATGATCATCAGCGATCCGTTGCTGTCCAGGTTCTCGGTGAGGGCCACCGAGACGCTGACCGCGCGTGGGGTGGGCATGCCGTCTTCGGCATGCCAGGTCTCAAAATCGGAGTGCCAGTAAAACTCTCGGCCGTTGAACCCCGGCTTGAAGTTGACCCGGCTCTGGTGCACATAGACGTCGGAGCCGAGCAGTTGACGGGCCGGTCCCACCAGGCGCGGGTCTGCGACCAGCGCGGCGAACGCCGGACTGATCCGGTGCACCTCGAAGATCGACCGGATCTGGCCGCTGTCGCGCTCGCAGATCGAGCGCTCGTCGGCGGCCAGCGCGGCGTCGGCGCGCAGGCGGTCCAGCTCGTTACGCAGGTCTGCCACGACGTCGGCGTCCAAAACGGTGTCGACGGCCAGAAATCCGTCGGCGTCGAATTGCGCGACCCGTTGCGGGCTCAACGGGCCGCCGCCGTTGGCTTCTGCGGCCCAGACCACCGGGTCGTGCCGCGGTTCGATACCGATCGTGACGTTGTTGCGCGTAGGGTAGCGGTCGACGAGGCCTTGCTCGGTCAGGGGAGGGGTCACGATGCCGTCTCCTGTGGTTGTTCCGTGAGCAGGGGGTACGCGCCGGTGTCGTCGTGCACCTCCTGCCCGGTGACCGGCGGGTCGAATACGCACACCATGCGCAGGTCGGTGTGGGCGACAACGCGGTGGTGCTCGTGACCGTCGAGCAGGTACAGCGTGCCGTCATGCAGCGGGTGCACCTCGCCGGTCTCGTCGTTGATCAGCTCGCCTTCGCCGCCGACGCAGTACACCGCCTCAACGTGGTTGGCGTACCACATCGAGGTCTCGGTACCGGCGTACAGGCAGGTCTCGTGCATCGAGAACCGCTGCCCGTCGCGGGCCAACAGCAGCCGCTGGCTGTTCCAGGTTTTGGACTGGACGTCGCGGTCGGTGCCCTTGATCTCGGCGAGGGTACGGACGATCATCGGCTGGCTCCTGACGTGGTTGCGGTGAGTTGACGGGCGGCGACGGCTTCGATCGATTGGGCGGCGATCGTCAGGCCTTCGGCCAGATCGTCGTCGTCAATGACCAACGGCGGCATGAGTTTTACAACCTCGCTTTCGGGGCCAGAGGTCTCCAGCAGCAGCCCGCGCTCGAACGCCTCACGGCATACCTCTCCAGCCAGCTCCGGTCGTTCGAAGGCCACGCCGCGGATCAGGCCGCGACCCCGGGTGCTGACGCCGGGGATCGGGTCCACCACTTCGGTCAGCGCCTGTTCGATCAGTTCACCCTTGCGCAGTACCGACTTCTCCAACCGATTGTCGGTCCAGAAGTTCAGCGCCGCAGCGGCGGTCACGAACGACGGGTTCTGGCCGCGGAATGTGCCGTTGTGCTCGCCCGGCTCCCACACGTCCAGTTCCGGCTTCAGCAGCGTCAGTGCCATCGGGAGCCCGTACCCGCTGATCGACTTGGACAGACAGACGATGTCGGGAACGATGCCGGCCGCCTCGAAGCTGAAGAACGGTCCGGTGCGCCCACAGCCCATCTGGACGTCGTCCACGATCAGCAGCAGGTTGTGGCGCTGGCACAGGTCGGCCAGGCCGCGCAGCCATTCCAGGCGGGCCACGTTGATTCCGCCCTCACCCTGCACAGTCTCGACGATCACCCCCGCCGGGTCGTTCAGGCCGCTGCCGCTGTCCTGCAGCAGTCGCTCGAACCAGATGAAGTCGGGGGTAGCGCCGTGGAGGTAGTTGTCATAGGGCATCGGGGTGGCGTGCACCAGCGGAATCCCGGCACCGCCGCGCTTCATCGAGTTGCCGGTCACGCTCAGCGCACCCAGCGTCATTCCGTGAAAAGCGTTGGTAAAGCTGATGATGCTCTCGCGGCCGGTGATCTTGCGCACCAGCTTCAGCGCCGACTCCACCGCATTGGTCCCGGTGGGTCCGGGAAATTGCACCTTGTAGTTGAGCTCGCGGGGCTTGAGGATCACCTCGTTGAAGCGCTCCAGGAACTCAGCCTTGGCGACGGTGTTCATATCGAGGCTGTGCACCACTCGATCCGAGCTGAGGTATTCCAGTAACGGCGCCCGCAGGTCGGGGTGATTGTGGCCGTAATTGAGCGCTCCGGCGCCCGCAAAGAAGTCCAGATATTCCTTGCCGTTGACATCCCACATCCGAGAGCCACTGGCGCGGTCGAACATCACCGGCCAGGACCGGCAATAACTTCGTACTTCGGATTCAAGGGTTTCGAAAATCGTCATAGTTCCTCCGTCCGTCGGTCACATACAACGGAACGGAACGACAGGTCGACATCAAACTCGTGCCGCGGGTGATCTCGGCTCGACCCACCACCCCGCTCGTATGCCCCCGCACTAGGTCTGTCGGGGCTCACGTTTGCGCGTCCGTGACCTTACCGAGACCATTTTGTGATCTCAACCTTGCCACGCCCTCACCGGCGTCGTGGGTGTACCCGAAGCGGTCCGATCCGAAACAGTTCTTCTGCCAAATGAGATTCGGTGAACAAATCCGCTCCGAACAGCTCGGAACACGCCAGTGGCGCGTCCCATCGGCGGGCGAAAGCGCCAAAGAGTCGTCGGCTGGCTTCGTTATCCGGTGTGATCGAGGTCTCAAGATGTGTCACGCCCTGGGCGAGCTGCGCGCTCGCCAGGTGGTCGAGCATCCGCCCGGCCAGGCCGGCGCCACGGTGAGCAGCGTTGACAGCTACCTGCCAGACCATCAGGGTCTCCGGCTGATCTGGGCGCCGGTAGCCGCTGACGAAGCCGCCGAGTTGATGCGGCGGTCGCGGCTTCGCCTCTCCTGCGTCGAGCCTCGCTGAACCGCCGGGTTCTCCGCCGACCTCGGCAACCACCGAGGTAGCGGCGAAATCGCGGCACCACAGTAGGTATGCGTAGGGCGAGTTGACGTCGAGAGTGGCGCTGTCGACGGCCATCTGCCATAGGGCTGGGCCGTCCGCCACAGTTGGTGTCCGAAGCCGGACAAGATCCGTATCCGTCATCGTTTCGACGGTACTTGGCCGCCGGCTCGGGGTTACGTGGACGGGTCGGGCGGCGGCCCGGGCGGCACTCGCAGGGTTCGCAGCGCCTCCAGTGCCGAGCGGCCTTCGGGTTCAGCGCTCACCGGTACCAAACGCAGTGCGGCCAGCGGGAACAGTCCGCACAACGCAAACGCCACCGGGTAACCGGCGGCACCGATCAGCGCACCGAAGACCGGGGGAGCGATCCCGGCGGTCAACCGCTGAGTGGTGTTCTGGATGCCCAGTGCACGACCGCTCCAGTAGGGGCCGGCGATCTCGGCGACTGCGGTCGAGGCCAATCCGTTGTCCAGCACGGTGATAACCGCCGCGACGACCATGGCCGCTTCGGCGAGACGGGAGTGCAGATGGTCGGCGGTGCCCAGAGCCAGCATCGCCAGCGCTCCGGCGACGGCGAGGCTGCGAATCGGGCGCAGCCGCGACCTGACGCGGTCGGACCACCGGCCGGCGGCCACCCGCCCGGCGGCGCCGAGCAGCTGCGACACCGTCACCAGACCGCCTGCGGCGGCGATGGACCAATCGGTGTCCACGATCAGCCACACCAGCATGAAAGTGGCGAGCACACACTGCGGAACCATCAGCAGAGCCGAGGACAGGTGGATGCGCCACAGCACCTTCGAACTGTTGTAGGGGCTGGCGAGTTCAGTGCCAGAGGCCGCCGACCGTGGCATGCGCGGCGGATCCACCACGCCGATCGCACACGCCACCGCCGCGACTGCGCACAGCGTTGCGGGAAACATCAACGCCCGCGCCAGCCCGTGCTCAGCCAGTTCGGGGATCACCTCGGCCCCCAGCGCGATGCCCAACGGCTGCGCCGTCTGGCGGATACCCATCACCAATCCGCGCTGGTGCGGCGGGAACCAGCCCGTCACCAAGCGCCCGCTGGCGCTGTTGGCGCTGGCGGCGGCCATACCGCCGAGAAACAGGAACGCGCCGACCCCGACCAGCGACTCCATCGAGGCGGCCGCGAACGTGGCCAGCGCGGTCAACGCGGAGCCAACACTCAATACGATTCGCTCGCCGATGCGGTCCAATAACGCGCCCCACGCGAACAGGGTCAGCACCATTCCGAAGCTGGGCATCGAGGCCAGCAGGCCGGCCATCGCCAGGTTGGTTTCCCGTTTGGTCTCCAGCATCGGGATGACGAAGGCGATGCCGTTGATGAAGACGAATGAACACAGCGTGGCCATCAGGGCGACGACCACGACCGACCAGCGAGCGGCTTTGCCGATCGGCTCGGTGGACATCCGACCATGCTTCCACAGGCGGGTCTACCAGGGACGCGAGCTACGCCGATTGATGGCGACCCACTGCGCCCGGCTCCGCCGCGCTTGTGATCGGCCTGAGCCGATTGATGGCGACCCACTGCGCCCGGCTCCGCCGCGCTTGTGATCGCCATTAGGCTTGCTCGAATGCGCCTAGGCCGAATTGCCAGCCCGGACGGTGTCGCCTTCGTCAGTCTTGAAGGAGACCCGGACCGGCCACACGAGATGACTGCCCGCGAGATCGCCGAGCATCCGTTCGGCACACCGGAGTTCACCGGCCGGTCCTGGCCGTTGGCCGACGTGCGCCTGCTGGCGCCCATCCTGGCTAGCAAGGTGGTCTGCATCGGGAAGAACTACGCGGCACATATCGCCGAAATGGGTGGCGCCCCACCGGCCAACCCGACGATGTTCCTCAAACCCAACACCGCGATCATCGGGCCCAACGTGCCGATTCAGCTGCCCGCCAACGCTTCCCCGGTCCACTACGAAGGTGAGCTGGCCGTCGTCATCTCACGTCCGTGCAAGGACGTGCCGGCCGCGCGGGCCAAGGACAACATCCTGGGTTACACGATCGGCAACGACGTGTCGGCGCGAGACCAGCAGCAGTCCGACGGGCAGTGGACCCGGGCCAAGGGCCACGACACCTTCTGCCCGATCGGGCCGTGGATCGTCACCGACCTCGACCCAGCTGACCTGGCGATTCGCACCGAGGTCAACGGGGTGGTCAAGCAGGACAGCCGGACTTCGCTGATGATGCACGACATCGGCGCCATCGTGGAGTGGATCTCCGCGGTGATGACGCTGCTGCCCGGCGACATCCTGCTGACCGGAACCCCCGAAGGTGTCGGCCCCATCGAACACGGTGACACCGTGTCCGTCTCCGTCGAAGGCATTGGCACGCTGTCCAACCCCGTTATCCGCAAAGGAAACTCGTGACCACATCTGGTGTTCGCGTCCGGTTCTGCCCGTCACCGACCGGCACGCCGCACGTCGGGCTGATCCGCACCGCCCTGTTCAACTGGGCTTACGCCCGCCACACCGGCGGAACCATGGTCTTCCGGGTGGAGGACACCGACGCCGAACGCGACAGCGAGGAAAGCTACCTGGCGCTGCTGGATGCGTTGCGCTGGCTGAATCTGGACTGGGACGAGGGTCCCGAGGTGGGCGGGCCCTACGGCCCGTACCGGCAGTCGCGGCGCGCCGACATCCACCGTGACGTGGTGGCGCGGCTGCTGGCGGCGGGAGAGGCATACGAGGCGTTCTCGACGCCGGAGGAGGTCGAGGCCCGCCACTTGGCCGCCGGCCGCAACCCCAAGCTGGGTTACGACAACTTCGACCGCGAGCTGACCGCCGAGCAGCGCGCCGGTTTTCTGGCCGAGGGCCGCAAGCCGGTCGTGCGACTGCGGATGCCCGACACCGAACTGGGCTGGGCGGACCTGGTGCGGGGGCAGACATCCTTTCCGGCGGGCACCGTTCCCGATTTCGCGCTGACCCGCGCCAACGGCGACCCGCTGTACACCTTGGTCAACCCGGTCGATGACGCCATGATGAAGATCACCCACGTGTTGCGCGGCGAGGACCTGTTGCCGTCCACGCCACGCCAGATCGCGCTGTACCAGGCGCTGATTCGCATCGGCGTCGCCGATCGCATCCCGGAATTCGGCCACCTGCCAACTGTTTTGGGTGAGGGCACCAAGAAGCTGTCCAAGCGTGACCCGCAGTCGAACCTCTTCGCACACCGCGACCGAGGCTTCATCCCCGAGGGACTGTTGAACTATCTGGCATTGCTTGGCTGGTCCATCGCCGACGACCGCGACGTGTTCAGTATCGACGAGATGGTTGCCGCGTTCGACGTGGTCAACGTCAACTCCAATCCGGCCCGGTTCGACCAGAAGAAGGCCGATGCGCTCAACGCCGAGCACATCCGGCTGCTCGACCTCGACGACTTCACCGCACGGTTGCGCAGCTATCTCGACACCCACGGACAGGACACCGGTCTGGACGACGCCGGCTTCGCGGTGGCCGCTGCGCTGGTGCAGACCCGCATCGTGGTGCTCGGGGACGCATGGCCGCTGCTGAGGTTCTTCAACGACTCGCACTACGAGCTGGACCCGCGGGCCGCCGCCAAGGAGCTGGGCCCCGACGCGGCTCCGGTGTTGGATGCGGCCATTGCGGCCCTGGAGGGCGTGGGGGAGTGGACCACCGCCAACATCGAGGCTGCGCTGAAGGCCGCGCTGCTGGACGATCTGGGGCTCAAACCGCGCAAGGCGTTCGGCCCGATCCGGGTCGGTGTCTCCGGTGGATTGGTCAGCCCGCCACTGTTCGAGTCGCTGGAACTGTTGGGCTCGAACCGCAGTTTGGACCGGCTCCGCAGCGCCCGGGACGGCGTTGGGGAAGCGCGATGACAACTTCGCGCTAGAAGTTTGGTAGTCTGCTCGTCGGCCCAAGAACGGCTGGCCAGTAGTGCCCCACCGGCACTCTGACCAGCGGTAATGGCCGGCCAATGGGGTATGGTGTAATTGGCAACACAGCTGATTCTGGTTCAGCCATTCTAGGTTCGAGTCCTGGTACCCCAGCAAAAGCGGTCCGCTGCAAGCGATTAGGCGGGCCGTACGGGTTGAGCTATGCTGGCAACCCGGAAATGTTCTAGCCCCCGTCGTCTAGCGGCCTAGGACGCCGCCCTCTCACGGCGGTAGCGTGGGTTCGAATCCCATCGGGGGTACATCGCAAAAGGCCCGCACCGTCACGGTGCGGGGCCTTTTTGTGTCGACCTGATCCAGAGTGGGTTCAGTCGCCCTTCGGGGCGGTGGAACCGGCCAGCGGCATGGCCGGCAACCCGAGCTTGCGGTGGTCCCAGGAGCGGGTGCGCCGTGTGACGATGCGCACAGCCACCCGGTTGTTCATCATCGCGTCGACGCCGGGCTTCATCTCGTCGGTGTAGGGGCCGGTGTAGCGCTCCCAGACGCTGACGCCCACCCGGAAGATGGTCTCGGGGTCGTCGACGATCTCGGCGATGCCCTCGAACGCGGCCCCGCGCAGCGTGTCGTACGTCTGACCGGCTTCCAGAAGGAAGGTGACCCGAGGATCGCGGCGCAGGTTGACCGCCTTCTGGGACTTGGCCTTGGTCTCGAGCCAGATCTCGCCGTCGAGCACCGCGTACCACATCGCGGTCAGGTGGGGCTGGCCGTCGGGCCCGATGGTGGCCAGTGTTCCGGTGCGGTGAGTGTTGACGAAGTCAGCTACCTCGGCATCGGTCATGACGATCTGTGCGCGCTGTTTGGTTCCCATCTCTGCAGTCTGACAGGCGGACCGGGACCCCCGCGCCCGGGTTACAGCCGGGCCGTCAGGTCGCCGGCCGCCGCGAGCAGGTCGTCGGCCCAGCGCGCCCCCGGGCGCCGCCCCATCCGGTCGATCGGACCCGACACCGAGATCGCTGCGACCACCGTGCCGCGGTGATCGCGCACCGGTGCCGACACGCTGGCCACCCCGGGCTCGCGCTCGGCAACGCTTTGCGCCCAGCCCCGCCGGCGCATCTCCGCGAGGGTGCGACTGGTGAACTTGGCCGCCGCCAGCACTTCCTGTTGCACGCCTGCATCGGCGTAGGCCAGCAAGACCTTGGCGCCCGAACCGGCCGTCATCGGCAACCGGGCGCCGACCGGAACTGTGTCTCTTAGCCCCGCAGGCGGTTCCAGCGCCGCAACACAGACTCGTTCGGAACCCTCGCGGCGATACAGCTGCACGCTCTCCCCGGTGATCTCTCGCAGCCGTGGCAGCACCGCCGCTCCGGCGGCGCGAAGCGGATCGTCGGCGCGGGACGCCAGTTCGCTGACCGCGGGGCCGATCTGCCAACGGCCCTCATCGTCGCGGCCGAGCAGCCGGTGGGTCTCCAGGCCTGCGGCCAACCGGTGTGCGGTGGCGCGGGGCAGGCCGGTGCGCTCGCACAGTTCAGCCAGCCCACACGGCGATTCGGCGACTGAGTGGAGCACCGCCAGTGCTTTGTCCAGAACGCCGATACCGCTATGCTGTCCCATATACAGATACTAGCGTCTCAGAATGTAAGACGGTACAGATTGGGGATGGCAGCAATGTCCAAGACCGAGCAGCCTCGCACCTTGGCCGAGAAGGTCTGGGCAGACCACGTCGTGGTATCCGGCGGTGGGACCGAACCCGACCTCATCTACATCGATCTGCACCTGGTGCATGAAGTCACCAGCCCGCAGGCTTTCGAGGGGCTGCGGTTGGCCGGTCGTCCGGTGCGGCGCCCGGATCTGACCATCGCCACCGAGGACCACAATGTGCCGACGGTCGACATCGACAAGCCGATCGCCGACCCTGTGTCGCGTACCCAGGTCGAGACGTTGCGGCACAACTGCGCCGAGTTCGGCATCCGGCTGCACCCGATGGGCGACATCGATCAGGGGATCGTGCACATCATCGGGCCGCAGCTGGGGCTCACCCAGCCGGGTACGACGGTGGTCTGCGGCGACAGTCACACCTCCACCCACGGCGCGTTCGGTGCGCTGGCGATGGGTATCGGCACCTCCGAGGTGGAACACGTGCTGGCCACCCAGACGCTGCCGCTGAAGCCTTTCAAGACAATGGCGGTCAATGTCGACGGGCGACTCGCCGAGGGTGTCACGGCCAAGGACATCATCTTGGCGGTGATCGCCCAGATCGGCACCGGCGGCGGCCAGGGTTACGTCATCGAATACCGGGGCAGCGCCATCGAGGCGCTATCGATGGAGGCCCGGATGACGATCTGCAACATGAGCATTGAGGCCGGCGCTCGGGCCGGCATGGTCGCTCCCGATGAGACCACGTACGAGTACCTGCGCGGCCGGCCGCACGCGCCGACCGGCGCCGACTGGGACGCCGCGGTGGACTATTGGAGCAGCTTGCGCACTGACCCGGGTGCGGTGTTCGACGCCGAGGTCCACCTCGACGCGGACACGCTGACGCCGTTCGTGACCTGGGGCACCAACCCGGGCCAAGGTGTCCCGCTGGGCGCCCAGGTGCCCGACCCGGAGGCGATCCACGACGAGGCCGAGCGACGGGCCGCGGAGAAGGCGTTGGCGTACATGGACCTTCAACCGGGAACGCCGATGCGCGAGATCGCGGTCGACACGGTCTTCGTCGGGTCGTGCACCAACGGTCGCATCGAGGATCTGCGCGCGGTGGCCGACGTGTTGCGTGGGCATCAGGTGGCCGACGGGGTGCGGATGCTCGTGGTGCCGGGTTCGATGCGGGTGCGCAATCAGGCCGAAGCCGAGGGCCTTGCGGAGGTTTTCACCGCCGCAGGTGCCGAATGGCGCCAACCCGGCTGCTCAATGTGCCTGGGGATGAACCCCGATCAGCTGGAGCCGGGGCAGCGGTCTGCGTCGACGTCCAACCGCAACTTCGAGGGCCGGCAGGGCAAGGGCGGACGCACCCACCTGGTTTCTCCGGTCGTCGCCGCTGCCACCGCTGTCCGTGGGACGCTGTCGGCCCCCGCCGACTTGAACTGACCGCCGCCGGTACGAAAAAGGAGCCTTGTCATGGACGCTTTCCACACCCACACCGGAATCGGAGTCCCGCTGCGGCGGTCCAATGTCGACACCGACCAGATCATTCCCGCGGTCTATTTGAAGCGCATCACCCGGACGGGATTTGAGGACGGCCTGTTCGCCACGTGGCGCACCGACCCGTCCTTTGTGCTGAATCTCAGCCCTTTCGACCAAGGTTCGGTGCTGGTGGCCGGACCGGACTTCGGCACCGGATCCTCGCGGGAACATGCGGTCTGGGCGCTGCTCGACTACGGGTTCCGGGTGGTGATCTCCTCCCGATTCGCCGACATCTTCCGCGGCAATGCTGGCAAGGCTGGCTTGCTGGCGGCCCAGGTGGCCCAGGATGATGTGGAACTGCTGTGGAAAGTCATCGAGCAGAGCCCGGGGCTGGAAATCACTGTCAATCTTCAAGATCGGAATATCACCGCCGGAACGGTGGTGGTGGCGTTCACGATTGACGACTACACCGCCTGGCGGCTGTCCGAGGGGCTCGACGATATAGGCCTTACGCTGCGGAAACTCGACGATATCGATTCTTTCGAGGCGGCTCGCCCGAGCTGGAAACCGCGCACTCTGCCTGCTTCTTGAGGCCCCGTGCCGGAGCTTAATTCCGGTCGAAACGACGCTCTCGTCAGCGTCCAAGGGCGGTAACCGGATTGCCGAATTCGCCCATAATCTCGTCTGAAATTGCGCGTGGCTCTTGGATATCAGTGGTATCAGGGTTTACCGTGTGCTCTAGTCGGCTCAAGTAGGGCCACTGGTTTCGGAGGGATTGGATGAACAAAGCAGAGCTCATCGAGGTGCTCACAAAGGAATTGGACACCGACCGTCGGTCGGCGACCGAGGCCGTCGAGCATTTCGTCAATGCCATTGTGCGCGCCGTCCACAAGGGTGAGAGCGTCACCATCACCGGGTTCGGCGTTTTTGAGCGTCGTCGTCGCGCCGCGCGCGTGGCCCGCAATCCCCGCACCGGTGAAACGGTCAAGGTGAAGCCGACGTCCGTTCCCGCCTTCCGCCCCGGGGCGCAGTTCAAGGCGATTGTTTCTGGCGCGCAGCGTGTCCCGTCCGAGGGGCTCGCCGTCAAGCGCGGTGCTGGTGCCAGCGCCACGCCCGCGAAGGCCGCGAAGAAGTCGCCGGCGAAGAAGGCCACCAAGGCCGCCGCGAAGAAGACTGCCGCCAAGGCTCCGGCCAAGAAGGTTGTCGCCAAGAAGGCAGCGACTAAGGCTCCGGCCAAGAAGGTTGTCGCGAAGAAGGCAGCGACTAAGGCTCCGGCCAAGAAGGTTGTCGCGAAGAAGGCAGCCACGAAGGCTCCGGCCAAGAAGGCTGTGACTAAGGCTCCGGCCAAGAAGGTTGTCGCGAAGAAGGCAGCGACTAAGGCTCCGGCCAAGAAGGTTGTCGCCAAGAAGGCCGCCACCAAGGCCGTGGCGAAGAAGGCTCCGGCCAAGAAAGCCACCAAGGCACCGGCCCGTAAGGGTCGCAAGTAGCAACGAATAGCCGAGCGCCGCGGGGTTATCCCCGCGGCGCTCGGTCGTTCACACCAGTGCTTGGGTAGCCAGCGGACTACCGAGGTGGTCGGCGGCGATCAGCCGGCCGCCCGACAGCGACAACACCCAGGTGCTGCCCTTGCGATTGCGCGACTTGTCCGGGCTGACACCGTCGCGGTCGCACCACCAGGCGACCAAATCCGGAATCACCTTGCCCTGGGTGCAGATAACCGGTGTGCCGCCCAATTGCGCGATCTCCACTACCCGGCGCCGGGCCCTTTTCGGGTTGTCGGCGTACGACTCCTCGCTCAGCGTCGGTTCGCTGTGTACCGCCACCCCGAGTTCGGCGGCCAATGGCTCCACGGTCTGCTCACAGCGCACCCGGTCGGCCGCGTACACCGTGGTCGCGCCGAAGGCCAGCAGCTGATCGGTGAGCGCTTCGGCCTGCGCACGCCCCTTCTTGTCCAGTGGCCGTTGGCGGTCGTCGCCGGAGAACCGCGACCGACGGCCGGCGGTGCCGTGCCGCACGATCAACACCGTTTCGGTGTCTGCGGGCTGCTTGGCGAACCGCCGCAATATCTTCCGGTCATAGGCGTACTGCAGTTCCCGCATTGCGGCTTCGACCGGTAGCCAGACCATGTCGTCGACCTCGTGGTTGGGCACGAAATCTCCGCCCACCGCTTGCGCGGCCCAGTAACGCACCTTCTTGACGCCCTGGGTGACCGGATAGCGGACCGCCCCCAGCCGGCGGCCCAGCTGCGCGTGCTGGCCGGTCTCCTCGAGGATCTCCCGCACGGCTGTCACCGGTTCGGTCTCACCGGGATCGACTTTGCCCTTGGGCAGTGACCAGTCGTCGTAGCGCGGGCGGTGGATGAGGGCCACTTCGACGGCATTGCGCCGCGTCCGCCACAGCACCGCACCGGCGGCGTGGACGACCTTGTCTACCGTCCCGGAGCCATTCGACACTGTCGTTTCGAGCACCTTGCACTCCTGCAGGTCAATTCGGACTTCGTGGGCGGTAGTGGGCGGAGATGTCAGGAATTGCGATGCCGGTCCATCAACGACACCTGGTGGTCGCGGACCGTGGCCCCCGCCTGCGGTTCGGCCGTCCACTGACCGTCTGGCCCGAGCTCCCAACAGCGGGTGGCCGGATCCATGGCGGAGTCGAACACATCGCCCAGTTGCGCGGTCAGCCGCGGGTTCTTCACTTGCACCATCACCTCGACCCGGCGGTCCAGATTGCGGTGCATCATGTCGGCGCTGCCGATCCAGAATTCGTCGATGGCGCGGAAGTGGATGATGCGGGAGTGTTCCAGGAATCGGCCGAGAATCGATCGGACGAGGATGTTTTCGGAGAAACCCTCGACCCCGGGGCGCAACGCGCAGATCCCGCGGACGAACAGCTCGACTCGGACTCCGGCGCGAGAGGCGCGGTAGAGCGCATCGATAACCTGCTCGTCGACCAGTGAGTTGAGCTTGAGCCGGATCCGGCCGTCGCCGGACTGGCGGTGTGCCGCGACCTCATGTTCGATGCGTTCAATGATCCCGGTCCGGACGCCGTGCGGGGCCACCAACAGGTTGCGGTAGGCGACTTTCCGCGAATAGCCGGTCAACGAATTGAACAGGTCGGTCAGGTCGGCGCCGATGTCCGGGTCGGCGGTCAGCAGTCCCACATCTTCGTAGAGGCGCGCGGTCTTGGAGTTGTAGTTACCGGTGCCGATATGGCAGTACCGCCGGATCGTCGATCCCTCGCGACGCACGACGAGGCAGACCTTGCAGTGAGTCTTCAGACCGATCAGTCCGTACACCACATGCACGCCGGCCTGCTCCAGCTTGCGGGCCCACTTGATGTTGGCCTGCTCGTCGAACCGGGCCTTGATCTCGACGAGTGCCACCACCTGCTTGCCGGCCTCGGCGGCATCGATCAGCGCGGTGACGATCGGTGAATCACCGGAGGTTCGGTAGAGCGTCTGCTTGATCGCCAGCACGCCCGGGTCGGCGGCCGCCTGTTCGATGAACCGTTGCACGCTGGTGGCGAACGAGTCGTACGGGTGATGTACCAGCACATCGCCTTCACGCAGGGTGGCGAAAATGCTTTTGGGGGTTTCCCGTTCGGCAAACGCCGGGTGAGTGGCCGGGACGAAGGTGCGGTCCTTGAGATCGGGCCGGTCCTGCCCGTAGACCTGCCACAGCGATGACAGGTCCAACAGGCCCGGCACCTCGATGACGTCACCGGGGTCCACGTCGAGTTCGCGCAGCAACAGCTCCAGCATGTGCTCGGTCATGTCGTCGGCGACCTCGAGGCGCACCGGTGACCCGAACCGGCGCCGCGCCAGCTCCCGCTCCAAGGCCTGCAACAGATCTTCGTCGCGGTCCTCTTCGACTTCGAAATCGGCGTTGCGGGTAATGCGGAACGCGTGATGCTCGACGATCTCCATGCCGGGGAACAACACCGGCAAGAATGCCGCGATCAGCTCCTCCATCGGCAGGAATCGGACCTCGCCGCGGCTGTCGCTGCTGCTGGCGCCGACATCGAGTTCGACGAAACGGTCGACGTTGTCGGGGACCTTGACCCGCGCGAAGTGACTTCCACCGTCCTCGGGACGTTTGACCGTCACCGCCAGGTTCAAGCTGAGCCCGCTGACGAAAGGGAAGGGGTGTGCCGGGTCGACCGCCAGCGGTGTCAGCACCGGGAACACCTGCTCGTGGAAGTACCCCGACAGCTGGTCGCGCTCGGTCGATTCCAGGTCGGCCCACGTGACGATGTGGATGCCTTCGGCGGCCAGCCCCGGGCGGACCGAGTCGAGGAACACCCGCGCATGGCTGGTGGCGATCTGCTGGGTCCGTTCGCCGATGCGGCGCAGTTGCTCACGGGGGGTCAGGCCGTCGGCCGAGCGCACGGACAGGCCCATCTCGTCGCGGCGTTTGAGGCCGGCGACCCGGACCATGTAGAACTCGTCCAGATTGGAGGCGAAGATCGCCAGAAACTTGGCCCGTTCCAACAGCGGCAATGAGGTGTCGGCGGCCAGAGCCAGCACTCGGGCGTTGAAGTCCAGCCAGCTCAGTTCGCGGTTGAGGTAGCGGTCGGCGGGCAGTTCGTCGTCGTCGCCGGCCGAAAGCGTCTCGGTGGCAGCGGGTGGTGCAGTCGGAGCGGCGTCGTGCGGACGCCAGTCGGTCGTGTCGCTACGCGTCTCGGTGAGTTCGCTGCCCTCGATTTCGTCCACCCCGAAATCATTGCTCATCCCGCGTGGTGCTGCCACCGGACTTGGCATGTGCGAGTGCACGGGCTGTTGCGGTACCGACTCCGAGCCGACGCGCTACCGCGAGATCTTCCGGGGTGTCGATGTCGCAGCGCAGGCCAGGCCAGGCTCCGGTCAGTTCCAGCGCGCCGGATTCCCGGTGTCGCGTAGATGAATTTCTGCCGAACCTCGGGTCCAGCGCGGTGCCGAACGCGAAGAGCGCCGCGGTGCCCATCCCATGCCGGTCAGCGACGAAGCTGCGCTGGTGTGTCCGCGCTGCGGCGATCGCCTCGTCGAGCTCGTAAGATTGCAAAGCCGGCAAATCGCCCTGCAGCACAACGATATTGGGTACCGATTCGGTTACTGCGGCTTCGGCAGCGGCGAGTGCGTTGTTCAGCGGGTCGCCGTGACCTTCTGGAGTCGGGTCCTCCAGCACCTCGGCTCCGAGCTCGGCGGCGGCTGCCGCGGCGGCCGCATCGGGAGTCACAACGGTGATGTGTTCGAGTCCGCGGGCGGCCACCGCCGCGCTGATGGTGTCCACCAGCATGGCCAGCACCACGGCCTCCCGCAGCGGTGCGGGAAAAGCCGGCGCCAGCCTGGTCTTGGCCACGCTGAGCCGCTTGACGGCGATGATCAGGCCGATGCCGGATACCTCGGCCTGTGCGGAGTTCACACCTCACATCCTGCCAGCGTCGGGCTGAACGTTCCGCGCGCTGGGTTCATAGCGGTGACCCGCTTCGCCCGGCTCCGCCGCGCTTGCGATCCCCGCTAGGGTGATGCGCTTATAGGGAGGTGGTGTGCGATGGCAGGCACCGAGGGCACGGTCGCGGTGATGGGCGCGGGCGCGTGGGGCACGGCGCTGGCCAAGGTGCTCGCCGATGCCGGCAGTGACGTCAGGCTCTGGGCACGCCGGCCCGATATCGCCGCGCAGATCAACGAGACCCGGCGCAACCCCGACTACCTGCCGGGCTTCGAGGTACCCGCCGCGGTGCGCGCCACCAGTGATCCGGCCGAGGCGCTGGACGGCTTGACCACCGTGGTGCTGGCTGTGCCGGCGCAGACGATGCGGGCGAATCTGCAGGCATGGACGCCGCACCTGACCGACAGCGCCACGCTGGTCAGCGTCGCCAAGGGCATCGAGCTGGGCACGCTGATGCGGATGAGCCAGGTGGTCGCCGCGGTGACGGGATTCGACCCCGGTCAGGTCGCGGTGGTGTCCGGTCCCAACCTGGCGGCGGAGATCGCCGCCGAACAGCCCGCAGCCACCGTCGTCGCCTGCACGGACTCCGGCCGGGCGGTGGCGCTGCAGCGGATGCTCAACACGGGCTATTTCCGGCCCTACACCAACTCCGACGTCGTCGGCACCGAGATCGGTGGGGCCTGCAAGAACGTCATCGCCCTGGCCTGCGGGATGGCGGCCGGGGTAGGGCTGGGTGAGAACACCGCGGCCGCCATCATCACCCGGGGCCTGGCCGAGATCATCCGTCTGGGAGTCGCGCTGGGCGCCAAGGGCGCCACCCTGGCCGGGCTGGCCGGAGTGGGCGACCTGGTGGCCACCTGCACATCGCCGCATTCGCGCAACCGCTCGTTCGGCGAGCGCCTCGGCCGCGGCGAGGCGATGCCGCCGGTGCCCGGGTCGGCGGGGTTGTTGAGCACCGCCGACGGTCACGTCGTCGAGGGCGTGACGTCGTGCCAGTCGGTGCTGGCCCTGGCCTTGAGCTACGACGTGGAGATGCCGCTGACCGACGCCGTGCACCGGGTCTGCCACAAGGGCTCGTCGGTCAACGAGGCGGTGGCACTGCTGCTGGGACGTCGCACCAAGCCGGAGTGAGCGGCCCCGGTAGCCTCTGGCGTGTGAATTCCCACGAACGCACCCGGGTGGCCGTAGTCTTCGGCGGCCGCAGCAGCGAGCACGCTATCTCGTGCGTCTCGGCGGGTAGCGTCCTGCGCAACCTGGATCCGCAACGCTTCGAGGTCGTCGCGGTCGGCATCACCCCGGAAGGGGCGTGGGTGCTCACCGACGGCAACCCCGACACGTTGGCGATCACCGACCGCCAGCTGCCGGCGGTCAGCTCGGCCTCCGGTGCGGAACTGGCGCTGGCGGCCGACCCACAGCGTGCCGGTCAGCTGATCGCATTGTCGTCCGCGGGTTCCGCGGAGGTGCTGGCGTCGGTCGACGTGGTGTTTCCCGTGTTGCACGGCCCCTACGGCGAGGACGGCACCGTGCAGGGGCTGCTGGAGCTGGCCGGGGTGCCCTATGTGGGCGCCGGGGTGCTGGCCAGCGCGGCGGGCATGGACAAGGAGTTCACCAAGAAGCTACTGGCCGCCGAGGGTCTGCCGACCGGACCTTATGCCGTGTTGCGGCCGCGCCAGGAGACGCTGTCGATCGAGGATCGGGAGCGCTTGGGGCTGCCGTTGTTCGTCAAGCCGGCGCGCGGCGGGTCCTCGATCGGGGTCAGCCGGGTGATGTCCTACGACGAGCTTCCCGCCGCGATCGCCGAGGCGCGCCGGCACGACCCCAAGGTCATTGTCGAGGCCGCGATGATCGGGCGTGAAATCGAATGCGGCGTGTTGGAGTTCCCCGACGGCACGGTGGCCGCCAGCACCGTGGCGGAGATCCGGGTGGCCGGTGTGCGGGGCCGCGACGACTCCTTCTACGACTTCGCCACCAAGTACCTCGACGACGCTGCCGAACTCGACGTGCCCGCCAAGATCGACGACGAGGTCGCCGAAGCCGTGCAGCAATTGGCGATTCGGGCATTCGCCGCGCTGGACTGCCAGGGGCTGGCTCGGGTGGACTTCTTCCTGACCGACAGCGGACCGGTGATCAACGAGATCAACACCATGCCCGGATTCACCACCATCTCGATGTACCCGCGGATGTGGTCGGCCAGCGGTGTCGACTACCCGACGCTGCTGGCGACGATGGTCGACACCGCCCTGGCTCGCGGCGTGGGGCTCCGCTGACGCCGGCCTGCTAGCTAGCGCGCCGAGCGTGCACTGAGGGCGAAAAAGCAGCCAAATATTCAGTCTGATTGCACGCTCGGTGCGAATCGTCGGGGCCGGCGATCGCTAGCGCGGCGGGCCCGGTCTGATCGGTACGGCGTCGACGGTGCCGGCGATCAGATCCGACACCTCTTGAATCGGCGTAGGGCCCGATCCCGGCGGCAATGTCAGCGCCAGATAGACCTTCCGGTCGACCACATACCAGGTGGCGCGGTCGCCTTCGCGGACCTCGAACCACTGCACGTGATCGACCACCTGGAGCGGTGAACCCACCACGAAATCGGCCGGCCGGTCCAGCCCGCAGCGCAGCACCACGGCCTCGCCGTCGTCGGCGGTCCAGGCCGCCGCGCCCTCCGGTGCCGGTGCGGCGAGCTCGGCGCGCCGATAGTCGCCCAGCCGATCCGGTAGGGCGTCGAGGAGGGCACGGCAGTCTTCGCTGTCGGCGTGCGGGGCGGGCACCGCCGCGACCGGCACCGGTCCGGCCGGCCGTTTGCCCGGGTGGTGTCGCGCGGCGACGGTCAGTGCCGCGCCTACCGCGGCGACCGCGACCACCAGCGCGACGATCAACGCAAGTCGCGGCGGTCCGTCCGCGTCGTTCTCCGGATTGGTCACGCCCCGCCTACCGTTCTGATCACACCTACACTCCAGGCTGTGCGCGGTAACGAGCCCACGCTGGGTCAGCTTGGAGAGTTTCCCATGATCGACCGGCTGGTGGCCGGGCGACGTCAGCCCACCACCACCCAGCTGGGGCCAGGGGACGATGCGGCGGTGGTCCAGTGCGCCGACGGCCGGGCCGTGGTGTCCACCGACATGCTGGTGGAACGTCGGCATTTCCGGCTGGACTGGTCAACCCCACAGCAGGTCGGCCGCAAGGCGATCGCGCAGAACGCCGCCGATATCGAGGCGATGGGTGCACGCCCCACCGCGTTCGTCGTCGGCTTCGGCGCCCCAGCCCACACTTCCGCCGCCGATGCCGCGGCCCTGGCCGACGGGATGTGGGCTGAGGCGGAGCGACTGGGGGCGGGCGTGGTCGGCGGCGACCTGGTCCAGGCCGACTGCTGGGTGGTGTCGGTGACGGTACTGGGGGACCTAGGTGGTCGGGCGGCGGTGCTGCGGTCCGGGGCGCGGGCTGGGGCGACGCTGGCGGTGGCCGGGGACCTGGGCCGCTCGGCCGCGGGACTGCGGCTGTGGCGTGACGGTGTGGGCTCAGCAGAATTCGCGGAGCTCAGGCATCGGCACCTGGTGCCCGAACCGCCGTACGGGCAGGGCGCGGCGGCCGCCGATGCCGGGGCACAGGCGATGACGGACGTCTCCGACGGCCTGATCGCCGATCTGGGGCACCTGGCCGCGGCGTCGCAGGTGACGTTGGACGTGTCCACAGCGGCGCTGGCGCCCGATTATCGTGCCCTGGCGCCCGCGGCCGCTGCGGTCGGTGCCGACGCGTGGTCGTGGGTTCTGGGCGGGGGAGAAGACCACGCCTTCGTCGCCGCGTTTCCCGGTGCGGTGCCGGCCGGTTGGCGGGCCATCGGACAGGTACGGGCGGGGCCGGCACGGGTGCTGGTCGACGGGGCGGGGTGGGACGGGGAGGCGGGCTGGCAGTCGTTTGATTCCGGCGCCCCATTACGTTGAGACACCATGACTGCGCGTCCACTTCCTGAACTTGTCGAAAGCGGTTGGGCCAGTGCGCTGGCGCCGGTGACCGATCATGTCGCCGCGCTGGGGCAGTTTCTGCGCGAGGAGACGACGTCCGGCCACGGCTATCTGCCCGAAGGGCAGAACATCTTGCGTGCCTTCACGTTTCCGTTCGACAACGTCAGGGTGTTGATCGTCGGACAGGACCCGTATCCGACGCCCGGGCACGCGGTGGGCCTGAGCTTCTCGGTCGCCCCGGATGTTCGGCCGCTGCCGCGCAGTCTGGAGAACATCTTCACCGAGTACACCGCGGATCTGGGCTATCCCAAGCCGTCCAACGGCGATCTGTCCGCCTGGGCACAGCGGGGTGTGCTGCTGCTCAACAGGGTGCTCACCGTGCGGCCGGGTACGCCGGCCTCACATCGCGGCAAGGGCTGGGAGGCCGTCACCGAATGTGCGATCCGCGCGTTGATGGCCCGCAGTCAGCCGATGGTGGCGATCCTGTGGGGACGTGACGCGGGGACGCTCAAGCCGATGCTGTCCGACCACTGCGTCGCGATCGAATCACCGCACCCGTCGCCACTGTCTGCGTCGCGCGGCTTCTTCGGATCTCGGCCGTTCAGCCGCGCCAACGAGTTGCTGACGCAGATGGGTGCCGAGCCGATCGACTGGCGACTGGAGTAGCGCGGCTCAGGCGGTCGCGCACACTCGCCGAGGAGGCAGGGGTGTCCTGCGCTCTCGGCGAGAAAAGAGCGGACTTAGCCGCGGACGACCTTGCCGGCCTTGATGCACGAGGTGCAGGCGTTCAGGCGCTGCTTGTTACCGCCGGGACGCGCGGCGTGCACGACCTGGATGTTCGGGTCCCACCGACGGCTGGTCCGACGGTGCGAGTGGGACACCGACTTACCGAAGCCGGGGCCCTTTCCGCAGATATCGCACACGGCAGCCATATGTGACACTCCTCAAAACGTCTGCTTGAGGGCCAACGACCTCAGCGGGTGGCCCGACAACCTGATCAGGATACCCGCCAGGCGGGGCAACCACCAAAACGCCCCATCGCGGCCGGACGGACGTGACCTGTGCTGTCGCCCGGAGTGATTAGGCTTGCAGCCACCGGAGGTGGCGGCAGGAAGGTGGGCGCAGGTGGGCAACCCCGATCGTCGGCTGGATGCGGCGACCTTGCGGGACTGGGCGCACACCGCCGTCGGCGACCTGATCACCCATACCGACGAGATCAACCGGCTCAATGTCTTCCCGGTCGCCGATTCCGACACCGGAACAAACATGCTGTTCACCATGCGTTCGGCCCTGGCCGAGGCCAACACCGAGGCCGCCTCGGGTGAGGTGGGCCGGGTCGCGGCCGCACTGTCGTCCGGGGCGCTGCACGGCGCACGCGGAAACTCCGGGGTGATCCTGTCGCAGATCCTGCGTGGCCTGGCCGATGTGACGGCCCCAAGCAACCCTGATACCGCAGTCAGTGCCATCGACTCCACCTTGCTCGGCGCCGGTCTGCGCCACGGGGTCGAACTGGTGGTCACCTCAATGGGCGGTCGCGAGGTCCCGGGCACCATCGTGTCGGTGCTGCAGGCTGCCGCTGCGGCCGTCGAAGAGTGCGCGGAGCAGGGAGCCGAGTTGGGTCCGGCGCTGGTGGCCGGCACCGATGCAGCCGCGGCGGCACTGGAGGCGACCACCGCGCAGCTCGACGTGCTCGCCGAGGCCGGGGTGGTGGACGCGGGCGGCCGCGGCCTGCTGGTGCTGCTCGACGCCCTGCGCTCCACGATCACCGGGCAGGCGCCCGTGCGGGAGACATACCAGCCCGCGCCGTGCCCGCGGCCGCCCGAAGCGGGCACCGAGGCTCCCGCGCCGCAGTTCGAGGTGATGTACCTACTCGGCGAGTGCGGTCCCGAAGACACCGAAGCCCTGCGCGAGAGGCTGAACCAGCTCGGAGAATCGGTGGCAATCGCCACCTCAGGCGTGGTCGGCGGATATTCGGTGCACGTGCACACCGATGACGCGGGTGCCGCTGTGGAAGCGGGCCTGGCCTTCGGCCGGCCGCGACGGATCCAGATCTCGGCCCTGGCCGGGGCCACCGGCCCGTCCCCGGGCAGCTGGGCGCGGGAGCGTGCGGTGCTGGCCGTGGTCGACGGCGACGGCGCCGAGGCGTTGTTCGACTCCGAAGGCGCCTGCGTGCTGCGGCCCGACCCGCACAGTGCCGAGCCGGTCATGATGGTCACCGCCCAGCAGCTGTTGCGGGCGGTGGTAGACACCGGTGCAGCGCAGGTGATGCTGCTGCCCAACGGTTATGTCGCCGCCGAGGAGCTGGTGGCGGGTTGTACGGCGGCCATCGGCTGGGGCATCGACGTGGTACCGGTGCCGACCGGCTCCATGGTGCAGGGGCTGTCCGCGTTGGCGGTCCACGACCCTGGCCGTCCGGTGGTCGATGACGGCTACACGATGGCCCGAGCCGCCGGCAGCACCCGGCTCGGATCGGTCCGGGTGGCCACCGAACAGGCGCTGACCTGGGCCGGATCCTGCCGGCCCGGCGACGGTCTGGGTATCGCCGGAGACGAGGTGCTGATCGTGGCCCGCGATGTCGGTGCGGCGGCGATCGGCCTGATCGATCTGTTGTTGGCGGCCGGCGGTGAGCTGGTGACGGTGCTGTTCGGGGCCGGTTTCGACGGTGACGTCATGGACGTCTTGGCCCGGCACGTGCATGACCAGCACCCGGGAACCGAACTGGCGACCTACTTCACCGGCCATCGGGGGGACGCACTGCTGATCGGGGTCGAGTAGCGATGGTGACGCTGGCTGACCGGCTGGATTTCATCGTCGGCTCGGACGCCGCCGACAAACTCGACGAATGCTTCGGCATCCGCACCGTCGGAGACCTGCTGCGGCACTACCCGCGCAGCTACGTCGAAGGCACCGGGGTGCGCGGCGCGGCGGACAGTCGCCCCGCCGAAGGCGACCACATCACCATCGTCGACACCATTAGTTCAGCGGTGCTCAAAGACATGCAGCGGCGCAACGGCAAATACCTCGCTGTCACCGTCGGTAGCGGCCGAAACAAGGTCAGTGCGACGTTCTTCAACCCCAAAGGCCTGCGCTGGCGGTTGACCCCCGGCACCCGGGTGATGCTGTCCGGGGAGGTCAAGCTGTTTCGGGGTGCGATCCAGCTCACCCATCCGGACTTCCTGGTACTCAAGGAAGCCGACGATGCCGCGCAGGAACGCAACTTCGGCAGCAGTTCGCTGCGCAACATCGCCGATGCATCGCAAAAGGTCAGCGGGCAGGTCAACCAGTCCGACTTCGAGCGCAGCTGCTACCCGATCTACCCGGCGACCGCGAAACTGCAGAGCTGGGACATCTTCGCCTGCGTGCGGCAGGTGCTCGACATGCTCGATCCGGTTCCGGACCCGCTGCCGACCGCGGTGCGCACCGAACGGGGCCTGCTCGGCGAAGACGAAGCGCTGCGCGCGATCCATCTGTCGGAGAACGCCGCCGAACGGGACCGCGCCCGGGCTCGGCTGGCCGTCGACGAAGCGTTCGGTCTGCAGTGGGCGTTGGCGATGCGCCGCAACGGTGAACTGTCCGAATCCGGGTCGCCGGCACCGCGCCGCGACGACGGGATGGTCGCAGAACTGCTTCGGCGGCTGCCGTTTGAGCTGACCACCGGACAACGCGAGGTGCTCGGCGTGCTCGAAGGCGAACTGGCCGCCAGCCGCCCGATGAATCGGCTGCTGCAGGGCGAGGTCGGCTCGGGCAAGACGATCGTCGCGCTGCTGGCGATGCTGCAGCTGGTCGATGCCGGCTATCAGTGCGCCCTGTTGGCGCCCACCGAAGTCCTTGCCGCCCAACACGCCCGATCGATACGCGACATGCTCGGGCCGCTGGCGCTCGGCGGTCAGCTGGGCGGGGCCGACAATGCCACTGCGGTGGCGCTGCTCACCGGCTCGATGTCCGCGGCCGCCAAGAAGCAGGCTCGCGCCGAGATCGCCAGCGGCCGGGCCGGCATCGCCGTGGGCACGCACGCCCTGCTGGTCGATGTGGTCGAATTCGACAACCTGGGCATGGTGGTGGTCGACGAGCAACATCGATTCGGCGTCGAGCAGCGAGATCAGTTGCGCGCCAAAGCCCCCGAGGGCATCACTCCGCACCTGCTGGTGATGACCGCCACTCCGATTCCGCGCACGGTGGCGCTCACCGTATACGGCGATCTGGAGACCTCCACGTTGCGCGAGCTGCCCCGCGGCCGCCAGCCGATCGCGAGTTCGGTGATCTTCGTCAAGGAGCAGCCGACCTGGCTGGATCGGGCTTGGGCGCGGATCCGCGAGGAGGTGACGGCCGGACGGCAGGCCTACGTGGTGGCACCCCGCATCGACGAGACCGACGAGCCGAGCAAACCCGGTTCAGCAGATGAGGGCGGCCGAACCTCGGCCACCGCGGTGGGGTTGTTCGATCAGCTGCGGGCCGGGCCGCTGTCGGGGCTGCGGCTGGGCTTGATGCACGGGCGGCTGACCGGGGACGAGAAGGACGCGGTGATGACGGCGTTCCGCAGCGGTGCGGTCGATGTGCTGGTCTGCACCACGGTCATCGAGGTCGGTGTCGACGTACCCAATGCCACCGTCATGCTGATCGCCGACGCCGACTGGTTCGGAATCAGCCAGCTGCACCAGCTTCGCGGCCGGATCGGCCGCGGCGAGCACGCCAGCCTCTGCCTGCTGGCGACCTCCAGCGGTCCGGGGTCCAAGGCGGGTCAGCGCCTGAAGGCCGTCGCCGGAACCCTGGACGGATTCGCCCTGGCCGATCTGGATCTGGCCGAGCGTGGTGAGGGAGATGTGTTGGGCCGCAACCAGTCCGGTTGGAGAGGCGGCCTCAAACTGCTCTCGCTGGCCGACCACGGCGAAGTGATCGAGGCGGCCCGGTCGTGGTGCAACAAGGCTTGGGAAACCCACCCGGATGATCCCGGATTGGCCACGCTCGCCGCGCATTTCACCGACATCGACTACCTGGACAAATCATGACCGGTCGTAAAACCCTGTTGTGGCTGGCCGTGGTGGCGGTGCTGGCCGTGGTCGTCGCCTACCAGACGGTGTCGGCCGTAGGTAGGAGCAGCCGTGCCCTGGCAGCGCAGGCCGGCATGCCCACGGTGGCGCCCGGCACCGACGTCCTGGCCGGCATCACCGTGGTTCCAGCCCGCACCCACCGCTACGACTACCGCCGCCCGCTGTTCGGCGATGCCTGGGATGACGACAACGATGCGCCGGGCGGGCACAACGGCTGTGACACCCGCAACGACATCCTCAACCGGGATCTGGTGGACATCACGCACGTGTCGACCAAACGCTGCGCCGACGCGGTCGCCACCGGAACCCTGCACGACCCCTACACCAACGCCGTCGTCGCCTTCACCCGCGGCGCGAAGATCGGTGAGGCGGTGCAGATAGACCACATCGTGCCGCTGGCCTACGCCTGGGACATGGGGGCCTCCGCCTGGCCCTATCGCCAGCGGTTGCGCTTCGCCAACGACCCCGCCAACCTGCTGGCGGTCGCCGGGCAGGGCAACCAGGACAAGGGCGACGCGGGGCCCGGGCAGTGGATGCCGCCCAATAAATCGTTCGCGTGCCAGTACGCCGTCGCCTACATTTCGGTCCTGCGGGGCTACGCGTTGCGTCTCGATCAGCCGTCAGCCGACGTGCTGCGTGCGGCAGCGGCCACCTGCCCGACCGGATAGGGGAGCCGATGATGATCGACCACTGGCGAACCACGCCCACGCTGCCCGGCGAGCATGTGCTGCTGCGGCCGACCGTGCTCGCCGATGTCGGCGGCCTGGCCCGCGCGTTCGACACCGAGTGCACCCGGTACTTCCTCTACGGCCAGCACTCCGAGCCGCCCACCGAAGCCTCGGTGTCCGCGGCACTGGCTTCCGACCACCAGGTGCTGACTCAGGTCGAGGCCGGCACCGGCGAGATCATCGGGACGACATCGCTGTACGACATGAGCGAGGTGGACCGCCGGCTGACGGTGGGCAGCACCTGGTTGGCTCAGCGGGTCCGCGGGTCGGCGGTCAACTCCGAATCGAAACTGCTGCTGCTCGACCACTGCTTCGGCGCCCTGGGCGCGGGGCGGGTGCAGTTCAACGTCGACAACCTCAATGAGCGCTCGCAGCGCGCGGTGCAGGCCATCGGCGCCACCCGGGAGGGTGAGCTGCGCAACCACGCCCGGCGCCGCGACGGATCCTGGCGCACCACGATCATCTACTCGGTGATCGGGCAGGAGTGGCCGCAAGCGCGGGCCCGGTTGGTAGAGCGCATCAACCGGGTGTCGGCGCGCTGACCCGCGTGTGCGGATCGGCTCGGATCAGATACCGGTGTAGGTCAGCGGGTCTTCCCGCACCCGGGTGCCGTCATTGAGGCCGCCCAGGCGCTCCATGTGCTGGTCGGCCAGCTCGAAGCCGAACACGTCCAGGTTGGCCGCGATGCGCTCCGGCTGGGCCGACCGGGGGATCACCACGTTGCCCAGTTGCAGGCTCCACCGGATCAGCACCTGGGCCGGGGTCTTGCCGTACTCGCCGGCGATCGCCGTCACGGTCGGGTGCTCGAGCAACCGACCGACCGCCAGCGGGCTGTAGGCCTGCGTGATGATGCCGCGTTCGGCGTTGGCGGCACGCAGCTCGGCCTGGTTGAGCAGCGGGTGCAGCTCGATCTGGTTCACCGACGGCGTCTCGAACGCCAGGTCGATCACATCGTCGAGGTGTTCGGCGGTGAAGTTGCACACCCCGATGGACCGGGCCAGTCCCAGCTCCCTGGCCTGGATGAGTCCGCCGTAGCTGTCGACGTACATGCCCAGCGATGGAGCCGGCCAGTGGACCAGGTACAGGTCCACATAGTCCATCCCGAGCCGCTCCAGGCTGGCCTTGCAGGCTTCGATGGCGGCGGTCAGTCCCTGATCGGCGTTGGCCAGCTTGGTGGTGACGAACACCTCCTCGCGCGGGATCCCCGACGCGGCGATCGCCCGGCCCACCGCGGCCTCGTTGCCGTACACCTTGGCGGTGTCGATCAACCGGCAGCCCAGCTCAAGAGCGGTCGAGACCGCACGCTCGGTTTCGGCCTCGGTCAACTCGGCCACCCCGATGCCCAGAGTCGGCATCGCGCGGTCGTCGTTGAGGGTGACGGAGGGGATCGAAGTGCCCGACGTCATTTCACCTACCTGTGTAATCGAATGTTCGCGGATCGGGTCCCAATCGGGCGCCGTCGTCGAGCGAGGATATCTCGGCCATCTCTGCTGCGCCGAGTTCGAAGTCGAAGACGTCGAAGTTGCCGACGATGCGCTCCGGGTGCACCGATTTCGGAATCACGATATTACCCAGTTGGATATGCCACCGAATCAGCACCTGTGCCGGTGTCTTATCGCAACGCCGCGCCACCCCGGTAACCGTCGGATGGGCCAACAGCGAACCCCGGCCCAGCGGTGCCCAGGCTTCGGTGGCGATCCCGAGGCGGGCGTGCACCTCACGCAGTTCGGGCTGGCTGAAGCGCGGGTGCAGCTCGACCTGGTTGACGACTGGAACGATCCCGGTTCCGTCGATGAGCATCTCGAGGTGCTCGGGTGCGAAATTGCTCACCCCTATCGAGCGGATCCGGCGCTGATCTCGCAGGTGAGCCAACGCCCGGAAGGTCTCGACGAACTTTCCGCGTGCCGGCAGCGGCCAATGGATCAGGTACAGGTCCAGAAATTCGAGGCCGAGGCGGTCCATGCTCGCCTCGAATGCCCTCAGCGTCGAGTCATAGCCCTGGTCGGAGTTCCACACTTTGGTGACCACGTACACCTCGTCGCGCGGCAGCCCGGATGCCGCGACGGCCCGGCCGACCTCACGCTCGTTGTCATACAGGGCCGCGGTGTCGATATGGCGGTATCCGGCAGCCAGTGCGGTGCGCACCGCCTGCTCGGTCTCGGCAGGTGAAATCTTGTAAACCCCGAAACCGACGCTGGGGATGGAATTACCGTCGTTGAGCGTGACCGAACGCAAGCTACCTTCAACAGCCATGACACGAAGTCTGCCAGGCGGCTCCGGTTCCGGCCGGGGAGCGCGATGGACCGACCAGCTGCAGAGCACCGCCATGAGAGTCGGCATGAAGGTGACGCCGCTGCTACCGATCGGGGTCCAGCGGATGCTGACCGGCGGGCGGTCGGTAGCCATCGATGGAAAGACCTTGGACCCCACCTTGCGGTTGACGCTGGCCGCGCAGCGCGCGATGGGCATCAACGGCTTCGTCATCGGCGACGACGCGGTTGCCTCCCGTGCCCAACTGCGCGAGACGACCGCCGGGCTCGGCGGCGGTGATATCCACGTCGATGTTCGCGACATCGTGGTGCCCGGCCCGGCCGGCGACATCGCCGCTCGGCACTACCGGCCGGTCGGCGGTGGCGCCAAGCCGCTGCTGGTCTTCTACCACGGTGGCGGATTCGTGATCGGCAACCTGGACAGCCACGACGCGATCTGCCGGCTGACCTGCCGAGACGGTGACATCGCGGTGCTGTCGGTCGACTACCGGCTGGCGCCCGAGCACCCCGCACCGGCAGCGCTCGACGATGCCTTTGCAGCATTTCGATGGGCCCACGACCACGCCGCTGAGCTGGGCGGGATACCCGGAAGGATCGCGGTCGGTGGGGACAGCGCCGGCGGCAACCTGGCCGCCGCAGTGGCGCTGCTGGCCCGTGACGGCGGGGGACCGGCACCCATCCTGCAGTGGCTGATCTACCCGGTCACCGACTGCACCGCCCAGACCCGCTCGCGCACCCTCTACGGCGACGGATTTCTGCTGACCAAGCACGACATCGCCTGGTTCACCGACCAATACGTGGGCCGCTCACAGCTTGACCCGACCGACCCTCGGGTATCGCCCTTGCTGGCCGGCGACCTGTCGGGGTTGCCGCCCGCACTGGTGGCCGTAGCCGGTTTCGACCCGCTGCACGACGAAGGCGAGGCGTTTGCGAAAGCCCTGCGCGAGGCCGGGGTCGTGGTCGACCTGCGGCAGATGCCGTCCTTGACGCATGCCTTCATCAACCTGTTCGGCCTGGGCGGTGGCAGCGCGACCGCCACCGGTGAGTTGATCTCCGCGCTGCGCGCGCACCTCAGCCGCGGCTGAGGTCCAGGACGCACGCCGGTACGCTGAACCGCAAACCGACCACCGAAGACGAGGACCAACCGACTGTGGCCAGCAAACCCAAACGCCCCGGCGTCTCCGGCTTGAGGGCCGGCGACCAGAAACGCAACCTCGCCATGCAGATCGGGCTTGTCGCGATCGTGGTGGTCTTCGCGGTGGGGCTCATCGGCTACATCGTGGTGTCCAACGGCCACAAGAAGGGCGCTGGCGCCGGTGAGGCGATCCGGGTGACCTCGAGCAAGCTGGTCACCAAGGACGGGACCGATGAGCCTAAGGCCGTGCTGGCGTTCTACGAGGACTTCCTCTGCCCGGCCTGCGGCAACCTCGAGCGGGCATTCGGCCCGACGGTGTCCCGGCTGATCGACAGCGGGGCGATCGCCGCCGACTACCACATGGTCGCGATCCTCGACCGGCCCCAGAACGACGACTACTCCTCGCGCGCCGGTGCCGCCGCCTACTGTGTCGCCGACGAGAACAACGACGCCTTCCGCCGGTTCCACACCGCGCTCTACACCGAGCAGCTGCAGCCGTCGGAGATCGGTACGGAGTTCCCCGACAACAAGCGCCTGATCGAGCTGGCCCGCCAGGCCGGCGCCGCCGGCGGCGTTCCGGCGTGTATCAACAGCGGGAAGTACCTCAAGATGGTCGGCGGTATGGCCGCGGCCGCTGGCATACACGCCACCCCCACCCTGCGTATCAACGGCGAGGACTACCGCCCCTCGACTCCGGAGGCCCTGGTCTCCAAGATCCGCGAGATCGTCGGTGACGTCCCCGGCATGGCCGCACCGGCCCAGGAGTCGTGACCATCGCGGCTTCGGCCGTCGAACCCGAACCGCCCGAGCAGGCGGTACCGGTGGCGACGCCCCGGGCCTGGGCGGTGCTGATCGGCGGAGTCATTGGCCTGGCCGCCTCGATCACGCTGACCGTCGAGAAGATCGAGCTGCTGATCGACTCGGGCTACGTGCCGTCGTGCAACCTCAACCCGGTGCTGTCCTGCGGATCGGTCATGGTCACCCCGCAGGCGTCGGTGCTGGGTTTCCCCAATCCGTTGATGGGGATCGTGGCATTCACTGTGGTGGTGGTGACCGGTGTGCTGGCGGTGGCGAAAGTGCCTCTGCCGCGGTGGTATTGGACCGGGATGACGCTCGGCACGCTGGTCGGTGCGGGGTTCGTGCATTGGCTGATCTTCCAGAGCCTGTACCGCATCGGCGCGCTGTGCCCGTACTGCATGGTGGTCTGGGCGGTCACGCTGTGCCTGCTGGTGATATTCGCAGCCCTAGCATCTGAGCAGGGTGGTATACGCAAAAATTTGCAGCATTTGCACCGATGGCGTTGGACCATCGCTGCGTTATGGTTTATCGCGTTATTTCTGTTGATATTTATTCGGTTTCAGGATTACTGGATAACGCTGCTGTAGGGGTGGAAGTGATCTCCAAAGTGCTGGTTGCGAACCGTGGGGAGATCGCTGTCCGCGCGTTCCGGGCCGCCTGCGAACTGGGGGTCGGCACCGTGGCCGTCTACCCCTACGAGGACCGCAACTCGCTGCACCGGCTCAAGGCCGACGAGTCCTACCAGATCGGCGAAGAGGGCCATCCGGTACGCGCGTACCTGTCAGTCGATGAGATCGTCGGCACCGCGGTGCGGTGCGGGGCCGACGCCGTCTACCCCGGATACGGATTCCTTTCGGAGAATCCGCAACTGGCGCAGGCCTGTGAGGACGCGGGCATCACCTTCGTCGGTCCCAGCGCGGCAGTGCTGGCGCTGGCCGGCAACAAGTCCCGCGCGGTGGCCGCCGCGCGGGAGGCGGGACTGCCTGTGCTGGCGTCGTCGGCGCCGTCGTCCTCGGTCGAGGAACTGCTCGCCGCCGCCCAAGACATGACGTTCCCGTTGTTCGTCAAGGCGGTCGCCGGTGGCGGTGGGCGTGGGATGCGCCGGGTCGCCGACATCGATGCGCTGGCCGACGCGGTGGAAGCGGCCAGTCGGGAAGCGGATTCGGCGTTCGGCGACCCGCACGTCTACCTCGAGCAGGCGGTACTCAACCCGCGCCACATCGAGGTGCAGATCCTGGCCGACAACCACGGCAACGTGATCCACCTCTACGAGCGCGACTGCAGCGTGCAGCGCCGGCATCAGAAGGTCGTCGAATTGGCGCCGGCGCCGAACCTGGATCCGGCCCTGCGGGCGAAGATCTGCGCGGATGCCGTCGCGTTCGCGCGTCATATCGGCTACACCTGCGCGGGCACCGTGGAGTTCTTGGTCGACGAACGCGGCCACCACGTGTTCATCGAGATGAATCCGCGCATCCAGGTGGAGCACACCGTCACCGAGGAGATCACCGACGTCGACCTGGTGTCGTCACAGCTGCGGATCGCGGCCGGTGAATCGCTGGCGGACCTGGGCCTCTCCCAGGATGCGATCACGCTGCACGGTGCGGCGCTGCAATGCCGGATCACCACCGAGGACCCGGCCAACGGATTCCGGCCCGACACCGGCCGGATCAGCGCGTACCGCAGCCCGGGCGGGGCCGGGATCCGGCTGGACGGCGGCACCAACCTGGGTGCGGAGATCAGCGCACACTTCGACTCGATGCTGGTCAAGCTGACCTGTCGCGGTAAGGATTTCCCCACCGCGGTGAAGCGGGCGCGCCGGGCGATCGCGGAATTCCGTATCCGCGGGGTAGCCACCAACATCCCGTTCCTGCAGGCCGTGCTCGATGATCCCGATTTCTCCGCCGGGCGTATCACGACCTCGTTCATCGACGAGCGCCCGCAGCTGCTGACCGCGCGGTCCTCGGCCGACCGCGGCACCAAGATCTTGAACTACCTGGCGGACGTCACCGTCAACAGTCCGCACGGTACCCGGCCGTCGGCGGTGTACCCGCGCGACAAGCTGCCCGAGCTGGATCTGTCGGTGCCGCCGCCGTCGGGCTCCAAGCAGCGGCTGGTCGAGCTGGGCCCGGAGGGTTTCGCCCGCTGGCTGCGGGATTCGCCGGCCTTGGGTGTCACCGACACCACGTTCCGGGACGCCCACCAATCGCTGTTGGCCACGCGGGTGCGCACCAGCGGATTGGTCAAGGTGGCGCCGTATGTGGCCCACACCATGCCGCGACTGCTGTCGGTCGAGTGCTGGGGTGGCGCGACTTACGATGTGGCGCTGCGGTTTTTGAAGGAGGACCCCTGGGAGCGGCTGGCCGCGCTGCGTGAGGCGCTGCCCAACATCTGCCTGCAGATGCTGCTGCGCGGGCGCAACACCGTCGGCTACACCCCCTATCCGGAGCTGGTGACCTCGGCGTTCGTCCAGGAGGCGACGGAGACCGGTATTGACATCTTCCGGATCTTCGATGCGCTCAACAACGTCGACTCGATGATTCCGGCCATCGATGCGGTGCGCGAAACCGGCAGTGCGGTAGCCGAAGTCGCCATGTGTTACACCGGGGATCTGAGCAGCCCGGGCGAGACCCTCTACACGCTGGACTACTACCTGCGGCTCGCCGAGCAGATCGTGAACGCCGGCGCCCATGTGCTGGCCATCAAGGACATGGCGGGGCTCCTGCGCCCCGCTGCGGCAACCACATTGGTGAGCGCGCTGCGCAGTCGCTTCGACCTGCCGATCCACGTACACACCCACGACACCGCGGGTGGTCAGCTGGCCAGCTACGTCGCGGCCTGGCAGGCCGGGGCGGACGCCGTCGATGGCGCGGCCGCCCCGCTGGCGGGCACCACCAGCCAGCCGGCGTTGAGTTCGATCATCGCAGCGGCGGCGCACACCGACTACGACACCGGGATCTCGCTGGATGCGGTGGGCGACTTGGAGCCGTACTGGGAAGCGCTGCGAAAGGTGTACGCGCCGTTCGAGTCCGGACTGCCGGCGCCGACCGGGCGCGTGTACCACCATGAGATTCCCGGTGGCCAGCTGTCCAACCTGCATCAGCAGGCCAAGGCGCTGGGGTTGGCGGACCGGTTCGAAGACGTCGAGACCAACTATGCCGCCGCGGACGCCGTACTCGGCCGGTTGATCAAGGTGACCCCGAGCTCGAAGGTGGTCGGCGATCTGGCACTGGCCCTGGTCGGAGCGGGCGTGAGTGCCGACGAGTTCGCCGCCGACCCGTCCCGAGTCGACATCCCGGACTCGGTGATCGGGTTCCTGCGCGGCGAGCTGGGCGACCCGGCCGGTGGCTGGCCGGAGCCGTTGCGGACCAAGGCGCTGGAGGGTCGCGGCCCGGCACGGGAGATGCAGCAGCTCTCGGCCGACGACGAGGCGGTGCTGGCCCGCTCCGGACCGGAACGCCAGGCCCGGCTGAATCGCCTGCTGTTCCCCGGCCCCACAAAGGAATTCGAGTCGCATCGGGAGCTCTACGGCGACATCTCGCGTTTGTCGGCCAACCAGTTTTTCTACGGCCTGCGTCAAGGCGAGGAACACCGGGTCAAGCTGGAGCGCGGGGTGGAGCTGCTGATCGGGCTCGAGGCCATCTCCGAGCCGGATGAGCGCGGCATGCGGACCGTGATGTGCATCATCAACGGTCAACTGCGGCCGGTCGAGGTGCGTGACCGCGGTATCGCCAGCGAAGTGCCGGTTGCCGAAAAGGCCGACCGCAGCAAGCCGGGCCATGTCGCGGCACCGTTTGCCGGTGTGGTCACCATCGGGGTTGCCGAGGGGGAGAAGGTCACCGCCGGACAGACCGTGGCCACCATCGAGGCGATGAAGATGGAGGCGGCCATCACCGCGCCGGCCGACGGCACCGTCACGCGGGTGGCCGTTGCCGAGACCGCGCAGGTCGAGGGCGGTGACCTGCTGGTGGTGCTGAGCTGACCCGCATCGTCGGCGGTGCAGCCGGTGGACGACGCCTCGCCGTGCCACCGCGTGGCACCCGGCCAACTACCGATCGGGTGCGCGAGGCGCTGTTCAATGTGCTCGATTCCCGGATGGATCTGACCGGGATGACGGTGTTGGACCTGTACGCGGGTTCGGGGGCGCTCGGCTTGGAGGCGTTGTCTCGCGGCGCTGCATCGGCGCTGTTCGTCGAATCGGTCCGCCGCGCTGCCGATGTGCTGGCCGCCAATATTGCCGCACTGGGGCTGGCCGGCGCCGTGCTGCGCCGCGGCACGGTGGCCGCGGTGCTGGCCGGGGGCACCGAGACGCCGGTGGATCTGGTGCTGGCCGATCCGCCCTACGACGTCGATGCCGCCACGATCGACGCGCTGCCGGGATTGCTGACCGCCGGGGGCTGGGCGGGACCGGGCACCGTCGTGATGATCGAACGGGCCGCCTCCAGCCCGGCGGTGGCCTGGCCGCAGGGCTGGGAAGCCTGGCCCTCGCGCCGTTACGGCGACACCCGGCTGGAGCTGGCCGAGCTGACCGCACCTGACGTGTAGCGTCAGCGCACATGAGTGGCGCGGTATGCCCCGGTTCCTTTGACCCGGTGACGTTGGGACACGTCGACATCCTGGAGCGCGCGGCCGCCCAGTTCGACGAGGTGGTGGCCGCCGTGCTGGTCAATCCCGCCAAGAAGGGCATGTTCACCCTGGACGAGCGTCTCGAGATGATCGCCGAAGCCACCGCGCACCTTCCCAACGTGCGTGCGGAGTCGGGCCAGGGCTTGGTGGTCGACTTCGTCCGCGAGCGTGAGCTGACCGCGATCGTCAAGGGCCTGCGCACCGGTACCGACTTCGAGTACGAGCTGCAGATGGCCCAGATGAACAAGCACATCGCCGGCGTCGACACGTTTTTCGTGGCGACCACGCCGCGGTATTCGTTTGTGTCGTCCTCGTTGGCAAAGGAAGTGGCGTCGATGGGCGGCGATGTCTCAGACCTGTTGCCCGAGCCGGTGAACCGCAGACTGGCTGCCAAGCTGGCCGGCCGCTGAGCAGGCTGCTGCCTACTGCGGCTGCCACCCCAACCGGTGCTCGGTCGAGGTGCGCATCGCAGGGAAACCACCGGTGCATCCCAATACCCGCAGCGCCGCTTCGGCAATCGTCCACGGATGATCCGGCGGGCAGGAGCCGTCGTCGGAACGGCGGTTGATCACCGCCTCCACCAACCGGAACGGCAGGTCGTCGGCAGCGGCGGGACCGGCATGGTCGGCGATCACCGCACGCGATAACTCGTGATAGTGGTCGCGGAGCTCTCCCCGGCGTGCGCGGAAGGCGGCGAAGCGCTCGAGGCGAAGCTCCGGGAGCAGATACAGGGTGCCCAGATTCCAGGCACCGCCGCACAATTGCGCGGTATCGGCGACCACAAGCGTGTGCAGCCGGGGCGCGCTCGGTCCGCCCTCGGCCAGCAGATCGGCGGCCAGCTGCACGGAGTTCTCGACGGTGTCGGCCAGCAGCGCGTCGAGGATGTCGTCTTTGGCGGCGAAGTGGTGATACAGCGAGGCCTGCCGCATCCCGACGCTGTCGGCGATGCGCCGGGTCGAGGTCGCGGCGTAGCCGACGGTGGTGAACAACTCCGCCGCGGCATCGAGGATCTCGTCGCGGGCGCTGCGGCCCGGCCTGCTGGAAGCCACCAGCCGGGGACGTCCTCGTCGATCGCTCTGCACGCCTTACTGCCTATCACGCGCCGAGGCCTGGCGCGCTAAAAACTATCAGTTGATAGAAAATGTGCTAGCTTCCTGGTCATGGACAATCCACGCACCGATTCCACCGACGGGGCGCGTTCCCATGCCCGCGCGCAGGCGCAGCACGCGTCGATGCGCATCCCGGCGGCTCCGGACGACGTCGACCCGTCGACACTGACCTGGGCCGAGTCGATTCCGCCGAACGGCTACGCCACCAAAGTGCTCTCCCGCGGCAGCCGGATCCGGCTGATCGACGTCGACGGCGGGGCGTGCGCGCACCTGCTGCTGTACCGGGCCGAGGCGCCCTGGGAACGGCTCAATGTCGCCGACACCATGAAGGTGCCGTGGCAGGCCTACCTCGGTGTCGGTCACCCGCTGTTGTCCGATCAGGGTCGGGTACTGGCCACCGTCGTCGCCGACTCCTCGGGGCAGCACGACCTGCTCTGCGGCCCGGACGCCACCGGCCGTCAACTGCTCCTGCTGGGCGCGATCAAGCAGGGCATGGACATTCGGGACGTGGCGCCGTCGGTGTCGCTGTTCCGCGGAGTGCGTGTCGATCCCGTCAGCGGCGCACTGGAATTCACCGGGTCGGTGGGCGCGGGTGCGGCTGTTGACCTGCTGGTCCACCTGCCGGTGGTAATGGTGCTGGCCAACGCCGCGCACCCGCTGGATCCCAAGCCTCCCGCCACCGCACTGGACGTGCTCGGTTGGCAGGCCGGCGAGCAGTTGGCAAACCTGACCAACCAGGACCCGGAATACCTACGTGCGGTGCAGAACACGGAGGCGGCTTGGGTCGCCGGATCGGGGAAGCGCTCATGACCAACCCCTCGCACCCATCGCAGATCATCTCCGACGAACTGGTGGCGGCCCGGGCGCCCTGGTCGGCAGTGGTGCGCGCCGGCGACCTGCTGCAGATCATCGATCTGCACGGGAACCAGGCGGTGGACTGCCTGCTCTACGACGCCGCCGACCACACCCGCCGGTACAGCGCCCAGGCCACCGTCGCCGCCGCGCGCAACATCTTCTTGAGCACCGGATCGGTGCTGCGCACCGCCGACGGCGCCGCCCTGATGACCGTGGTTGCCGACGACGTCGGCAACCACGACACCATCGCCGGAGCCTGCTCGCAGGAATCCAACACCCTGCGCTACGGGCACCACACCGCCCACCAGCACGCCTGCGTGGAGAACTTCCTCGCCGAGGGGGCCCGGTGGGGCCTGGGTAAACGCGACATCGTCTCCAACATCAACTGGTTCATGAACGTCCCCGTCGAAGCGGACGGCACGCTGGGCATCGTCGACGGCCTCTCGGCACCGGGTAAGAGCCTGACCCTGCGCGCCGAGATCGACACCCTGGTCCTGGTGTCGAACTGCCCGCAGATCAACAACCCGTGCAACGGCTTCGACCCGACACCGGTGCGGATGGTGATCACCCGAACATGATCGGCATCGAGGTGGTCTCGCCGGGCATGTTCACCACGGTCCAGGACTGGCCCGGGCGCGTCGGCTACTGGCATGTCGGGGTGCCGCCGTCCGGGCCGATGGACGACCTGTCGTTTCGGATCGGCAACCAGGTACTGGGCAATCCCGAAGGTGCGGCCGGTTTGGAATGCACCAAAGCCGGACCGGCCCTGCGCTTTTCAGATCCCGCTTGGGTCTGCGTCACCGGTGCCGCGGTGCCGGTCAGCCTGGATGGTGTCCCGGTTGGGCAATGGCAGTCGGTCCGGGTACCCGCCGGTGGCCTCCTGGAGGTCGGCATCATCCCCGGGCCGGGGATGCGCTGCTACCTCCTGGTCGAGGGTGGCGTATCCACGCCGGAATTCCTGGGCAGCGCGGCTACTTTCACCCAAGGGGTGTTCGGCGGACACCATGGCAGGGCATTGCGGGAATCGGATCGACTCAGCGCCGTCGGCCTGGGCGGCGCACCGCCGAGGCTCACCCGTGCGCCCAGCCAGAGTCAGCCCAGCATCGGCCGGCGCTGGGAGCTGGCGGTGACCGAAGGTCCGCACGCGGCACCGGAATTCATGACCCGCGCCGACATGATCACCCTGACGACCACCGACTACACCGTGCACTTCAATTCCGATCGCACCGGCGTGCGGCTGGTGGGGCCGAAACCACGATGGGCCAGACCTGACGGTGGGGACGCCGGCCTGCACCCGTCCAACATTCACGACACGGCGTACAGCATCGGGGCGCTGGACTTCACCGGTGACACCCCGATCCTGCTCGGCCCGGACGGGCCCAGTCTGGGCGGCTTCGTCTGCCCGGTGACGGTGGTGCGCGGCGACCGATGGAAACTCGGCCAGCTCTCGCCCGGCGACACGGTGCGCCTGGTGCCGATCCGTGCCGACCACGCTCCACCGACGGCAGCACTGGGTGTGCAGCGGCGCGCGGCATTGCCCGTCGTGGTCTCCCGCTCCGGCGACGGCGACGACGGAGTGCTGCAGCGTTACACCGGCCGCGACGGGACGGCCGTCACATTGCGGCGCGCCGGAGACAACGGCGTGCTGCTCGAATACGGACCGATGACCCTGGATTTGGCGCTACGGGCGCGGGTGCAGGTGCTCTATGACCAACTCCGTCAGCGGGGATTGCCCGGGCTGGCCGAACTGACCCCGGGTGTGCGGTCACTGCAGATCCAATTCGACACCGAGCAGTCTTCCTGCGCCGAGGTGATCGAGGAGGTGGCCGCCATCGACGACGCGCTGCCGCCCTGCGATGAACTCGTGGTGCCGAGCCGCGCGGTGCGCCTCCCGCTGAGCTGGGACGACCCCGGCACCCATGAGGCCATTCGCCGCTACATGTACGGCGTGCGCCCCGACGCTCCGTGGTGCCCGTCGAACATCGAGTTCATCAGGCGCATCAACGGCCTCGACGACATCGCGCAGGTGTACGACATCGTGTTCGACGCGCAGTACCTGGTGCTGGGGCTGGGCGACATCTACCTCGGCGCGCCGGTGGCCACCCCGCTGGATCCCCGGCATCGGCTGGTGACCACCAAATACAACCCCGCCCGCACCTGGACCCCGGAGAACGCCGTGGGGATCGGCGGCGCCTACCTGTGTATCTACGGCATCGAGGGGCCCGGCGGCTACCAGTTCGTCGGGCGCACCACCCAGGTGTGGAACCACCGGCATGCCACCGCCGGGCTGTTCGATGCCGAAACCCCTTGGCTGCTGCGCTACTTCGACCGCATCAGCTTCTATCCGGTTGGGGCCGAGGAGCTCCTGGAGTTGCGTGCCGACATGGCGGCCGGGCGTGGTCGGGTGGAGATCGCCGACGGCGAGTTCTCACTGCCGGCCTACCGCCGATTCCTGGCCGACAACACCGAGAGCATTGCTGGATTCCGCCACCAACAGGTCGCCGCGTTCACCGCGGAGCGCAATGCGTGGCACGACGCCGGCGAAATCGCCAGCGGTTAGGCCAATTTCAGCGAATCGTCGCGGCGCAGCACGAAGAAGTATGGTCGCGACGAGCCCCGCAGGTCCATCGCGCCGATCACCGCGTCATCGGAGAGCCGGCGGAAGACGTCGTTGACCGGTGCCTGGTCGTAGACCATCGTGGCGCTGTCGACTCCGCGGAACCGGGTGGTGCGCAGCCGAGCCCGGGGCGACCGGGTCCGCACCAGTGGCGCCACCGCGTTGATCTGCCCGAGGAACGAGCGTTTCTTCAGCGCCGGCAACTTCGCGGCGAGTCCGAGGACACTGAACGCCAGCACCGGGTTGAACGCCCACAGCGCAGATCCGTCGCGGGTGGGGAACAGCAGCGGATGGACGGTTTCGGCATCCACGAACTGCTTGCCCCACCAGCCGGTGGCGGCCAACAGCCCGTCCAGGGGGTGGCCGGTCGGCAGCTCGGAGCCATGCCAGGTGCCGACCATGAAATCGGGGTCGACGGCCTCGGCGGCATCGAAGATCTCACAGGCCTCGGCAGTGGTCGTCGGCACGCTGGAGAACAAGTCCTGGACAGCCATGCGCAACACCGTACTTGACAGATGTCAACTCCGGAGCGACTTAGAGCACCACCGTCTCGTTGCCCACCCGGATCACCCGGTCCTGGCAGTGCCACTGCACTGCCCGCGACAACACCGCTCGCTCCACGTCGGCGCCCAGTCGCACCAGATCGGTGACGCTGTGGGTGTGGTCCACCCGCACCACGTCCTGTTCGATGATCGGACCCTCGTCGAGCACCTCGGTGACGTAGTGCGCGGTGGCGCCGATCAGTTTCACGCCGCGTTCCCGTGCTCGCTGATAGGGCGCCGCACCGATGAACGCCGGCAAGAAGGAGTGATGGATGTTGATCAGCGGACAGCCCACCGCCTCGATGAAGTCACCGGTGATGATCTGCATGTAGCGGGCCAGCACGACCAGATCCACGTTGCCGCAGAGCAACTGCAGCTGCCGCTGTTCGGCATCGGCGCGGATGTCGCGGGTTGCGGGGATGTGGAAGAACGGCACCCCGAACGGGCGTACCTGCTCGGCGAGTTCCGGGTGATTGGAGATCACCATCGCCACGTTCATCTCCAACTCGCCGCGGCGGTTGCGCCACAACAGGTCCAGCAGGCAATGGTCGGTCTTGGACGCCATGATCGCCACCCGCTTGGGCTTGGCGGCCTCGGTGAACCGGTAATCCATGGCGAACCGCCGGGCCACGGTGGCGCCGAAGCGCTCCTGGAGTCCGTCGAGGGCTGCCGGCAGGCCGGGCAGGTGAAAGATCGCCCGCTGCACGAAGGTCCCGTCTTCGGGTGCGGTCGAGTGCTGATCCAGCGAGATGATGTTGGCGCCGGCCTCGGCCAGAAAGGCGCTGACCGCGGCGATGATGCCGTGGCTGTCCCGACAGCTCAGCAGCAGTCGGCCGATATCGGTGGTGGCCTGGGCGCCGGACTGTTGCGGATAGCCCTGTGGGGCCTGCCCTGGTGTCGCGGTGCCCCCGTGGCCCCCGGAACCGTTCGTCATGGCCGCCCTTCGCTCATCGCCGACTTCAACGGGTCAGGCTACCGGTGAAGTGCACGAGAATCCGACACACCGGGCGGCTAACACTGTCACACGCGTAACACAGGGCACACTAGTAACAACAACTATGCCTGGAGGGTGCTGCCGTGTACCGAGTGTTCGAAGCCCTTGACGAACTGGGCTCCATTGTCGAAGAGGCCCGTGGCGTGCCCATGACGGCCGGTTGTGTGGTACCTCGCGGTGACGTCCTGGAGTTGATCGACGACATCCGCGACGCCATCCCCGGAGAGTTGGACGACGCCCAAGACGTTCTTGACGCCCGCGACTCGGTCCTCAATGAGGCCAAGGAGCACGCGGAGTCGATGGTCGGCGCGGCTACCACCGAAGCCGACTCGCTGGTCAGCCATGCTCGCGCGGAGGCCGACCGGTTGCTGGCTGATGCCAAGGGGCAGGCTGACCGGATGGTGGCCGAGGCCCGCGGACACAGCGAGCGGATGGTCGGCGAGGCCCGTGAAGAGGCGGCCCGGCTGAGCGCCACCGCCAAGCGTGAGTTCGAGACCGCCACCAGCCGCGCTCAGGCGGAATGCGACCGACTGGTCGAGAACGGCAACGCCGCTTACGAGAAGGCCGTACAGGAGGGCATCAAGGAACAGCAGCGGCTGGTGTCGCAGAACGAGGTGGTGACCTCGGCACGCGCCGAATCCACCCGGCTGATCGATTCGGCACACGCCGAGGCCGACCGGATGCGCGGCGAATGCGACATCTACGTCGACGCCAAGCTGGCCGAATTCGAGGACTTCCTCAACGGCACGCTGCGTTCGATCAACCGTGGTCGTCACCAACTGCGTACCGCTGCGGGCACTCACGACTACGCGACTCGCTGACCCGAGAACGTCGAGGAACGCGCTGCGTAGAATCGCGGCATGGCGAGGCACCCCGGCGCAGGTATGAAGGCAGCACACCGACGGCTGCCTGCGCCGTTCGTGGTCAATGTCTCCCGGTTGGGACGACGCCCCGGTGCGCTGCTGCCGCTGCACGAGCAGCGGATCAGCCCCAACCGCATCGGGCTGGACTTGGTGGCGATTCCTGCGGACGCCGCAGTCGATCTGGATCTGCGGGTGGAGTCGGTATCTGAGGGCGTTCTGGTCAGCGGCGTGGTGTCGGCGCGCACCGCGGGCGAATGCGCGCGTTGCCTGCAACCACTGACCGGCGAGGTCGAAGTCGAGCTGACGGAACTGTTCGCCTACCCCGACAGCACCACCGACGCCACCACCGACGACGACGAGATGGGCCGTGTCGTCGACGACGCGGTGGACCTCGAACAGGCCATCGTCGACGCGGTCGGTCTGGCATTGCCACTGTCCCCGCTGTGCGACCCCGACTGTCCCGGACTGTGCCCGGACTGCGGGGCGGTACTGGCCACCGCGGAGCCCGGGCATCGCCACGACAAGATCGATCCGCGCTGGGCGAAATTGGCGGGAATGCTTGAACCGCAGGACGATGGCCGGCCGAGCGACGACGGTGAGCGGTGAGCCGTCCCCGGCAAGCTGTGCTGGATGCACTCGGCGTGGATCTCGCCGACGACTTGCTCACGCTGGCCGTCACGCATCGCAGTTACGCCTATGAGCACGGCGGTCTGCCCACCAACGAGCGCCTGGAGTTCCTGGGCGATGCCGTGCTCGGACTGACCATTACCGACGAGCTGTTCCATCGCCACCCGGACAGGCCCGAGGGTGACCTCGCCAAACTGCGCTCCAGCGTGGTCAACACCACCGCCTTGGCCGATGTGGCGCGAGGACTGACCGAGGACGGCCTGGGAGCCCACCTGCTGCTCGGTCGGGGCGAGGAAAACACCGGCGGCGCCGACAAATCCAGCATCCTGGCCGACGGAATGGAGTCCCTGCTGGGAGCGGTGTACCTCCAGCACGGAATCGACACCGCCCGCGAGGTGATCCTGCGCTTGTTCGGTCCGCTGCTCGACATCGCGGCCACGCTGGGTGCCGGCCTGGACTGGAAGACCAGCCTGCAGGAGCTGACGGCCGCGCGCGGTCTCGGCGTGCCGTCCTACCAGGTCAGCTCCACCGGACCCGACCATGACCGTGAGTTCACCGCGACTGCCGTCGTATCGGAGACCGCATACGGAACCGGAGTCGGCCGGACCAAGAAGGAAGCCGAACAGAAGGCCGCGGCGGCGGCCTGGCAGGCGCTGGACGCGCTGGACAACACGCCGCAGGCCTGAGCATGCCCGAACTCCCCGAGGTCGAGGTGGTTCGGCGCGGCCTGAACGAGCACCTGGTCGGGCGCACGATCACCGGGGTGCGGGTGCACCATCCGCGGGCGGTGCGCCGGCACGACGCCGGCCCCGCCGATCTGACCGGTCGCTTGCTGGGCGCGAAGATCACCGGCACCGACCGGCGGGGCAAGTACCTGTGGCTGCTGCTGAGCGGGGCAGCGGCCGACGAGGCGCTGGTGGTGCACCTGGGGATGAGCGGTCAGATGTTGCTGGGGGAGCTTCCCGACGCCAGGCACCTGCGGATCGCCGCCGTGCTCGACGACGGTACGAAGGTCAGCTTCGTCGACCAGCGCACGTTCGGCGGGTGGCAGCTCACCGACCTGGTCGCCGTGGACGGCAGCGTGCTGCCGGTCCCGGTCGCCCACATCGCCCGCGACCCGCTGGACCCGCGCTTCGACGCCGAGTCGGTGGTGGAGGTGCTGCGGCGCAAACACTCCGAGATCAAACGCCAACTACTCGACCAGACGGTGGTGGCCGGAATCGGCAACATCTACGCCGACGAAGCGCTGTGGCGGGCGGGGATTCGCGGCACCCGAATGGCCGACCGACTGTCCCGGCCGCGGCTGCGGGCACTGCTGGGTGCGGCAGCAGCGGTGATGAACGACGCACTGGCCGCCGGGGGCACCTCGTTCGATTCGCTGTACGTCAACGTCAACGGTGAATCCGGTTACTTCAGCAGGTCACTGGACGCCTATGGCCGTGAAGACGAGCCGTGCCGCCGCTGCGGGACGCCGATCCGCCGGGAAAAGTTCATGAACCGCTCGTCGTATTTTTGCCCGAAATGCCAACGCTGACTGCCGTTCCCTTTCGGCGAGCGTGCGTGTTTGCACGCCAACACGCCGAGAATCGTGGCATTCTGCGCACGCTCGCGCCGTAGCGGCCCCCGCGCCGCGGCGACCAGCCTTCGATCACTCGAAGATGTTGCGGTGCACCCTGCCCGGCGGCAGATTCGGATCGATGAACCACTCCCGGCCGAAAATCAGGCCGGCCGCCTGTGGGGGAAGCCGCATCAGCACCGCGAACAGCCGCGCGGCGGCGGCGCTGGCGCCGATCTGGGAGCGGTGCGCGGCGAAGGCATCGCGCTTCTGCCGGGCAAACCGAAACACGTTGATCCGGTGCGTGATGCTTGATGCCGGTGCGTATGCCGTGCGTACCACCTCGCGCCCGTAAGGCGCCGGCAGGTGCAGTAAACGTGCGCCGTCGGCGACCCGGGTCAGCATCTCCCGGGGCATCGTCGCCTCGAGCACGCGCGGCGTCGCCGCGATCTGCGCGGCCCGCTTGCCGACATGATGAACCCGCACGTGATCGCGGTGGCCATAGCCGCCGTTGGACTGGTAGCTCAGGAGCAGATCGGCGTCTTCGTCACGCAGGATGGCTGCCAGTCGCTGTGCTGCCTCTTCGAGGTCGGCGCGGGCGAACCTGATCCGCCCCGGCGGGTCAGGATAGAACTCCGCCCCGAAGCCGCTGTCGGCGTAGCCCAGGCATTCGACCCGGTGGGCCCCGAGGGCCGTTGCGCTCGCGTGCAATTCGACGAGCCGATCGCCATCGTCGTCATTGACGCGTCCATCGGTCGCCACCACCACGACTACGCGATGTCCCTCGGCGGCCGCCCGCGCCAGAGTTCCCCCGGTCAGAATCGCTTCGTCGTCGGGATGGGCGTGGAACGCGACCACCGTCGCCATAAAAGCCCAGTATGCCCGCGGCGGTCGGCTGTGTCAGCGCCTCAGCTGCGCGACGCGCCGTCGAACGTCCTCGCCGGCCTTGGCCAGCGATCCGCAGTCAAACGGCGGTTGCGGGTCGTATTCGATCAGTAGCTGGACAGCGCGGGCCGCCTCGGCGTCGGCTAACAGTTCGACGAGCCGCAGCGCCATGTCGATGCCGCTGGAGACCCCCGCGGAGGTCACTATCCGCTCCGGCAGATGCTCGACCACACGTTGCTCCACGTAGCTGGCGCCCAGGTGTTCCAGCAATCCGACGGCGCTCCAATGAGTGGTCGCGGTCAACCCATCCAAGAGCCCCGCGGCGGCCAGCAGCAGTGAGCCGGTACATACCGAGGTGGTGAACCTGGTGTGGGTGTGGGCGCTGCGTATCCAGTCGAGCAATTCCGCGTCGTCGAGTAGTGTTCGCGTCCCGACACCGCCGGGGACGACCAAGACCTCCGGCGCAGTCAGTTCGTCGAATCGGGCGTCACAGAGGACTCCGAGCATCCCGTTGTCGCTGCGGACCTCGCCTCGGCGGTGCCCGACGAAAACCACCTCGGCATCTGGGATCCGTTGCAGCACCTCGTACGGCCCGATCGCGTCCAGCGCGGTGAATCGTGGGAAGAGCGGGATCGCTACCTGCACGGATGGCCTCCCGGCCCTTCGGCGAATGGTGTTGCGGGACAACTCTGACGATAGTCCTGCGGCGCCGGATCCGCAGATCTCGCTATCCGCGCATGGGGCCGAGCAGGATCAGCAGCCGAACGAGTTCGGCCTGGCGATGAATGCCGGTCTTGTCGAAGATGTGCCTCAGGTGGGTCTTCACGGTGGTCAGCGACACCGACAGCTCTTCGGCGATCGGGGTCAGCCCCTCGCCTCGCATCACCAAGAGGGCCACCTCTGCTTCGGCTTTCGTCAGTCCGTACAGGCGTCGCAGCAGTATCGCGGGTGGTTCCGGCTGTCGTTCGGGGTCGACGATGATCACCATGGCCCGTCCGGAGCGCAGTGTCGCAAAGGAATTCGCTTCGACCGGTAGGACATGAACGATGTACGGGCGTCGCCCGGAGGGGCGTGCGCACAGGAATGAACCGCCCCAGATCTCCTGGCTTTCGGCCTTGGACAGTCGGGCGATGCCGTGCTCCAACTCCGCGTCGGCGTGCGAGGACTCGGCTGTGATGCAGCCTCGTTCGATCCGCAAGCCGTCGTCGGAACCCAGAATGCGCTCCGCGGCACCATTGGCGTACACGCATCGCCGTCCTTCGACGATGACGACCCCGTGACGGACGGCCTCACTGGCCTCCGTGAGATCAGCATTGCGGCGATCCAGATCTTCAAGACGGTCCTGCAATCGGAGCGCTTGTTGCAGATGCGGAATCAGACGGTTCATCAACGCAAGATTCTCGGGATTGTCGAACCGCTCCGATTGCTTTGTGTTGGCGATGGCCAGACTGGTCATCGTCGTTCCGGAAGTGAGCCGAACGAATAGTCCGTCGTGTAGTCCATTCGGGCGAGCCCAGTCGATCTGAAACTCGCAATTTTGGTAGGGCCACATGAGTTCAGCGCCGGTCCGTACCACGCCCACCGGCCCGGTCTCCACCGCATAAAGGACGTGATCCAGCCGTTCGTAGTGCGCCGCGTAGGCCGCAGCCGCTGACGGCGGCATCTGCGCGTGCTTCAGCGTGCGCGAGACGTTGTCGGAGAGCACCAGCGACGCCGTATGCGCCGTGAAGGCGCCGGCGATGGCGGCCATGGCGAGATCCCATTCGTCGGGAGCCAGTACCGCGGAGTAAATACGAGAGATCAGTTGTGAGAATTCATCGATCGCGCTCATCGCGGGCCCTGAATCCATTGATAGGCCTGGACATTCCGCATGCTCCCGGTTGTGAAGGGATCGGAAGACGCTTGTCTTCTCGTCGCAAAAGTTTACGCGGATCTCGTCCATTGGGATGAGGCAATTTTGCGGCGATGGTGCTTGCCTTATGGATGCCGCCAATCAGCAAGCGTCGGCCGTGCAAGCCGCGCACTTGGCGCGTGAGATGTTCCGGCTCTTATGCGTGAAAGTGGGCCGGGCGCAAGAGAATACCTAAGAAAGGACCCGACAGATGTCCGAGCAGAACATCACGCTGGTGCGCAATGGCTACCAGGCGTTCGCCTCCGGCGACACCGAATCCCTGATGGCGCTCTTCGATGACGACATCGAATGGGTGCAGCCCGGCGAGAGTGCGATCAGCGGAACCTACCGCGGCAAAGGGGAACTCATGGAGTTCCTGATGCAGTTGGGGCAGAAGTCACCGACGATCACCCCCCAGCGCTTCCTGGCCGACGGGGAGACCGTCGTCGTCCTGAGCGAGGCGGCGATCGGCGGCGAACGGGGCCACAGTGCCGAGGTCTACACCCTGCGTAACGGCAAGACCGTGCGGGTGCAGGTGTACGGCGACACGGCCATGATGGAGCGCCAGTACGGCAGAAAGCCTGCTGCGGCGGTGGCCGACTGACCTAGCGGGGATCGCCAGCGCGGCGGAGCCGGGCGCAGCGGGTCGCCGCCATTGGCCCAGCGGCATCCGCGTGCGCACTCCGAGCGCACGTTCGGCGCGGTCACGTCCGGGGCTGCCAAGATGTCCGCATGACCGAATTATGGGTGGAACGAACCGGAACCCGCCGCTACACCGGACACAGTTCCAGGGGCGCGCAGGTGCTGGTCGGCAGTGAAGACGTCGCCGGCGTCTTCACCCCCGGAGAACTGCTGAAGATCGCGCTGGCCGCGTGCAGCGGAATGTCCAGTGACGCCCCACTGGCGCGCCGGCTCGGCGACGATTACCGGGCCACCATCGAGGTCTCCGGCCCGGCCGATCGGGAGCAGGAGCGCTATCCGCTGCTGGAAGAAGTCCTGAAGCTGGACCTGTCGGCTCTGGATGAAGTGGACAAACAGCGGCTGCTGACCGTCGTGTACCGCGCCGTCGACCAGGTCTGCACCGTGGGGCGCACCCTGAAATCCGGCACCGAGGTGCGCTTCGAGATCGACTCCGGTGACCGGTCCTGACGTCCGCCTGTCCGCCTGGGTGCACGGCCACGTCCAGGGCGTCGGCTTTCGGTGGTGGACACGGTCGCGGGCACTCGAGCTGGGCCTGACGGGCTACGCCGCCAATCGGCCCGGCGGCCGTGTTCATGTGGTAGCTCAGGGGCCCCGCGCGAACTGCCAGCGCCTGTTGGAGCTGCTGCAGGGTGGCACCACACCGGGGCGGGTGGACACCGTCGTCGCCGACTGGACGGACGCCAGGGACCCGATCGACGGATTCGCCGAACGCTAGCCCGGTAGTCTCACGTCCCGTGCATCTCAAGAGTTTGACGCTGAAGGGCTTCAAGTCCTTCGCCGCGCCGACGACTCTGCGCTTCGAACCGGGCATCACCGCGGTGGTCGGACCCAATGGTTCGGGCAAATCCAATGTGGTCGACGCGCTGGCCTGGGTGATGGGGGAGCACAGCGCCAAGACCCTGCGTGGCGGGAAGATGGAAGACGTCATCTTCGCCGGCACTTCCTCGCGCGCCCCGCTGGGTCGCGCCGAGGTCACCGTCACCATCGACAACTCCGACAACGCGCTGCCGATCGAGTACGCCGAGGTCTCGATCACCCGGCGGATGTTCCGTGACGGAGCCAGCGAGTACGAGATCAATGGTGCGAGCTGCCGGTTGATGGACGTCCAGGAGCTGCTCAGCGACTCCGGCATCGGCCGAGAGATGCACGTCATCGTCGGCCAGGGCCGGCTGGCGCAGATCCTGGAATCGCGGCCCGAAGATCGCCGGGCGTTCATCGAAGAGGCCGCCGGGGTGCTCAAGCACCGCAAGCGTAAAGAGAAGGCGGTCCGCAAGCTGGATGCGATGGCGGCCAACCTGGCCCGCCTGACCGACTTGACCACCGAGTTGCGCCGCCAGCTCAAACCGCTGGGCCGCCAGGCCGAAGTCGCACGGCGAGCGGCCACCATCCAGGCCGACCTGCGTGACGCCAAGCTGCGGCTGACCGCCGACGACCTGGTGTCGCGGCAAGCAGAGTTCGCCGGAACCACCGACGCCGAGGCGACGCTGCGCCGCGAACACGACCAGATCACCGAGCGTTTGGCGGTGGCCGCCGACGAACTGACCGCCCACGAGTCCGCGGTCGCCAGCTTGACCCAGCGCGCCGAGAGCGCCCAGCAGACCTGGTTCTCGCTCTCCGCGCTGGCCGAGCGGGTCAGCGCGACGGTGCGCATTGCCAGCGAACGCGCGCACCATCTCGACGAGGAGCCGATCACCACCGCCGGCGTCGACCCGGACGCACTGGAAGCCGAGGCCGAGCAGGTGGCCGCGGCCGAGCAGCAACTGCTGGCCGAGCTGGCCGAGGCCGGTATCCGGCTGGAGGCGGCACGCGCCGAGCTGGCCGAACGGGAGCGCCGCAGCACCGAGGCGGAGAAGGCGCATCTGGCCGCGGTCCGTGCCGAAGCCGACCGGCGGGAGGGCCTGGCCCGGCTGACCGGCCAGGTGGAGACGATCCGGGCGCGGGTCGAATCGATCGACACGCACGTCGGGCAGCTTTCGACGCGCATCGAGGAAGCCGCCGGGCGGGCCCAGGCCGCGCAGGCGGAGTTCGAAACGATTCAGGGTCGGGTCTCCGAGCTGGATCAGGGCGAGGTCGGTCTGGACGACCACCACGAGCGGACCGTGGCCACCCTGCAGCTGGCAGATGAGCGCGTCGCCGAACTTCAGGCGGCCGAGCGCGCCGCCGAGCGGCAGGTGGCTTCGCTGCACGCTCGCATCGAGGCCTTGTCGATGGGGCTGGAACGCCGGGACGGCGCCGCCTGGCTCGCGGCGAACCACAGCGGTCCCGGACTGTTCGGGTCGATCGCGAAGCTGGTCAAGGTGCGCTCGGGGTACGAGGCGGCGCTGGCCGCGGTGCTCGGGTCCGCGGCCGACGCGCTGGCCGCGGAGAATGCCGGCGCGGCCCGCTCGGCGCTACACGCGCTGAAGACCGCCGACGGCGGCCGGACCGCCATCGTGCTGGGGGACTGGCCGCTGCCAGCCACCGAACAGCGTGCGGTGCTGCCCGACGGAGCGCTCTGGGCAGTGGAGCTCATCGAGACCCCCGAGAAGTTGCGCGGCGCGATGACGGCCATGCTGTCGGCGGTGGCGGTGGTCGACGACCTGCCCAAGGCGCTGGACCTGGTGGCCGCGCGCCCCGGGGTGCGCGCGGTGACGCTAGACGGTGATCTGGTCGGTGCGGGCTGGGTCAGCGGCGGATCGGATCGCAAGCCGTCCACCCTGGAGATCAACAGCGAGATCGACAAGGCCCGTGCCGAACTGGCCGCCGCGGAGACACAGGCCGGCGAACTCGGTGCGGCTCTTTCCGGAGCGCTGGCCGAGCAGTCCGCGCGCCGAGACGCCACCGAGCAGGCACTGGCCGCGCTCAACGAGTCCGATGCCGCCATCGCCGCGACCCACGAGCAACTGGGCCGACTGGGGCAAGAAGCCCGCGCCGCCGAGGCCGAATGGCACCGCCGGCTGCGTGAGCGCGACGAGCTGGAGACCGGCCGAGCGCAGACCGTCACGGAGCTGGGCGAACTGGAGGCCCGGCTGCGCAACGCCGAAGAGGACCAGCCGACCGCGGCCGCCGAACCGGTGGATCGCCAGCAGATCGCGGCGGCAGCCGAGGCGGCGCGCAGCGTCGAGGTGGAGGCCAGGCTGGCGGTACGTACCGCCGAGGAACGCGCCAACGCGGTACGCGGTAAGGCGGACTCGCTGCGCCGGGCGGCAGCGGCCGAGCGCGAGGCGCGGGTGCGCGCCGAGCAGGCCCGCGCCGCACGCGCACGCGCGGCGACGACAGCGGCGGCGGTGGCCGACGCTGGCAGCTCGCTGGCCCGCCGTCTGCAACATGTGGTGACCGCGGCGGCGCGGATCCGCGATGGGCTGGCCAGTGAACGCCAGCAGCGAGCCGCCGCGATGGTCGCCGTCCGCGACGAGGTGAACGCCCAGAGCACCCGGCTCACCGCGCTCACCGAGTCACTGCACCGCGACGAAGTCGCCAAGGCGCAGGCCGCCTTGCGCATCGAACAACTCGAGCAGACCGTGCTCGAACAGTTCGGTATGAGCTCGGCAGACCTGATCGCCGAATACGGCCCGGACGTCGCGCTGCCACCGACCGAACTGGAGATGGCCGAGTACGAGCAGGCCCGGGACCGCGGTGAACTGGTGATGGCCCCCGCCCCGATGCCCTTCGACCGCGCCACCCAGGAGCGCCGGGCCAAACGCGCCGAACGCGAGCTGGCCGAACTGGGCCGGGTCAACCCGCTGGCGCTCGAGGAGTTCGCGGCGCTCGAGGAGCGCTACAACTTCCTGTCGACTCAGCTCGAGGACGTCAAGGCGGCCCGCAAAGACCTCCTCGATGTGGTCTCGGAGGTCGACGCGCGCATCCTGCAGGTCTTCACCGACGCCTACGCCGACGTGGAGCGCGAGTTCACCGAGGTGTTCGCGGCGCTTTTCCCCGGCGGCGAAGGCCGGCTGCTGCTGACCGATCCCGGCGACATGCTGACCACCGGCGTCGACGTCGAGGCTCGGCCGCCCGGCAAGAAGGTCAAGCGGCTCTCGCTGCTGTCCGGCGGGGAGAAGTCGCTGACCGCCATCGCCATGCTGGTGGCGATCTTCCGGGCCCGCCCGTCGCCGTTCTACATCATGGACGAGGTCGAGGCCGCGCTGGATGACACCAACCTGCGCCGGCTGCTGGCGCTGTTCGAGATGCTGCGGGCCCGCTCGCAGCTCATCGTCATCACCCACCAGAAGCCGACCATGGAAGTGGCCGACGCGCTCTACGGCGTGACCATGCAGGGCGACGGGATCACCGCAGTGATCTCCCAACGCATCCGGGGCGAAGAGCTCGTTTCCAGCCAGGCGTGAACCCGGCGGTTCAGCGAGGCTCGACGGAGGAGAGCCGAAGCTGGGACCGCCGCGTCAACCCCGCCTAAGTCCCTGCTGCCACAATGACGGTCGTGTCGTCTCAAACTCTCCTGATCGCCGCGGCGGTCGTTGTCGCGCTAATCCTGGTCGGTGCCTTGGTCTGGGGCCTGGTGCGGTATCGGCGAGGCCGGATCAACCTGTCCGCGCCGCAACGCGAGAGCCTGGACCGCTCCGGTGGCTACACCGCCTCCTCAGGCATCACCTTCAGCCGGACCGAGACGTCAGAGCCGCCCGCGCCTGTCATCGGCGACGACGCGACCGTTCCGCGTGACGCGCCCCGGCGCACCATCACCGACGTCGATCTGCCCGAAGCGCCGGCCGAAGTCCTTCCCGAAACCCAGGCAGCACCGGCGCCCGAGGCCGTCGAGCCGGACATCGAGCCGGTCGAAGGCCGGATGGAGCGGCTGCGCGGTCGGTTGGCCAAGTCGCAGAACGCATTGGGCCGCAGCATGCTCGGGCTGCTGGGCGGTGGAGACCTCGACGACGACTCCTGGCAGGACGTCGAGGACACCCTGCTGGTGGCCGACCTGGGTCCCGTCGTCACCGAATCGGTGGTGACGCAGCTGCGCGGCCGACTGGCCGGCGGCCAGGCGCGCACCGAAGCCGAGGCTCGTGCCGTGCTGCGCGACGTGCTCATCGGCGAACTGCAGCCCGGTCTGGAGCGCTCCATCCGGGCGTTGCCGCACGACGAGCACCCGTCGGTGCTGCTGGTGGTCGGGGTCAACGGCACCGGCAAGACCACCACCGTCGGCAAACTGGCCCGGGTGCTGGTGGCCGACGGCCGTCGCGTGGTGCTGGGGGCGGCCGACACGTTCCGGGCCGCCGCGGCCGACCAGCTGCAGACCTGGGCTGCGCGGGTGGGCGCGGAAGTGGTGCGGGGCGCCGAGGGCGCCGATCCGGCCTCGGTCGCGTTCGACGCGGTCGACAAGGGCGTGTCCGACGGTGTCGACGTGGTGGTCATCGACACCGCGGGACGGCTGCACACCAAGACCGGTCTGATGGACGAGCTCGGCAAGGTCAAGCGGGTGGTCGAGCGCCGGGCGGCCGTCGACGAGGTGCTGCTGGTCCTCGACGCCACTATCGGGCAGAACGGCCTGGCCCAAGCCCGGGTATTCGCCGACGTCGTCGACATCACCGGAGTGGTGCTGACCAAGCTGGATGGAACCGCCAAAGGCGGGATCGTCTTCCGGGTGCAGCAGGAGCTGGGTGTGCCGGTCAAGCTGGTGGGGCTCGGGGAGGGGCCCGATGACCTGGCGCCTTTCGAGCCGGGCGCCTTCGTCGACGCGCTGCTCGGCTGAGCGATCCGCTCTCCACCGTGACCGTCTTGTGACCTCGGGTCGGCCATAAGGTAATTTTTGCCTGTGATCCCCTCAGCGTTTGGCGCGGTCGCGCGCTGCTTCACCCCCCTCCTTGCCGTTGCGGCCCTGGCCGGCGCGGCCCCCGCCCAGGCCGACGGGGACAACCCACTGGGCGGCATGCCCTTCTATGTCGATCCCATCTCGAAGGCGATGCATGCCTCCAACGCGCAGCCGGACAGCGCCGAGCTGGCCCGCGTAGCCAACACCCCGCAGGCGTACTGGCTGGACCAGGCGTTCGGTGTGGGTTCTGTCGGCTCGACGGTGGCCCGGCACACCGGCGCGGCCGCGGCGGCCGGCGCCATGCCCGTGCTGGTGCTCTACGCCATCCCGCACCGTGACTGTGGCAGCTACGCCGCGGGCGGATTCTCCTCCGGTGCGTCCTACCGGGCCTGGATCGACAGCGTCGCCGACGGGATCGGCGGCAACCCGGCCGCGATCATCCTCGAGCCCGACGCGCTAGCGATGGCCGACTGCCTCTCCGGTGATGCGCGTCAGGAGCGCTTCGACCTGATCAGCTACGCCGTCGACACGCTGGGCCGCAACCCGGGCACGGCGGTCTATGTCGACGCCGGGCACTCGCGCTGGGTCAGCGCCGGAGAGATGGCCAACCGCCTCAACCAGGCCGGTGTGGGGCGCGCGCGGGGCTTTGCCCTGAACAGCACGAACTACTTCACCACCGAAGAGGAAACCGGTTACGGCGAAGAGATCTCGGGGATGACGGGCGGCGCGCACTACGTGATCGACACGTCGCGCAACGGCGCCGGCCCCGCGGAAGGCGACCCCTACGGCTGGTGCAACCCCAGCGGGCGAGCCCTGGGCACGCCGCCGACCGCCAACACCGCCGGGCAGCACGCCGACGCCTACCTGTGGGTCAAGCGGGTCGGGGAGTCCGACGGCAGCTGTGGTTCCGGCGAACCCGCGGCGGGGCACTTCGTCAGCGACTACGCCATCAACCTGGCGCGCAACGCGGGCTGACCGGGCCGGCCTAGCTGGCCTCCGGGGCAGCGTCGTGCCACCGCGCGAACACGTCGGGGTGGGCGCGTCTCTTGGCCTTCCACATGTTTTCGCCGTAGGTGCTGTGCAGCCGATTGTCGGCGTCGTGGCTGATCGGTCGGGTCTTGGCGGCAAGATCCGGGGGTAGTGCAAGGGTGGGAACGACGCCGTCCAGCGCCGGGCCGAAGAAGTAGGGGATCGAGATGCGTGCCGGGGCACCCGCCGGTGTCAGCACCCGATGCGGTGTGGCGCGAAGGTAGCCCTGGCTCGAGACTTCGAGCAGCTCGCCGATATTCACGATGAAGGCGCCGTCCAGCGGCGGGGCATCCAGCCATTCGCCGTCGAGCGATTGCACCTGCAATCCCGTCGAGTCGTTCGGCAGGTGCAGCAGCGTCATGACGCCCGGATCCTTATGCGCGCCAACTCCCTGGTCACCGCTGGAGTTGGCCGCCCGCCTCGGGTAGTGGATCAGCTTCATCAACGACGCGGGTTCGGTTCCGAAGGCGGAATCGAATATCTCTGCCGGCGAGCCCAGAGATTGTGCCCAGCGCCGCAACAACTCCCGTGCGACCCTGTTCATCTCCTGTTGGTAGCGCCCCACCAGGTCCGGCATCGCGGGGATCGCCGGCGGCCACTGATTGGGCCCGCGCAGCCACTGCGGACCGGCAGCGCCGTCGGTGACGTCGGCCTCGGGACCGAAGTCGATCTGCTCACGCCAGTCCACCGCACCATTGGTCAGCTCACCGCCGACTCTCGAGTAACCGCGAAAGTGGGGGCTGCGTGCGAGCTCGATCGCCAGCTTGTCCTGGTCGGGCAGGGCGAAGAATTCGCGTGCCGTCGTGTGCAGTTCAGCGACGAGCTCGGCCGAAACACCGTGGCCGACGAGGTAGAAGAATCCGGTGGTGTGGGTGACTTCCCGCAGCCGGATGCGTTCGCCGGAACTGCCGAGCAGCGCGAAGTTCACAACCGGCAGCATGACTGGATCTCCTTCACTTCAGCGTTTGGTCGCGATGAAGTAGTAATTCGACGGATCCTCGTCGATCTCGGCGCACTCGACGTCGGTGAAGCCGGCGTCGGCCAGCATCGACATAGCGAGTTGGCGGCCCCACATGGTGCCCAGGCCGGCACCGTTCAAGGCCAATGACACAGGCATGCAGTGCATCAGTGAGACCGTGTAGCGGTAGGTGTTCATGGGGGTGCCGATGTTGTCTTCCAGGCGGCTTGACGCCTTCGAATCGGCCATCAAGAAGACGCCACCCGGTCGCAAGGATCGATAGATGTTCTCCAACACCCGCGCGGGCTGCGCCTGATCGTGAATGGCGTCGAATGCGGTGACGAGGTCGTACGCCGATGCACGGTCGAACGTGGTCAGGTCGTGGCTCTCGAAGGTGGTATTGGCCAATCCCCGCTGAGTCGCTTCGCGCGTCGCGCGCGCGATGCCCTCGGTCGAGAAGTCAATGCCGGTGAACCGGCTGGTGCGAAACGCCTCGGCCATGACATTGACGGCGTGTCCGCTGCCGCAGCCGAAATCGGCCACGTCCGCGCCGTCGCGGAGCCGTTGCGGCAAGCCCTCGACGAGGGGCAGGACGACGTCGACCAGTGCCGTGTCGAAGACCTCGCCGCTGCGCTCTGCCATCACGGCATGGAAGCGGGGATAGTCGCTGTAGGGCAACCCACCGCCGTGCTGGAAGCAGCCCAACACCTTCTGCTCGACCTCGCCCATCAGCGCGATGTACTGCGCGACGCGCGCCAGGTTGGCGGCCCCGGCAGCACGGGTCAGCACTGCGGCATGGTGCTGCGGCAATCGATACGACTGGTTGACGGAGTCGTAGTCCAGCACGCCGGCCACCGTCGTGCCTCCCAACCACTCGCGAACGTAGCGTTCGTTGAGCCCGGCGCGGGTGGCGATCTCGGCGCTGGTCGCCGGTGCTGACAGGGTGGCCAGCGCGTCGAACAGTCCGCTTTGATGACCCAGGCTCAGGAGCAGCGCGAGGCTGGCGGCGTCCAGCGCCTCGGTCACGCGGTCAGCGAATGCCAGTTCCTGCGCGGTGGTTTCCGTTGGCTGATGCCCGCTCGCTGGTGTTGTCACACACTCCTCCAGATTCTCTGCGCCCAACTAGGATACTAGAAGTATCCTAGAGAGTCTTAGCCGATCGGGAGGTCCGCATGAGCGACGTGACGGTCAATTCCGCCCAACGTGCTCACGACCTGATCCGCGCGGGCATCCTCAGCGGTGAGTTCCCAGCCGGGGCCATGCTGAGCGAGTCGGCCCTGGCGGCGTCGATGTCGATGAGCCGTACGCCGGTGCGCGCGGCGCTGACGCGTCTACAGGACGAAGGACTGGTGCGGATCTATCCCAAGCGCGGTGCGCTGGTACGTGAATTGACCGTCGATGAGATCCGCGAGTCAGACCAGGTGCGGCACGCCTTTGAATGTGCCGGTGTGCAACTGGGCAATCCTGAAGCGCGGCGGCAACTGAGTGCGCGGCTGCAGGAAAACCTTGATGGACAAGACCAGGCGCTACGCCGGCGCGACTATCCCGGCTTTGCGGCCCTGGCGATGCAGTTTCATCGCGCTTTCGTGGAGCTCGCGAACAACTCCACGATGCTGGCGTTCTACGACCGGCTCCAAGATCGACAGCACCTCTCGATCGTGCGCAACTCGACAGTCCGCGGGCAACCCGATCTCGTGCTGGCCGAACATCGGAGCCTGCTCAGCGATGTCGAGGCCGGCGATTGGATGACCTTCTCCGGCCGGCTCCGCGAACACCAGTCGCACGGCAACGAATTCGGATAGTCGACGGATCCGCGGACTACAGTGACTGCATCGGCTGGAAGGGAGCATTCCCATGATCGAGCTACTGGCGGACATGCCCGAGGGAGTGACTGGAATTCGGGTGTCGGGGCGGCTTCGCGGCGACGAACTGCGTGAGATCAAGCCCTCGCTGCACGAGCTTCTGCAGGGCGGCGATGTTCGGATCGTCGAGGTCATCGACTCCGACTACGAGGGTTTCGGGCCCGGCGGGCTGGCCGAGGACATCAAGCTCGGACTGGGGGCCGTGCTGCCGCATCACGCCGCGTTCAAACGGATCGCGGTGGTGTCCGACAAGGAGTGGGTCGCCCACGTTCTGCATGCGCTCGAGTGGATGATCCCCGGCGAACTGGCAGTGTTCGGCCTCGACGACGTCGACCGTGCCAAGGAATGGGCCGCCGGCTGACCGACGGGTGGGCTCGGTATCGAGATCGTTCCTGCCGCGCCGCCTATGGTCAAGCGGTGACGATCAGCTATGACGAGGCGCTGCGGGAGCGGATCCGGGCACATCTGGACGGGCACGACCGCCGCGTCGTGACCGACCCGTCGAAGCGGCACGCGGCCGTCGCGGTGGTGATCGTGGACTCCGAAGTCGCCGAAGACCGGGTTGACCCCGCGCCTGTGGACGACTGGATCGCCGGTCGGCCAATGCCGGAGGCTGGTCTAGACGGCCGCATGGTCGATGTATCCGGGGGTGCTGCCTTCCTCTTGTGCCGCAGAGCCTCTCGTCTCACCTCGCATGCCGCTCAGTGGGCGCTGCCCGGTGGCCGCCTGGATCCCGGCGAAACCGCGGTCGACGCGGCCCTGCGCGAGTTGGACGAGGAGGTCGGCATCAGTTTGTCTGGCTCGGCTGTGCTCGGCTGTGCTCGGCGTGCTCGACGACTATCCGACTCGGTCCGGATACGTCATCACGCCGGTGGTGATCTGGGGCGGGGGACGGCTCGATCTCCGTCCCGAACCGGCCGAGGTGGTGGCGGTCTACCGCGTGGGGCTACATCAGCTGCAACGCGATGATTCGCCGCGTTTCGTCAGTATCCCGGAGAGCCCGCGTCCGGTCGTGCAGATCCCGTTGGGCAATGACCTCATCCACGCGCCGACCGGGGCGGTGCTGTTGCAAGTGCGATGGCTGTGCCTGGAGGGTCGAGGGGACCGGGTCGACGAGCTGGAACAACCGGTATTCGCCTGGAAATAGGTTCGGGCCCAGGCGTCGGGCCCTAGGCTGCGGTTCATGATCAAAGACCGTGCGGCCCTGGTCGCGGGCAGTATCCGGCTGGCGTCGGGTATCTCGTTTCTCGTCGATCCGCTTCGGGCGAATCGGTTGTGGGGAGAACCGGAAGATCCCGGGCCTTCCGCGCGCCTGCTGCTTCGTTCGATGGGATACCGGGACGCCCTGATCGGCGGGCTACTCCTGAACGGGGCGTTGCGCGGTCGCGACACGCGCGGCTGGTTCCTCGCATCCGGTGGTGCCGATGCGGCCGACCTGCTGGGCGGGATGAGCGTGCACGCCGATCTCAAGCGTGGGCAGCAGATCATTGGTCTCGGTGGAGCGGTGGTCGGCATCGGCGTCGGGCTCTGGGGTGCCACGCGCCGGCGCGCTACGGAACGCCCCTAGACCGTCGCCCGCTGAGATTGCGCCCAGGGCTGTACATTTCGCGGTATCCGCGACCCTGGACGCAATCTCAACCTCGGGTACGAAAACTACTTCGGGGGCATCCGGATGCCACCGTCCACGCGGACGACCTCGGCGTTCATGTAGGAGTTGGTGAGCAGCTCCACCACCATCGACGCCAGTTCTTCGGGCTTGCCGAGCCGGTGCGGGAACAACACGGACTCGCCGAGCTTGGCCTTGAAGGCCTCCGAGGCCTCGCCCTCGCCGTAGATCGGGGTGTCGATGAGGCCCGGGGCCACGGTGTTGACGCGGATGCCTGCCGCCGAGAGGTCACGGGCCACCGGCAGGGTCAGGCCCACGACGCCGCCCTTAGACGACGAGTAGGCGGCCTGGCCGATCTGGCCGTCGAAGGCCGCAACGCTGGTCATGTTGACGATCGCGCCACGCTCGCCGGTGTCGGTCAGTTCGTTGCGGCTCATCGCGGTGGCCGCGATCCGGATGCAGTCGAAGGTGCCGACCAGGTTGATGGCGAGCACCTTCTTGTACAGGTCCAGGTTGTGCGCCGACTCGAACTCGCCGTCCTTGCCGATGGTGCGCTGCGCCCAGCCGATACCAGCCGAGTTCACCAGCGCCCGCAGCGGGCCGAGGTCCGTCGCGGTGTTGACCGCGTCGATGATCTGTTCGGTGCTGGTCACGTCGACGGACACGAACACGCCGCCGATCTCGTGGGCCAGGGCCTCGCCCTTGTCCGCCTGCAGATCCGCGACGACGACCCGTGCGCCCCTGTCGGCCAACTGGCGGGCAGTGGCCGCGCCGATTCCTGATGCGCCACCGGTGACGATCGCGCTTGCTCCATTAATATCCACGAATGACACCTTACTTGGACGGTGTTCCGCGCTACGATTCGGGGAAGCCGAAAGGCCGATTTTTTATCATGCCCCAATAAGCGCAGTTATGTCAATCTGGCTGGCTTTCCACCGAACTACTGACTAAAACTGTTGCGGGTGATCTAATTTCGGGTGGGGTTCCGCGTTCCGCGGTGCGTTGAAGGGCATTTCAAGGGGTTTCCATGGCTGGTGTCGTCGCGATGACCGGTCCGCAGGGGGGGCGTTCGCTCCGCCGTGGTCGCGTAGTTCTCGCTGTCGTAAGCGTTCTCGTCGTCTTCGCCGGCATGGCGGGGCTTGCGACGGCATCGCCGTTGTCCGCCCGGTCGTCGGCCGCTGAGTCACAGGACGTAGCGCTGACCGCGGGCGACATCGCGTTCGTCATGGGCGGCAGCGGTATTCCGTTGCCGTCGCAGGGTTACGTCAATGCTGCCAACCTGCTGTATCTACAGCCGCATGGCTTCACTGGAACGGCGGACTCGCTGTTCACGCCCCAGCTGTACTTCCCGGGCAACATCTCGATGGTCCAGGGCGCCCAGATCCTCGCTGAGGCAATCAACAAGGAGATCGCCGCCGGCGGAGTGAACGCCGACAACCCGGTGTATGTGTTCGGCTACTCACAGAGTTCGGCAATGTCGTCGATGACGATGGAGCAACTCGAGCACGAGGGTGTCGCGCCCGAGGACGTTCATTTCGTGCTCGTGGGGAATTCCGCGAACCCGAACGGCGGGCTGCTCCAGTTGTTGAACTTCTGGGGCGGGAACCTTACTTTCTGGAACGGAATGACCCTCGGTCATCCGACGCCGGACTACTTCACCACCGATGTCTACACGATGGAATATGACGGGTACGCCGACTTTCCCCGTTATCCGCTGAACCTGATATCGTCGCTTAATGCCGTCATGGGCATGTTCTCTACCCATATCGGCTATTTCGGTGTCACCGCCGATGACATCGCCAACGCAATTCAGTTGGAAACCACCGGCGACGGTCTCACCAATTACTATGTGATCCCCGCGGATTCGCTGCCGCTGCTGGATCTGCTGCGGGTAAATCCCGTCTGGGGCAACCCCTTGGCCGACCTCTTGGAACCGAGCATGCGCATCCTGGTCAATCTGGGCTACGGCAGCTTGACGGAAGGCTGGAACCAGGGACCTGCCAACGAGCTCACGAACTTCAGCTTCGACCTGCTGCCGAGCAACATCAGCTGGGCCGAGGTCAACACCGCTTTGAGTGCCGCCTGGTCGGAAGGTGTTCAGGCGGCGTTTCGCGACTTGCAGGACCCGGCGAACTACGTTTGGGGCTCGTTTATGGAGCAGGAACCGTTCTCGACGCTGTGGAACGCAGCCCAACGCGTCTTTTTCGATATCCAGGACCCCACCCCGCTGTTCGGTGGCCTGTTCGGTGGTTCGGCGATGGCGACCGATCCAGGGGAGTCGCCGGATTTCCTGAACTCACTCGGGTCACTTGTTGACGGGAATCCCGATCTGTCGTGGATCGGCGAATTCCTCGGCCTGGACACGGTTACCGCCGCCTAAGTCAGCTTCGCGCCCGTCAACACGGGTTAGTCGTAGAAAGGTCAATCGCAATGAATCGTCGTCTTCGCCGTAGTGCCGGGCACCGGGGTCGTAGCGCAACTGCTCGGATGAGTCGTGCGATAGGCGGTGCTGCGGCGGCATTGACGCTCGCCCTGGCGCCCATGGCGATTGCGCCATCTGCCCAGGCGGATTTCGACTTCTTCGACCCGGGTACCTGGTTCGACACGGCCGACATCAACCCGGCCGGCGCTGATCTCGCAGACATCGGCATCGCCAGCTTCGACCCGGGCGAGCTGGGCGGCGCCGACTTCAATCTGTTCGTACCGGCTGACTGGGCTCAGCTCTATCAGGACAGCTTCTATCTCCCGATCCACGACGCACTGGAAAGCTTCCTGCACAACGCCGGAAACCAGCTGCTGATCGACCTGATCAACACTCCCGTTGTGTTGATGTTCGGCCGGGACCTGATCGGCGACGGGATCGACGGCTTCAACGGCGTCAACAATTCGCTGTTCGGCTGGCTCGGTCTGGGAAACCTCGGCGACGGCGGGTTCCTGTTCGGTGACGGCGGCGACGGTGCGGCCGGCGTCGCCGGAGTCAACGGTGGCATGGGCGGTGATGGCGGCGACGCCGGATTGTTCGGCAACGGTGGTGCGGGCGGTCAGGGCGCCGCCGCCTACGTCGGTGTGGGTGGTGTGGTGATCGAGGCCGGCGCGGGTGGCCAGGGCGGTACCGGCGGAATGTGGTTCGGCGACGGTGGTGTCGGCGGCCAGGGTGGCACCGGCTTCCACGACACCTTCGACGGCACGTCGTTGGTGACGCACGCCGGGGGTGCCGGCGGCGGCGGTGGTGACTCCCTGGCCGGGTGGGGATTCGGCGGAACCGGTGGGCGCGGCGGCTCCGGCTGGGCCGGTGTCAACGGTCCCGATGTGACCGCGTTGAACGGCGGCGTCGGCGGCAACGGCGGCGTCGGCGGCAATGCCGGGTGGCTCTTGGGCTTCAGCGGCAATGGCGGCGCCGGTGGCGTCGGCGGGCTGGGTGCGGCCGGCGGCATCGGCACCGCCAGCCAGCCCAACGGAGGTAACGGTGGCGACGGCGGGGACGGCGGCCGAGGCGGTGCTGCCGGCACGGGCGTCGGGTGGATCGGCGCGGTCGGGCAGGCCGGCGACGACGGAGACGGCGGCGCCGGGGGCGCGGGCGGCGCAGGTCTGACCAACCCGTTCGGCACCGGAGGTCATGGTGGCAACGGTGGCGCGGGCGGGGCCGGCGGCGTCGGAACGACCGGTGGGAACGGCGGTGCCGGGGGAGTCGGCGGTGCCGGCGGCGGCGGCCGGGTCGGCGCTAATGGTGGCGACGGTGGCGACGGCGGGGCAGCGGCCGATCAGACCGGCAGCTCTGGTGGCCGCGGCGGCAACGGTGGTGCGGGCGGCAATGGTTCGGTGGGCGCCGGCGGGGACGGTGGCGACGGCGGCCACGGTGGGTCCACCGGAGGAACCGCCGGCGGCGCGGGCACACCCGGCGATGCCAACGTCGACGGCACCGGTGGTGCCGGAGGCGCCGGGGGTGCACCCGGCGCGCCCGCCTAACGCCGCCGCCTAGCCTGGCCGCGACTGGTTCGACCGCGCGCGGCAGGCGGTTTGTGGGACATTCTTTTGCACTCTTCTGGGCTCTTCCGGGTTCGTCCGGTGTGAGCAGGTGGTCACACATCTGCAACGGAGCGGCGCTAGCGCCGAAACAACTGTTGCGCATGGTTATGACCAGCCGGGTTCATCTGGCAACCGGCCGCGGCGGAGGAGGTTTGGTGCATGGATCAATTCCCGACGATGGGCGTGCCCGACACCGGAGACACTGCCTGGATGCTGATCAGCGCCGCCCTGGTGCTGTTGATGACGCCAGGTCTGGCGTTCTTCTACGGCGGCATGGTCCGGGTCAAGAGTGTCTTGAACATGATCATGATGAGCATCAGCGCCATGGGTGTGGTGACCGTGCTCTGGGTGCTCTACGGATTCTCGATCGCGTTCGGCGATGATGTCGGCAACGTCGCGGGAAACCCAACTGATTACTGGGGATTGAAGGGCCTGATCGGGGTCAACGCGGTCGCCGCCGATCCGGCCAGTGGTACGCCTGCGGTAGAAATTCCGCTGGTCGGCACGGTGCCGGCGACCGTATTCGTGGGATTCCAGATGATGTTCGCGATCATCACGGTCGCGTTGATCTCTGGGGCAGTGGCCGACCGGATGAAGTTCGGCAGCTGGTTGTTGTTTTCCGCTCTGTGGGTAAGCGTCGTGTATTTCCCGGTTGCCCACTGGGTTTTCGCGTTCGACGACAGCACCGCCCCGCACGGCGGCTGGATCGCCAACAAGCTTCATGCGATCGACTTCGCCGGCGGCACCGCGGTCCATATCAACGCGGGCATGGCTGCCTTGGTGCTGGCGCTCATCCTCGGCAAGCGCCAAGGATGGCCTGCCCTTCCGATGCGGCCGCACAATCTGCCGTTGGTGATGCTGGGGGCCGGCCTGTTGTGGTTCGGGTGGTACGGATTCAACGCCGGATCGGCGGTCAGCGCCAACGGTGTTGCCGGATCGACCTTCATCACCACGACGGTCGCCACGGCAGCCGCGATGCTGGGCTGGCTGCTGGCCGAGCGGATGCGTGACGGCCACGCCACTTCGCTGGGTGCAGCGTCGGGAATCGTGGCCGGACTGGTGGCGATCACCCCGGCGTGCGCGTCAGTCGATGTTGTCGGCGCGCTGGTTGTCGGCGCCGTTGCCGGCGTCGCCTGCGCACTCGCAGTGGGCCTGAAATACCGTTTTGGCTTTGATGATTCGCTGGATGTCGTCGGGGTGCACCTGGTCGGCGGTCTTGTCGGAACCCTGTTGGTGGGTCTGGTCGCGGCGCCGACCACCGCGGCGATCGACGGTGCGTCCGACGTGTCGCCAGGCCTGTTCTACGGCGGCGGCTTCGATCAGCTGTGGCGCCAACTCATCGGCGCGTCCAGTGTTGCGCTGTACTCGGCGGTGGGAACCGCGATCTTGGCCTTGATCCTCAAATACACCATCGGGCTGCGACTGGACGCCGAGGATGAAGCGTCGGGAATCGATGAAGCCGAGCACCTCCAAAGCGGTTACGACCTCGTGAGTACCGGCAGTGCTGTTCTTGCTTACTCGGCTGAAGACAGGAGAGAAGATGAAGTTGATCACCGCGATCGTGAAGCCGTTTACGTTGGAGGACATCAAGACTGGCTTGGAAGAGGCCGGAGTCCTGGGGATGACGGTCAGTGATGTCCAGGGATACGGACGGCAGAAGGGCCACACCGAGGTCTACCGCGGCGCTGAATACTCGATCGACTTCGTTCCCAAGGTACGGATCGAGGTGCTGGTCGACGACTTCGCGGTGGACAAGATCGTCGACGTCATCGTGCGGGCGGCACATACCGGCAAGATCGGCGACGGCAAGGTGTGGGTCAGCGCGGTGGAATCCGTGGTCCGGGTGCGCACGGGCGAACGCGGCTCCGACGCGGTATGAGTCTGTAGCGCGATCCGAGCCGATGTAGACAGCCATGAACCGCGGGGGTCCAACCTTGAGCCCTGAGCAGCGTCGACCTGGCTGCTCCGCAACCGACCTGGCCGCTGTCCGGGCGGCACTGCGGTGCACCACGTCAGCGCAATGGGATTCGGTCGCACTGCGGCAGATATGGCGCCAGGTGCACGAGTCGTGGTTGGCCGCCAAGGCGAGCGAGATCGGGGTCGTGGCCGGAAGTGGTTTCGCGGTTGTTGCCACCGGTTCGCTGGGCCGCGGCGAGTTGCTTCCGCACTCGGACTTGGACCTGCTGCTGGTGCACGACGGCATGCCTGCCGATTCGGTGCGGCGGACGGCGGAGCTGCTCTGGTATCCCTTGTGGGACGCCAATGTTCGTCTCGACCACAGTGTGCGCACAGTTCCGCAGGCGCTGCGGGTCGCAGACTCCGATATCCTCGCCGCTCTGGCCATGCTGGACGCACGCCATATCGCCGGCGATGAGCTGCTGTCGACACGGCTGATCGCCGGCGTCCGACAGCAATGGCGCCACAGGATCGGCACCCGTTACGCCGAACTCGTCGATGTGACACACGCCCGGTGGCAGCGCAGCGGGGAGATAGCGGGTAGCGCCGAACCCGATCTGAAATGTGGCCGAGGGGGCCTGCGTGACGTTCAACTGCTCGATGCGCTGACGGTGGCCCATGTCTCCGGCGGTTGGACCAGGCGTCGGCCGGATGGCATCGGGAGTTCGTTGCGCGGTGCCTATCGCACGGTGCTGGACGTCCGTACCGAACTGCACCGGGCGGGCGGGCGCGCCCACGATCTGCTGTCGCCCCAGTACACCGACGAGGTCAGTGCCGCGTTGGAGCTCGGCGACAGGTACGAGCTGGCGGCCAGGCTCTTCGATGCGGCGCGCACGATCAGCCGGCGTGTCGACGCCGTGCTGAGTGCCGTTGCCAACACATCGCCGCGTCGCGGGAGGCCAGCTCTGCGGGTGTGATCTCCGCGGTGTTGGCAATTTGCTGGAGGTACCCGCTGGGGCCGGAATCGGCGTTGTCAGCGCTTTATTACGGCCCTGCGTTGGGAAAATGGTCCCGGAAATGATCAGCCGGCACATCGGCACAGATGCAAGCGGGGTCGGTCCGGTTCCCGGGCAGCTGAAACCCCGCATTTCTGCCATTTGATCGGAATTATTTTTGGCGCGTTGAAAGCACGGCGAGGTATTTGGGGTGCCCGGAAAATCCCGCCGCGATTATCAATACCGACGTCCTAAATCTGGGGCCGCCGCCTTCCCGCGAAATCGCCCGTGTGAGCGGGGCGCATTTTCGCGCGACGCCCGCGCTGGCAGTGACCGCCACCGGCAGAGACCTGCGAAGACTCAGATAGATGCCAGGCAGATTCAGATGGATGCCAGAAACACGAAGTACGTTGCGTGAAGGGGGTGAAACACGGACGAAACATAGGGATAGCGATGAGACACTTCGGCAAGATGACGGCCGTGTTGTTGGGCACCACCGGCGTAGCCTTGACCGTCGGGTTCACCGGAACCGGAGTGGCCGGCATCGCGCAGGCGGCACCCATCCCTGTGCGCGGTGTGGCTCCCTTGCCGGGCGTAACCTCCGCCAGCCCCCAGACCTGCATCATCGGCCTCAACTGCGGCTGCATTCGGGGCCGCACCTGCCCCGGTGACCGGCGTAAGCACGCGGTGCGCCCTCCCGAGGCGCGGCTCGACGGGGCTCCCGCCATCGCCGGCGACCAAGAGGGCGGACCCGGCTTCATACCAGCACCTGTTTTGGCATCACCGTAGGTCTGAAGCCGTAACGCGGGCCTCCCGAACCCAGACCGCCGCGCCCACCTGCGCCCATCGGTCCCATTCCGGCCGGGACGGCGTGCATCTGCGCGGTCTCCTCTGCGGCAACCGTCCAGCCCGAACCCGTCGACGCCGCGACCTGAGTGCCCGCCGCGGCCGACCAGCCGGCCGGTACCGACATCCCACCCATGGTGGATGCCTGACCCAGTCCCGCCAGCACCGGCGTTCCGGCGGCAGCCACCGCCCCTACCGGTTGGGTCATGCCCGCCAGGACTCCAGAGCCCAGTCCCGCCGCAAGCCCATCTACGCCGACGACATCGGATGCCAGGCTGGCCGGGCCGGCCAAGGCCAGGGTGTGGCCCAGCGATACCGCCGTCGGGATGGCGGTGCACACGAACCAGGCCGCCGTGTTCACCCCGCCGTTGATGGCATTGCCGAACAGTGGGGTCCCGAGAAACAGGTCAAATGCAGTCCCCAGATCCGGCATCGACGCCGTGGCTGACAGGGGCGATGCAGCTGCCTGCAGCGCGCCCTGCAACGAAGCCAGTGATTGAGACAACTCCTGTTGGAGCCCGCCGGTGGCGCTGCCGGCAGTGGCGACTGCCGCGCCTACGGGGTTGGTGGTCTGAGGTGCCGGAGTCATCGGGGTGAGCGCGGCAGCGCTGGACGAGGAGGTGGTGTAGCCGAACATGGCCAAGGTGTCCTGAGCCCACATCTCCAGGTAGTGGGCTTCGGTGGCCAGGATCGCCGGCGTGTTCACCCCCAGGAAGTTCGACGCAACCAGGGCCGCCAGCTGGGCCCGGTTGGCGGCGATGATCGCTGGAGACACCACTGCCGCGCGGGCAGCCTCGAACGCTCCTGCCGAGGCCATCGCCTGCGAGCTGGCCTGGTGGGCGGCCGCTGAGGTGGTGTGCAGCCACGAGAGATATGGCGACACGGCGCTGGTCATAGCCGCTGAGGCCGGCCCCGTCCAGTCTTCGCCGACCAGTTCAGAAAGCACCAACTGAGCTGACATGGCCGAAGACTCCAGCTCGGCGGCCAGGCTGCCCCACGCCGAGGCGGCCGACATCAGGGGGCCGGAACCGGCTCCGCTGTACATCCACGCGGAAACGATCTCCGGCGGTAGCGCTCCGAAATCGAAAGACATATCTGTATTCCCCTTCTCGTTGGTGGGGCAGGTTGCTAAACGGCGGTCGGCTTGGGCATGACGGTGTGCTTGACCCCGTAGCGCGGGGCGCCGAACTTCCCGACGCCGCGGTCGCCGGCGCCGGCTGCGGCCATGGCGGCCGGCACGGCGGCCATCGTGGGTACGGAGTGCGGGGTGGCCATGCTGCTCGCAGCCGCCAAACGGGCTGGGGCAGCGGACGCGGCCGCCACGGGCTCGGCTGCCCAGGTGGGCGGCGCGGACAACGCCCCGACCGTGGTGGCCTGGGCCATGCCGGCTGCCACGGGCATCGCGCCCATCCCGGCCATCGGCGCGCCCAGCATGGGCGCCTCGTACCCCATGAGGCCGGCGGCTCCCTCGGCTGCGATCTCTTCGGGGAAGTCCAGGAGACCACCACCGGCCAGACCAAGCAGGGCAGAGGTGGCCGAGGCCCAGTTGCCCATCCCGATGTTCTCGATGTTGGCCAGGTTGCCCGAGAGCAGCGAGCCACTGCCGCTGGTCGGCACACCGAGGATGTTGGTCAGGAACCACTGGAGTCCTGAGTCCATCGACGACGTCGCCTGGTTGGTCGCCTCGGCGGTGGAATAGGCCCCGGCGTTCTGCCCGAGGACCTGCACCAGCTGCTGGTGAACGGCCGTCGCCTGCTCGCTGATCGACTGGTAGAGGCTCCCGTAGGTCGCGAACACCGCGGCCTGCAGCGCAGAGACCGGGTCGGTGCCGGCCGGCGCGATCACCGTGGTCGGGATCGCCACCGCGCCGCTCTCGGCGGACAGCGCCTCGCCGATACCTGCGAGCTGACCCGCGGCGTGCGTCATTGACTCGGGGAGTGTTTTCACAAAGGACATGCATCCTCCTCGCAGGAAGCCGGACCAGAATGTGATGGTCCGACGGGCCGGTCATCGATGTTGTGAAGCGTTGCAGAGATCGGCAAGCGTGAGGAGATCGTTAACATTTTCTTTGCGGTGGAGCGTAGATCCTTAACAAAAATAGATTCGCTGTGAAAGGTCTGAAACGGTTCTTTAATTGGCGTGAATTGCCGCATTAACTGTGCAATTTATCTAACGTCGCGGTTACAATTAGTGAGCCGCGGAAATATTTTGCCGTGGCGGTCAGGTGTCGTCCCGCTCCACCGGCCGTCACCTTCGCCTGCCCGCCCGCGATGTAAGCGGATATAGGCTGGCGGCGTGTTTGAATCCCTCTCCGACCGGTTGACCGGGGCCCTACAGGGGCTGCGCAGCAAGGGCCGTCTCACCGACGCCGATATCGACGCCACCGCCCGGGAGATCCGCCTGGCACTGCTGGAAGCCGACGTGTCGCTGCCGGTGGTGCGCGCGTTCATCGGCCGGATCAAGGACCGCGCCAAGGGCGCCGAGGTCTCCGGTGCGCTCAACCCGGCTCAGCAGGTCGTCAAGATCGTCAACGAGGAGCTCGTCGGCATCCTCGGCGGGCAGACCCGGCAGTTGTCGTTCGCCAAGACCCCGCCGACGGTCATCATGCTGGCCGGCCTGCAGGGTGCGGGTAAGACCACGCTGGCCGGCAAGCTGGCCACCTGGCTGCGCGGCCAGGGCCACACCCCGCTGTTGGTGGCCTGCGACCTGCAACGTCCGGGCGCGGTCAACCAGCTGCAGGTCGTCGGGGAGCGCGCCGGGGTCTCGGTGTTCGCTCCGCACCCGGGCACCTCGGTCGCCGGTGACGCCGGCGCGCCGGGTGACCCGGTCGCCGTGGCCGCTGCCGGCCTGGCTGAAGCCAAGGCCAAACATTTCGACGTCGTCGTCGTCGACACCGCCGGGCGCCTGGGCATCGATGAGGAGATGATGGCCCAGGCCGCCGCCATCCGCGACGCGGTGCAGCCCGACGAGGTGTTGTTCGTCCTGGATGCCATGATCGGCCAGGACGCGGTGACCACCGCCGATGCGTTCCGCGAGGGCGTGGGCTTCACCGGGGTGGTGCTCACCAAGCTCGACGGCGACGCCCGCGGTGGTGCCGCGCTGTCGGTGCGGGAAGTCACCGGTGCGCCGATCCTGTTCGCGTCGACCGGTGAGAAGTTGGAGGACTTCGACGTCTTCCATCCCGACCGGATGGCCAGCCGCATCCTGGGCATGGGCGACGTGCTCAGCCTGATCGAGCAGGCCGAGCAGGTCTTCGACGCCCGCAAGGCCGAAGAGGCAGCGGCCAAGATCGGCTCCGGTGAGCTCACCTTGGAGGACTTCCTCGAGCAGATGCTGGCGATCCGCAAGATGGGTCCGATCGGCAACCTGCTGGGCATGCTGCCCGGAGCCGGCCAGATGAAGGACGCGCTGGCCGCCGTCGACGACAGCCAGCTGGACCGTCTGCAGGCGATCATCCGCGGCATGACGCCGGCTGAACGGGCTGATCCGAAGATCATCAACGCTTCCCGGCGCCTGCGCATCGCCAACGGCTCGGGTGTCAGCGTCTCGGACGTCAACCAGCTCGTCGACCGGTTCTTCGAGGCCCGCAAGATGATGTCGTCGATGATGGGCGGCCTGGGCCTGCCCGGGATGGGCCGCAAGAGCTCCAACCGCAAGGCAAAGGGCAAGGCGGGAAAGAAGGGCAAGAATCGCGGCCCGACCCCGCCGAAGGTGCGGGGTCTGTTCGGTCCCGGTGGCCCGGGGATGCCCGCCGGTTTCCCCGACCTGTCCCAGATGCCCGAAGGCCTCAATGAGCTGCCCCCCGGGCTGGCCGACTTCGACCTGTCCAAGCTGAACTTCCCGGGCCAGAAGTAATTTGGCGCTCCACGTCTCCGGCCGCGGGCTGCCCGACGAACAGCCCGTCGAGTATTGGATCGTCGACGGCACGATCAGTCTCGAACCGGTCGCCGGCGCCGAAACCGTCTTCTCCGGCGGCTGGGTCATCCCGGGTCTGGTCGATGCGCACTGCCATGTCGGGATCGGGCCCGGCGGTCCGGTCGACGTCGACGAGGCGGTGCGCCAGGCCGAGACCGAACGCCGCGCCGGGGTGCTGCTGATCCGGGACGCGGGCTCACCGGTCGACACCCGCGGGTTCGACGACCGTGCCGACCTGCCGCGCATCATCCGTGCCGGGCAGCACCTGGCCCGGACCAAGCGCTACATCCCCGGGCTGCCGGTCAACGTCGATGACGAGTCTGACCTACCGGAAGCCGTTGCGGCCCAAGCCCGTCGCGGCGACGGCTGGGTGAAGTTGGTAGGGGACTGGATCGATCGGGGTGTCGGTGACCTGGCGCCGCTGTGGTCCGACGACGTGCTGAAGTCTGCTATCGACGCCGCGCACGCCCATGGCGCCCGGGTCACCGCACACGTCTTCGGCGAAGAGGCACTGCCCGGGCTGATCAACGCCGGCATCGACTGCATCGAGCACGGCACCGGTATCACCGACGACATCATCGCGCTGATGTTGGACCAGGGCACCGCACTGGTGCCGACGCTGATCAACATCGACAATTTCCCCGGTATCGCCGATTCAGCGGCCAAGTACCCGACCTACGCCGCGCACATGCGCGCGTTGCACGCCTCCTGTCGATCACGGATCGGTGCGGCTAGGGAAGCCGGCGTACCGATCTACGCCGGCACCGACGCCGGTGGCATGGTGGCCCACGGCCGGATCGCCGACGAGGTCGGCGCCCTGTCCGGGGTGGGCCTGAGCCGGACCGAGGCACTGGGCGCGGCCTGCTGGGATGCCCGCCGCTGGTTGGGGGCACCCGGGCTGGAGCATGGATCCCCGGCCGACCTGGTGTGTTTCGCCGACGACCCGCGCAACGGCCCCGAGGTGCTCGGGCGTCCCGATCTGGTGATGCTGCTGGGCCGGGTGTACTAGCGACCCGGCGCCGAGCGTGCACCCAGCGCGATACTTCCGGCGATTTTTCGTGCTGATTACACGTTCGGTGATGCGCTGCCTACAGGCTGCCGACGCCCGACATCGGGCCCTGCGCGAAACCCCAGTCCAAGAGGGCGGCTGCCTGGTCCCAGTAGGTCGGCCCGCCCTCATGGATGAGCCCGTACATCATCGCGACCACCAGCCGCCGGCCGTCGCGGGCGGCCCCGCCGACATAGGTCTTGCGGGCAGCGTCGGTGAAGCCGGTCTTGCCGCCGAAAGCCCCGGGGTAGCGGGCCAGCAACTCGTTCATGTTCACGATCGGACGGTCCCCGGAATCGGTGGGGAACGTCGCCGCCGGCTGCGCGGTGATCTCGGCGAAGACCGGGTTGGCCATCGCCGCCCGGAAGATGGCCGCCAGGTCGTGCGGGGTGCTCGCGCCCGGGCCGCCGGGGCCGTCGAGACCGGACGGGGTGCTGGCGTGGGTGTCGGTCGCGCCGACCGCGCCGGCCTTGGCGTTCATCTTCGCCACCGTCGCCTCGGGCCCGCCGAGCATGTCCGCCAGCGCGTTGGCAGCATCGTTGCCCGACACCAGCAGTAGACCTTCGAGCAGCTGACGCGCGGTGTAGCTGTGATCGGCCTTGACCCCGACACAGTTGCACTCCACATGGGTGTCGGCCGGTGTGGCGACCATGGTGTCATCGAGATTCAGTTCGTCGAGCACCACCAAAGCCAGCAGAACCTTGATGGTGCTGGCCGGCGGAGTCACGGCGTAGCCGTTCTGCTCGGCGAGCACCTGACCGGAATCCAGGTCGGCGATCAGCCAGTTCGGAGCCGGGCCGATCGGCACCGGCGCCGAGCCGATGGGCTGGGCGGCATCTGCGTTGGCAGTGACGGCGGGCGAGGCGAACACGGTCGCAAGAGCCGCGATTGCGGCCAAGATTTTCCGCATGGCGGCCTACCTTACCGCCGTGGTGTTGAATCGGGGAATGCTGAGCCAACAAGAAATTTCGGACCGTTGGGAGATCCAGCAGCTGCTGGTCGACTACTCGACTGCGATCGACACTCGCAACTTCGACGGTCTGGACGCGGTGTTCACCCCCGACGCCTACATCGACTACCGCGCGATGGGCGGTATCGACGGGCGCTTCCCGGAGGTGAAGGCTTGGCTGGCCGAGGTACTGCCCAATTTCGCGGGCTACGCCCACATGCTGGGACTGCCGGCGATCCGGGTGGATGGCGACAGCGCCACGGCGCGCACCTTCTGCTTCAACCCGATGGTGTTCGGCGGGGAAAAGCCCGCCACCATGTTGTTGGGCCTGTGGTACGACGACGAGTTCATCCGCACCGCGCAGGGCTGGCGGATGAGCCGGCGCAGCGAGATCAAGTGCTTCGAGAAGCTGCCCTGAGGCGATTTCAGCTGACCGGCTCGGTTCTGGCACAATAGGCGGCTGTCCGCCGCGCGACTACGGCTGCGCGGCCGTGGCGCAACACGCGAGGCAAAACCGGATGGGAGCAAACCCGCCCCCGTCGCTGAATTGCAGCGTGCTACCTCAGGAGTAATTCATGGCTGTCAAGATCAAGCTCACCCGTCTCGGCAAGATCCGCAATCCGCAGTACCGCATCGCGGTCGCCGACGCCCGTTCCCGCCGGGACGGTCGCGCCATCGAGGTCATCGGTCGCTACCACCCGAAGGAAGAGCCGAGCCTGATCGAGATCGACTCGGAGCGCGCCCAGTACTGGCTGTCGGTCGGTGCTCAGCCCACCGAGCCGGTGCTCAAGCTGCTGAAGATCACCGGTGACTGGCAGAAGTTCAAGGGCCTGCCCGGTGCCGAGGGCCGCCTGAAGGTCAAGCCGGCCAAGCCGAGCAAGCTGGAGCTGTTCAACGCCGCGCTGGCCGAGGCCGAGGGCGGGCCGACCACCGAGGCCACCACCGCCAAGAAGAAGAAGGCACCGGCCAAGAAGGCCGACGAGAAGGCCGAGGCTTCCGCCGGGGACGCCGCTGCCGAGGCACCCGCTGCTGAGGCCGCCGAGTCGGCCAGCGAGAGCTGACCGCGGCCATGAGTGCCGTCGTGGCAGATGCTGTCGAGCACTTGGTGCGCGGCATCGTCGACAACCCCGATGACGTACGAGTCGACATGGTGACCAACCGCCGTGGCCGCACCGTCGAGGTGCACGTGCACCCCGACGACCTGGGCAAGGTAATCGGTCGCGGCGGTCGCACCGCCACTGCGTTGCGCACCCTCGTCGCCGGTATCGGTGGACGCGGCATCCGCGTGGACGTGGTGGACACCGACCGGTAGCCGGCTGGCTCATGGAGCTGACGGTCGGGCGTGTGGTCAAAGCGCACGGCATCCGCGGCGAACTCGTCGTCGATGTCCGTACCGACGATCCCGAACTCCGGTTCGCGCCGGGTGCCACACTGCACGCCCGTAAATCCGGTGCGCCGCAACGCGACTACGTCGTCGAGGCGGCGCGCCCGCATGGTGCGCGCCTGTTGGTGCGGTTGGCCGGGGTCGGCGACCGCGATGGTGCTGACGCGTTGCGCGGCAGCCTTTTCGTCGTCGACTCCGCCGACCTTCCGCCGATCACCGAACCGGACACCTACTACGACCATCAACTCGAGGGTCTGCAGGTGCGCACGGTGGCGGGGGAGGAGATCGGCACCGTGACCGAGGTGCTGCACACCGCCGCCGGGGAGCTGCTCGCGATCAAGCGGACCGATGGCCGGGAACTGTTGGTGCCGTTCATCGCCGCCTTCGTGCCGTCGGTGTCGCTGGCCGACAACGCCGTGGTGATCGAACCGCCCGACGGGCTGCTGGAGCTGGACGGGTAAAGCGCGGCATGAGAATCGATGTCGTCACGATCTTCCCCGACTATCTGGCCCCGATCCGTCAATCACTGCCCGGCAAGGCGATCGAATCCGGGATGGTCGAGTTGCAGGTCCACGACCTACGGCGCTGGACTCACGATGTGCACCGCTCGGTGGACGACTCGCCTTACGGTGGCGGCCCCGGAATGGTGATGAAGGCGCCGGTCTGGGGTGAAGCGCTGGACGAAATCTGTTCGGAGCAGACTGTTCTCGTCGTCCCCACTCCGGCGGGCACACTGTTCGACCAGGCCACCGCGCAGCGCTGGAGCGTAGAAGAGCACCTGGTGTTCGCCTGCGGCCGCTATGAGGGCATCGATCAGCGGGTCGCCGACGACGCCGCTCGGCGGATGCGGGTCGAAGAGGTGTCGATCGGTGACTATGTGCTGGCCGGCGGCGAGCCCGCCGTGTTGGTGATGCTGGAGGCGGTGCTGCGGCTCATGCCCGGCGTGCTCGGAAATCCGGCGTCGCAACGTGACGATTCGCATTCCCCGGACCGTGACGGGCTGCTGGAGGGGCCGAGCTACACCCGCCCGCCGAGCTGGCGCGGCCTGGACGTGCCTGATGTGCTGCTCTCCGGTGACCACGCCCGGATCAACGCCTGGCGCCACGAGGCGGCCCTGGAGCGGACCCGCGCACGCCGCCCGGACCTGCTGGACGACCTGGGCGACTAAGCCGACCGGTGACCCGCTTCGCCCGGCGACGCCGTGCGGGCGATCACCTAGATCCGACCGCCCGGGAAGATGGTCTTGACGGCCTCGGTGATGGTGGTGCGCGCGGTGGCGTCGTCGCTGGGCTGCAGCGACTCGATCACCACGATGTAGCGACGATCCGCCCCGACCACACCGGTAGACAGGTGCATCCAGTTGTTGCCGATGCAGCACATCCAGCCCTGCTTCACCGCCACGGGCTCGTCGTACAAGCCCTCCGGGATCCCGAATCGCTGCGGGTAGCCGTCGAGGCCGCTCGGGGTGGACTGCGCGAGGTTGTTCATGATGATGCTGGCCTGGGCCGGCGGCAGACCGCCGGAGCCGTTGAGCAGCATGTCGTAGTAACGCGCCAGGTCCGGTGCGGTACTGATGGTGTTCCACCAGGCACCGTTCGACGGCGGCGAGGTGCCGGCCAGGCCATAGCGGCCGGCCACCCGGGTGATGATCGCGTTGCCGCCGTTCTGGTTCCAGAACGTCTCGGCTGCCCCGTCGTCGGACGCACGCAGCATGGAGTCGAGAGCAGCCCGGTCGTCGGCCGACAGGCCACCTTCGGGTTTGCGGAGCAGCAGGTCGTCGGCGATGAACAGCTTGACGACCGACGCGGTGGCGATCGGTCGGGTGTTGCCGTTGGTGATCAATTGGTGCGAGATCCGGTCCAGCACCGCCACCGAGATGTTGGCCCCGACTTTGGCGGCGTCGTCGGTGGCTTCCTGCATGCGCGCCGAGAGGCCGTCGACCACCGCGGCCGGCTGGATGGCAGGCGCCCGGGGAGCCTCGATCGCCGTGGCCACCGGCGCCACCTCGGGGGCGCGGTACGGCGTCGGCCGTACGGCGTCGGCGCCGTAGACCTTCTCGTCGCAGCCGAACACCACCGTGGAAATCACCATGACGATGGTCAGCAGAAGCATCGATGGCCGCACGGTGGGTGGCCTCCTCAACAGGTGTCAGTCGCGTAATCGCACCGAACTATGGGTTACGGGCTCGCCACACTGCTGCCATCGGCCCGCCGGATAGGTTACCGCGTGGGCATGAGGATCGCGCAGTTCGGTCGCTTCCAGAGTTATCACGGCGGCGGGGTTCGGTGTGGAACGACCAGCGGCGATTTGCGCGATTTCGCTGGCTGCGCTGCGTCTGGCACAATTGAGCAGTTGTCGCCTGCGGTTGATGCTGCAGCGGAGTCCTGGCGTCCCGGTCACCGCACAGCGCGACAACATGCCCGAACCCATCGGCTCGGTAACCGTCTGCATGCTCACAACGCGTGTCGGCCGGTCCGCAGCCGCGACCCGCGAGGAAGTGTTTCCGCAATGAACACGCTGGACATCGTCGACAAGGCGTCGCTGCGCGACGACATCCCGGCCTTCGCCCCCGGCGACACGGTCAACGTGCACGTGAAGGTGATCGAGGGCTCCAAGGAGCGCATCCAGGTGTTCAAGGGTGTGGTCATCCGTCGGCAGGGTGGCGGCGTTCGCGAGACGTTCACCGTCCGCAAGGAGAGCTACGGCGTCGGCGTGGAGCGGACCTTCCCGGTGCACTCGCCCAACGTCGACCACATCGACGTCGTGGTCCGCGGTGACGTTCGGCGCGCCAAGCTGTACTACCTGCGTGAGCTGCGCGGCAAGAAGGCCAAGATCAAGGAAAAGCGCTGATCTTGCCCGCGCTGGGCTTTCTTCGGTCGGTCCCCGACACCGCTGACGCGGTCATTACCCTGATCTCGTGACCGAAACCACGGGCTCATCACCCGAAAGTTCCCCCGAGGCGGCTGAGCCTGCCGAGGCGCCCGAGGACGGCAAGCACAACACCCTGCGTGAGTCGGTCGTGCTGATCGCGATCGCTCTGGTGTTGTACTACCTGGTGCTGACGTTCGTGGCACGGCCGTACCTCATTCCCTCGGAGTCGATGGAGCCGACGCTGCACGGCTGCCACGGCTGCGTCGGCGACCGGATCATGGTGGACAAGGTCACCTACCGGTTCGGCGCACCGCAGCCCGGTGACGTCGTCGTCTTCCGCGGACCCCCCTCGTGGAACGTGGGCTACAAGTCGATCCGGTCGACCAACACGCCGTTGCGCTGGGTGCAGAACGCCCTGTCGTTCATCGGCTTCGTCCCGCCCGACGAGAACGACCTGGTCAAGCGGGTGATCGCGGTTGGCGGTCAGACGGTTCAGTGCCGAAATGACACCGGCCTGACCGTCGACGGCAAGGCGCTCCACGAGCCCTACCTCAACCCGGCCACCCTCATGGTCGACCCGATGGTCTACCCCTGCCTCGGTAACGAATTCGGTCCGGTGACCGTGCCCGACGGGCGACTGTGGGTGATGGGCGACAACCGCACCCATTCGTCGGACTCGCGGGCACACTGCGACTCGGTCCAGGTCCAGCCCGACATGCAGCGCCGGATCCTGTGCACCGGAGAAGATCTGGACGCCGGCACCGTGCCGGTGGCCAACGTGATCGGCAAGACCAGGTTCATCGCCTGGCCGCCGTCACGCTGGGGACCGGTGAAAGCGACAAACCCGCAGCAGGGGCCTTAGGCGATGGCCCCGGGCTGGCCGCCGCGCACGGTGATCCGTCGCTCACCGGGGTTGCGCACCTTGGAGTCGGCGCTGTACCGCGGTGGGCTTGGTCCGGTCGCCGGCGTGGATGAGGTCGGTCGAGGCGCCTGTGCTGGGCCATTGGTGGTGGCTGCCTGTGTGCTCGGGCCGGGCAAGCCGGCTGCACTGGCCGCGCTCGACGATTCCAAGAAGCTCACCGAGAAGACCCGCGAGCAGCTGTTCCCACTGATCCGACGGCATGCGCTGGCCTACCACGTGGTGTTCATCGAGCCGGCCGAGGTTGACGCGCGCGGCGTGCACGTAGCCAATATCGAGGGCATGCGGCGGGCGGTGGCGGGTCTGGCGCTGCGCCCGGGCTACGTGCTGTCCGACGGGTTCCGGGTGCCCGGGCTGCCGATGCCCTCGCTTCCGGTGATCGGCGGCGACGGGGCGGCGGCATGTATCGCCGCGGCGAGCGTGCTGGCCAAGGTCAGCCGGGACCGCTACATGGCGACCCTGGACGACGACCACCCCGGCTACGGCTTCGCGGTGCACAAGGGTTATTCCACCGCGGCGCACACTGCGGCACTGACCGCGTTGGGACCGTGCAGCCAGCATCGCTTCTCGTTCATCAACGTGCGCAACGTGGCTATGGCTGCCGCGGCCGCCCCGGTTGCGGGGACAATGGGGTCGACGAACCGAGCAGAAGGACGGCTGAGCAGATGAGTGCCGAAGATCTCGAGAAGTATGAAACCGAGATGGAACTCTCGCTGTACCGCGAATACAAGGACATCGTGGGGCAGTTCAGTTACGTCGTGGAGACCGAACGGCGCTTCTACCTGGCCAACAGCGTGGAGATGGTGCCGCGCAACGCCGACGGCGAGGTCTATTTCGAGCTCCGGTTGGCCGACGCCTGGGTGTGGGACATGTACCGCCCGGCCAGGTTCGTCAAGCAGGTGCGGGTGGTCACCTTCAAAGACGTCAACATCGAAGAGGTCGAGAAGCCCGAGCTGCGGCTTCCGGAGTAAGGCCAGCGTGCGCGGCGCCTAAGTGCACCCACTGTCCTGACACTGGCGCGGCGTCTTCGAAAACCACCGTCGACAGGATCGGTTCAGCGCACTTTGCTCGGTGTAGCCGAGCAGGACGACGATCTGCCGCACCGGTAACCCGGGCTCGGCGAAGTACCGCATCGCCTGGGAGCGGCGCTGCTCGTCGATGATGTCCCGGCCGCTGGCACCTTCGATCGCCAATCGTCTTTGCAGCGTCCGCGGATGGAGGGCCAATTCGGCGGCGATCACGTCCATGCTGCATTGCCCGGTGGGCAACAGTCGGCGCGCCAACTCTGCCACCCGTGCCGCCAGTGGCGACGTCTTCGGCAGGTAGGTCGACTCCAGGTACTGGGTGGCAATGCGGCTGGTGTGGGGATCGGCGTTCTCGATCCGCCGTTCGGCCAGATGCGTGGGCAGCTCGAACCCGCACCAGCTCTGCTCGAAACGCACCGGGCAACCCAGCCCCTCGCGGTAGGCGCTGTCGGAGGCCTGTTGTCGGTGGGAGAACGAGACGGAGTCGGGCCGCGCACCTGGGCCGCCGAGCAGCTGCAGGATGCGCACGGCGATGCCCATGCTGAGCTCGTAGGACTGCAGGGGATAGGGGATTCCGCGCTCGGTCACCTCGTAGCTGAACGCGATGCCCCGCTGCGTTCGCCTATCGGTCAGTTCCAAAGCGGGGGAGTGGATGTACAGAAACCGCGAGATCGCGCCCAGACCACTGAGCACGGTCTGTGCGTTGCGCGCGATCACCGCGATCGGCCCGAGGATATGCAGCCCTTGCAGGTGGGCAAGGCGAAGCCCGAACTCCGGACACCGAAGTTCATCGGCGGTGGTCTCCAGCAGCCGCGCGAACGCGTCGACCGGAACGAACGCGTCCTCTAGCTGTTCCACCTCTACCGGGATATGAAAGCGCGCCAGGAACGCCGCCGGGTCACCGCCGAGCTCGCGGACCAGCTCGGCGTAACCCGACGCGGCCGGCGCGCGGATGAAACTGCCCGATGACACCTCGCTAACCACCTCCGCGAACCCAGTTGTCGGAAAATGATAAAAAAACGTCGGAAAATGTCAAGACCAAGGACCCCGGAGATGGACAAGATCGGGGCATGATTTCGCAACGCTTACCCCGTTGGGCCCTAGGACTGGGCTCGTCCGGGATCGTCATCGCCCTGGGCGCACTACGCGGACGCCGGCCGGTTGATCCCACGACCCGATTCGACGGCAAGGTCGTCGTCATCACCGGCGCCGGATCGGGGATAGGTAAAGCGTTGGCGCTCAACCTCGCCGCCCAGGGCGCGAAGCTCGCGCTGTCCGACATCGACACCGGCGGGCTGGCCGACACCGTGCGCGAGGTGCAGGCGCTGGGAGCGCAGGTGAAGGCCGACCAGCTCAATGTGGCCGAACGCGCAAAGGTATTGGCCTACGCCGACGACGTAGCCGGTCACTTCGGCCAGGTGCACCAGGTCTACAACAACGCCGGAATCGCCTACAACGGTGACGTCGAGAAGGCGTCGTTCAAGGACATCGAGCGAGTCATCGATGTCGACTTCTGGGGTGTCGTCAACGGCACCAAAGCCTTTCTGCCGTACCTCATCGCGTCCGGCGACGGGCACATCATCAACGTCTCCAGCCTGTTCGGGCTGATTGCCGTGCCGGGCCAAAGTGCCTACAACGCAGCGAAGTTCGCTGTGCGCGGCTTCACCGAGGCGCTGCGCCAAGAAATGTTGATCAGCGGTCATCCGGTCAAGGTGACGTGCGTGCACCCGGGCGGCATCAAGACCGGAGTAGCCCGCAACGCGACCGTCTGCGACGGCGAAGACGCCCGGACGCTTGCCGAGTTCTACGACCGATACCTGCTGCTGCATTCCCCGGAGATGGCCGCGCAGACCATCCTCGACGGCGTCCGCGCGGGCCGCGCCCGGGTGTTGATCGGGTGGGAGGCGCACGCCCTCGACGTGCTCGTGCGGGTCATCGGACCGGGGTATCAGCGGCTCACCGCCGCCGCGGCGGGGCGATTCTTCCCGTGGACGAAGCCGGGGAGCGCCCGATGAACCCGTCGTTTGATCTGTTCAAGTTGCCCGAGGAGCATGATGAGTTGCGGGCGGCGATTCGGGCGTTGGCGGAGAAGGAGATCGCTCCGTACGCCAAGGATGTTGATGAGGGCGCCGGCTGCACCTGATGCCGGTCTTGCGGTGGAAGTATCTCGACTCGCCGCTCGGCCTCAATCATCCGTACTGGGTTGAGGATCCGGACTTCCAACTCGACTACCACATTCGCCGGGTGGCCTGCCCGCCGCCGGCCGACCACAAGAGCCTGTGCGAGTTCATGGCCGACATCTACGCCTACCAACTCGACCGCAGCAGACCGCTGTGGATGATGTGGGTCGTCGAAGGTCTTGCCGACGGCAAGGTCGCATGCGTGATGCTCGTGCACCACGCCTACGTCGACGGTGTCGGCGCGTCGTGGCTGATGCAGCGGTTCTACCAGCCGCAGCCGGGCGTCAAGTCCGACGCGCCCCCACCCTATGACCCACCGCCGCTACCGTCGTGGCTGCGGCGCCTGGGCTGGGCGGTTCGTGACTTTCCCGAAGTCGCCATCGCCAACCTGCCGAAGGTCGCCACCGGGCTGTGGCAGCGGGTCAGGTTGGAACGGCGGCGCAAATCTGCCGGCGCACCGCCACCGCCGGCGGCCGCAATGATGCGGCAGACCCCGCTGAACGTCAACCTCAGCGCCGGGCGCACGTTCGTATGCGACAGCCTGCCGCTGGACAGCTTCGTCACCGTCAGCAAAGCGCTCGACGTCACCATCAACGACGTCTTCAGCAGCTGTGTGGCCGGTGCGGTACGCCGTCTGCTGATCGCCATGGACTACAACCCCGATGAGCATCCGCTGGTCGGCGCCACCCCGTTCGCCGGCGAACGGCCCACCGGTATGGAAGGCCGCGGCAACTTCGCGACCCAAGACTTCTGCTGGCTGCGCAGCGACATCGCCGACCCACTGCAGCGCCTGGCCGCCAGCCGCACGGCGAACCTCGAGATGAAAGAACACATCAAGGCGGTCAAGGAGGTCGGCGCGGACATCAGCACGCTGTTGCAGATCGTTCCACCCTGGGGGATCACCCTCATTCGTAAGGCCATTCACCGCCGGGGTGGCAGTTTCAGCCTGTTCGGAAATCTGGTGCTGTCCAACGTTCCCGGCCCCAAGGACGCGCTCTACCTCGACAACTGGAAGCTCGACAACTGGTTCTCCACCGGCCAACTCGTCGACGGCACCGCGCTCAACATCACCATGTGGAGCTACTGCGGTCAGGCCAACATCTGCATGCTGGCGGACCGGGAAGTCCTCGACGACGGCTGGCAACTGTTCGGCTACTTCATCGACGAACTGAACGCCCTGCTCGCCGTGGCCGAAGCCAACGAGGTCGCCCGATGAGCGCAATCAGCCCGACGGACTTGACATTTCTGTTGTTGGAGAACCCGAACCGGCCGTTTCACATGGCCGCCATGACGATCCTCAGAAAGCCGAAGGGGCAGGAATCGACGTTCGGTCCCCGCCTGTTCGACGCCTATCTGCACAGCCGGGCGGTCAAGCCGTTCAACCACAAACTCAGCTGGGCGGGCGCCGGGATCGCGGCGTGGGAGACCGTAGAGCCGGACATGGCCAACCACGTCCGCCAGATCGACCTACCTGCGCCCGGCACGATGGCGCAGTTCTATGAGCTGGTCTCCACCCTGAACAGTGGGCTACTGGACCGTAGCCGTCCGCTCTGGGAGTGCTACCTCATCGACGGCCTCGAGAACGACTGTCTCGCGGTCATGATCAAGGTGCACCATGCCCTGATCGACGGCGAGGGCGGGCTGCGGGTGATGCGCAACTTCATGAGCGACTCACCCGACGACGAGCGGCTGGCCGCCCCGTGGATGGCACCCGAGGGCGGTGCCGAGGTGCGCCGCCGGCAGCCCCGGGTGTCCCAGACCGAGCGACTGCAGAGTCAGCTGCGGGGACTGACCACCCTGCCCGCAGACATGATCGGCATCGGCGCCGACATCCTCGACTTCGGCGTACAAGCGCTGCACCTGAAGCCGCGCCTGGCGTCGGTGCCGTTCACTGCGCACCGAACGCTGTTCAACAACACCGCAAAATCGGCGGCCCGTGCCTACGCCGACATCGGCCTGCCGCTCGCCGACGTCAAGGCCGTGGCCTCGGCGACCGACACCTCCGTCAACGACGTCGTCATGACCGTCATCGACGATGCGCTGCACGCCTACCTCGGCGAGCGCGGAGCGCCCACCGATCGACCACTGGTGGCCTTCATGCCGATGTCGCTGCGTGAGGGAGCGCCGCACGGATCCGGCGGGGCGGGCGGCAATCAGGTGAGCGCCGAACTGATCTCCCTGGGCATCCCCGGGTCAGGGATCGGGGAGCGGCTGCGACAGATCAACAGGGCGACAAAGAATGCCAAGGCCAAGGGGCGCCGCATGCAGACGACCTCGCGTCAGGTCTATGCGCTGCTGCTGGCCGGCAGCATGGCCGTGTCAGACTCCGTGCCCGGGTTGGGGAATGCGCCTAGCGCCAATGTGGTGATCTCGAACATGAAGGGACCCGCCGAGCAGCTCTATCTGGCCGGCGCACCGTTGGTCGCGTTCCTGGGCCTGCCGATCCTGCCGCCCGGCGCGGGACTCAACGTCACCTTCGCCAGCGTCAACGACACCGTCCGTATCGCCATCGGTGCGGCACCCGAGGCCGTAGACGAACCCCTGCGGCTGGCCCGGTTGATGGACCAATCATTCCAGCTTCTGCAGGCCACGACACGGAGGAAACCATGAAGAACATCGGCGCCATGCTCGCACAACGTGCCGTCGTCAGCCCCGGGCTCGAGGCGTACGTCGAGCCGTCGTCATCGGTGCGGACGAACTACGCACAGTTCAACGAGCTGGCCAATCGCTGTGCTGCCGTGCTCATCTCGCTCGGACTCGGCAAAGGCGACCGGGTGGCGCTGTTGATGCCCAACAGTGTCGAGTTCTGCGGCCTGTTCTATGGCGCGGCAAAGATCGGGGTCGTCGTCGTGCCCCTCAACACCCGCCTCGCGGCAGCCGAACTGGAGTTCATCGCGTCCAACAGCGGCAGCAAAGCGCTGATCTACGGGGCCGAATTCGCCCCGGTGGCCGACGCGGTGCGGGCGGGCACCACGCATCCCTGCACCGTGACCGACTGGGTGCCGGCAACAGGAGGTCCCGGTTCGCTGGACGAACGCCTCGCAGCCGTGCGTGGGGACGAACCCGGCGTCGAATGCGGCGGCAAGGACAACCTGTTCATCATGTATACCTCGGGCACCACCGGGAGTCCGAAAGGTGTTGTCCATACCCATGATTCCGTGCACTCGGCGGCAACGTCGTGGGCGCTGACCGTCGATGTGCGGGCCGGAGACCGGGTGCTGCTGCCGCTGCCGATGTTCCATGTGGCTGCGCTGACGACGGTCATCTTCTGCGCCATGCGCGGCATCACGCTGATCTCGATGCCGCAGTTCGATCCGACGACGGTGTGGTCGCTGATCGTGCAGGAGCGGGTGACCATCGGGGGAGCGGTGCCGGCGATCCTGAACTTCATGCGCCAAGTGCCCGGGTTCGATGAACTCGTCGCCCCCGACTTTCGCTTCTTCATCACCGGCGGCGCACCCATGCCCGAGCCGCTGATCACGCTGTACGCCGCCACGAACATGCAGGTCGTGCAGGGCTACGCGCTCACCGAGTCGTGCGGCGGCGGCACCCTGCTGCTCGGCGACGACGCCTTGCGCAAGGTGGGCTCGGCCGGGCGGGCCTGCATGTTCGCCGACGTTCGGGTACGCCGGGACGACGGGGTGATCAGCGAACGCGGCGAGGGCGAAGTCGTGATCAAGGCCGACTTCCTGCTCAAGGAGTACTGGAACCTCCCGGGCGCCACCCGCGGCGCCTTCGACGACGGCTGGTTCCGCACCGGCGACATCGGCGAGATCGACGACGAGGGCTACCTGTACATCAAGGATCGCCTCAAGGACATGATCATCTCCGGCGGCGAGAACATCTACCCGGCGGAGATCGAGAACGTGGTGATCGGCATCCCGGGCGTCAGCGAGGTGGCGGTCATCGGGCTGCCCGACGAGAAGTGGGGGGAGATCGCCTGCGCGATCGTCGTCGGCGACCAGGGCGCGCTGAGCGAGCAGGACATCATCGCCGAGTGCGGGACCAAGCTCGCGCGCTACAAGATGCCCAAGAAGGTGATCTTCGCCGATGCCATTCCGCGCAACCCGACCGGCAAGATTCTCAAGCGGGTCCTGCGCGAGCAATTCGCAGGCTGACGCCTCGCAAATGAACACCCCCGCGTCGGCGTGCAGTTCGGTCTAGGCTGACACCTATGACCGCTGTCGACCGTGCCGTCTCCCGCCGTGAAATCACAGATGCCCTGCTCAAGGCTATGGAACGCCGCCACGAGGTGCTGGATGTGATCGTCGATTCGGACGACCGCGCGTCGGCCGTGCAGGCTATCGCTGACCTGCTGGGCGTCTCGCCGCTGGGCTGCGAAGCGGTGATCGGAATGTCGCTGGATCAGCTCACCAAGCAGTCGCGGGACAAGATCGCCGACGAGCTCAACGACTTGAACAACGAGCTCACGTTCACCCTCGGTGACCGGCCGGCCAGTTCCGGCGAGACCTTGGCGCTCCGGATTTTCTCCGGGGAGCAGGACCGCGACATTCTGGCGGACCGGACCACGGACGTCGGCGCAAGCGCCGACGGCACCGGTCGACCGGCCGACGACATCGGCGACGAGATCAGCTCGGCGCTGGCGCGCGTCGAGGACGAGGACGCGGCGCTGTTCGTCGCGATCGACGGCGGGCACAAGGTAGGGATGGTCTTCGGCGACCTCAACCACGGTGAGGTCAACGTGCGGATCTGGATTCATCCCGAACACCGCAAGAAGGGCTACGGCACCGCCGCATTGCGCCGGGCCCGCGCCGAGATGGCGGCCTACTTTCCCGGAGTGCCGTTGATCGTTCGAGCACCGGGTGCGCACGCCGGCTAACAGCGGATCGTCGCCCCGGGACGCCCCGGGGTTTCGGCTTGCCCCCTAGGGGTATCCCGGCCACACAGCTGATCGCTGTCGTGCGTGTGACGGGAGAGCAATGGTCATCGGCGAGGCCGGCGCGGCTCCCATCGAGGTTGTCGCACCCAGACCGTTCCCGCCGCGCGGCAAGCGCCGCGGCGAGGCGATTGTCCAGCTGCTGGCGACCACCGACCACAAGGTGATCGGCCAGATGTACGTGGTGACGGCCTTCGGCTTCTTCCTGACCGCAGGACTGATGGCGTTGCTGATGCGCGCCGAATTGGCCGCACCGGGCCTGCAGTTTCTGTCCAATGAGCAGTACAACCAGCTGTTCACCATCCACGGCACGATCATGCTGCTGCTGTATGCCACGCCGGTTGCCTTCGGTTTCGCCAACCTGGTGTTGCCGCTGCAGATCGGTGCCCCCGATGTCGCCTTCCCGCGCCTCAACGCCCTGTCGTACTGGCTGTTCCTGTTCGGCGGGCTCCTGGTCCTGGCGGGATTCATCACCCCCGGGGGCGCTGCGGAATTCGGCTGGACCGGCTACGCGCCACTCAGTGACGGCGTCCATTCACCGGGCCCCGGCGCTGACCTGTGGATTGTGGGTCTCATCGTGTCGGGGCTCGGAACCATCTTGGCCGCAGTCAATATGGTCACCACGGTGGTCTGCCTGCGCGCACCCGGAATGACGATGTTCCGGATGTCGAATTTCACCTGGAACATCGTGGCAACCAGCGTTTTGATCTTCCTGGCATTTCCCGTCCTGACTGCGGCGTTGTTCGGTTTGGCCGCCGAGCGCCACTTGGGCGCCCATGTCTATGACTCGGCCAATGGCGGGCCGATCCTGTGGCAGCACCTGTTCTGGTTCTTCGGTCACCCCGAGGTCTACATCGTGGCGCTGCCGTTCTGGGGCATCATCGGCGAAGTACTTCCCATATTCAGTCGCAAGCCCCTGTTCGGGTACACCACGTTGATCTACGCCTCGTGGGCCATCGTCTTCCTGTCCGCCTCGGTCTGGGCGCACCACATGTTCGCGACCGGGGCCGTGCTGCTGCCCTTCTTCTCGTTGATGTCGTTTCTGATCGCGGTGCCGACCGGCATCAAATACGTCAATTGGATCGGCACGATGTGGCGAGGACAGCTGACCTTCGAGACGCCGATGCTGTTCTCGATCGGCTTTATGGTGACGTTCTTGCTTGGTGGCCTGACTGGCGTGATGCTGGCCAGCCCCGCACTGGATTTCCACGTCCACGACACCTACTTCGTCGTTGCCCACTTCCACTACGTGTTGTTCGGCACCATCGTGTTCGCCACTTTCGCGGGTATCTATCTGTGGTTTCCGAAGATGACCGGCCGACTGCTCGACGAGCGGCTGGGCAAGCTCCACTTCTGGCTGACGCTGATCGGCTTTCACACCACCTTTTTGGTGCAGCATTGGCTCGGCGCGGCCGGGATGCCGCGTCGCTACGCCGACTACCTGGCCACCGACGGCTTCCAAGGGCTGAACATTGTGGCGACGGTCGGCGCATTCGTCCTGGGCGTCTCCATGCTCCCGTTCATCTGGAACGTCTTCCGCAGCTACCGCTACGGCGAGCCGGTCACCGTTGACGATCCGTGGGGCCACGGCAACTCCTTGGAATGGGCCACCAGCTGCCCGCCGCCGCGGCACAACTTCACCGAACTGCCCCGGATCCGCTCGAACCGCCCCGCCTTCGAATTGCACTATCCCCACATGACGGAACGGTTGCACGCCGAAGCCCACGTGGGGCAGCGGCAACGGGTCCGCGGTCGCAGCGAGTGAGCCGGAATCTCGGCATCTGCAGCTGTGGATGAAAGCCAGGCTGGGGATAACTGCCTGCCTGGCAGCTGATTTCGGATCATCTCGGCTCGAGGGTGTCGGGGCATTGACCGACCCTGACCGGCATGACAACGTCTCGCACCGAGCTGGGTGCGCTCGGAGAACAACTGGCCGTCGACCATCTGATCGGACAGGGCTGGGCCATTCTGGCCCGCAACTGGCGCTGCCGGTACGGCGAACTGGATGTGATTGCCGCGGACCCGGTGGCGCGCACCGTGGTGTTCGTCGAGGTGAAGACCCGCAGTGGTGAGGGTTTCGGCGGGCTGGCGTACGCGGTGCCACCGGAAAAAATACGCCGGTTGCGTCGGCTGGCCGGTGCGTGGCTTGTGGGCCAGCAGGCGCACTGGGACCAAGTACGTCTCGACGTGATCGGGGTGCGGATCGGGCGCAGCCGAACCCCGGAGATCACGCACCTACAGGGGGTGGGCTGAATGTCTCTGGGGAGGGCGTTCTCGGTGGCGGTACGCGGCCTCGACGGCTTGATCGTGGAGATCGAGGCTGACATCACTTCGGGGCTTCCCGGGGTGCACCTGGTGGGGCTGCCCGATGCCGCACTTCAGGAGTCGCGGGATCGCGTCCGCGCGGCGATCACCAACAGTGGGCAGCGTTGGCCCGCAGCCCGGCTGACCCTGGCACTGTCGCCGGCGACGCTGCCGAAGATGGGTTCCGTCTACGACATCGCGCTGGCCGCCGCCGTGCTCTCCGCCGACCGCAAAGCACCGTGGTCCCGGTTGGAGAAGACGGTGCTGCTGGGGGAACTCGCACTCGACGGGCGCGTGCGGCCGGTCCACGGGGTGCTGCCCGCGGTGTTGGCCGCCAAGAACGACGGCTGGGCTGCCGCGGTGGTTCCCGTGGACAACCTCGCCGAAGCCAGCCTGGTGGACGGCATCGACGTGTACGGCGTGGCGACGCTGGGGCAGTTGCACGGCTGGCTGGAGGGGGCCGCGCGGCTGCAGGACCGGATCACCACCGCGGCCCCGGTGACCGAGCCGGTCGCGGACCTGGCTGAAGTGGTCGGCCAGGCTCAGGCCCGATTCGCCGTCGAGGTGGCCGCCGCCGGGTCCCATCATCTGATGCTGACCGGTCCGCCCGGCATCGGTAAAACCATGCTGGCCCAACGCCTTCCCGGACTGCTCCCGGCGCTCACCGACAGTGAGTCGCTGGAGGTCACCGCCATTCATTCGGTCGCGGGTCTGCTCTCGGGCAGTGCACCGCTGATCACCCGGCCGCCCTTCATCGCGCCGCATCACAGCTCGAGCGTCGCGGCGCTGGTCGGCGGCGGCTCCGGGATGGCCAGGCCCGGCGCGGTGAGCCGCGCTCACCGAGGTGTGCTGTTCCTCGACGAGTGCGCCGAGATCCGGGTCAGTGCGCTAGAGGCGCTGCGTACACCGCTGGAAGACGGGGAGATCCGGCTGGCCCGCCGCGACGGGGTGGCCTGCTACCCGGCCCGCTTCCAGTTGGTCATGGCGGCCAACCCGTGCCCATGCGCCCCGGCCGACCCCAGGGACTGCACCTGTAAGTCGATGGAGAAGCGGCGCTACCTGGGCCGGCTGTCCGGTCCGCTGCTGGACCGGGTGGACCTGCGAGTGGAGATGCATCCGGTGCGCGCGGGTGCGTTCTCGGCGGCGGATGGGGAGTCGACCGCCGCGGTGCGCAGCCGGGTCGCGCAGGCGCGCGCCGCCGCAGCACACCGGTGGGCACCGCACGGCTTCCACACCAATGCCGAGGTCAGCGGGGCGTTGCTGCGCCGCAAGTTTCGGCTCAGCGCCGAGGCGATGGCCCCGCTGCGCACTGCGCTGGACCGCGGTCTGCTATCGATCCGGGGTGCCAACCGCACCCTGCGGGTCGCGTGGACCCTTTGCGATCTGGCCGGGCGGGCGTCTCCGGGACTGGACGAGGTCTCCGCGGCCTTGAGCTTCCGCCAAGCGGGTGCGGCCCGATGACCACCACAGACGCCACCACGAAGCGGGCGTGGGCCTACCTGTCCCGGGTTGCCGAGCCGCCGCGCCCGGAGCTGGCCGTACTGGTCGACCGCGTCGGTCCAGTGGAAGCAGCGGAACGGATTCGGTGCGGTGCAGTCGGCCCGGAGCTGGCCCGCCACACCGAGGCCCGACGCGAGATCGACGTCGCTGCCGACGATCTGGAGAACCTCGACCGCCGCGGAGGCCGCCTGGTCACCCCCGACGATGACGAGTGGCCGGTGCTGGCCTTCGCCGGCTTCGGGGGCGCCGAGGCCGCGGACAAACCGGATTGTCGGCCACCGCTCGTGCTCTGGGCGGTGGGTCCGGCTCGCCTCGACGAGATCGCCGAGCGAGCCACCGCGATCGTCGGCACCCGGGCAGCAACCGCCTACGGCGAGCTGGTGGCCGCGGATCTGGCCGCCGGATTAGCCGAACGCGACGTGGCGGTGGTCTCCGGCGGCGCCTATGGAATCGACGGCGCGGCGCACCGTGCGGCGCTGGCCGCAGACGGCACCACCGTGGCGGTCCTGGCCGGGGGCATCGACATCGCCTACCCGGCAGGCCATTCCGCGCTGCTGCATCGCATCGGCGCCAGCGGCCTGTTAGTCACCGAGTATCCGCCCGGGGTACGTCCGGCCCGCTATCGGTTCCTGACCCGCAACCGGCTGGTCGCGGCGCTCGCAGGTGCGACGGTGGTGGTGGAGGCGGGACTGCGCAGTGGAGCGGCCAACACCGCTGCGTGGGCCCGGCTGCTGGGCCGGCCGGTGGCCGCGGTTCCCGGCCCGGTCACGAGCGCGGCCTCGGCCGGCTGCCACGTACTGCTGCGCGGCGGCGCCGAGTTGGTGACTCGGGTCGACGAGGTGATCGAGCTGGTGGGGCGGGTTGGGGAACTTGCCGACGATCCGCCGCGGCCGGTGACACCTTTGGACGGGCTCAGCGCCGCCGAACGTCAGGTCTACGAAGCGCTACCCGGGCGCGGCGTGGTCACCGTCGATCAGATCGCCGTGGCCTCCGGGCTGGCGCCGTCGCAGGTATTCGGGCCGCTGGCGATGCTGGAGGTCGCCGGCCTGGTGGCCCGGCGCGACGGAAGCTGGGCGATAACCCGCCCGAAGCGGCAGCTCGTATAGTCGGCTGGAGCAGGCCGAAGACGGGAGACAGCGTGGCGGGACGACCGGTTCACACCTTCGAAGTTGTCCGCACCGAGCAGGCGTCGGCACACATGATTCGAGTGGTGTTGGGCGGCACCGGTTTCGATACATTCACGCCCAGCGCGTTCACCGATTCGTACGTCAAGGTGGTCTTTGTGCGCTACGACGTCGACGTCGCAGCATTGCCGCAACCGTTGACGCTGGACAGCTTCGCGGGCCTGCCGGACGAGCAGCGTCCGGTGGTCCGCACCCTGACGGTGCGCCGCGCCGATCCGCTGGCCCGGGAGATCGCCATCGATGTCTCGGTGCACGGGGACCATGGTGTGGTCGGCCCGTGGGCAGTCGGCGCCGAGCCCGGCGATCCGGTCTACCTGATGGGGCCCGCCGGCGCCTACGCGCCTGACCCCGATGCGGACTGGCACCTGCTTGCCGGTGACGAGAGCGCACTGCCGGCGATCGCGGCCGCACTGGAGGCCCTGCCGGCAGACGCGGTGGGCATGGCGTTTCTCGAAGTCGCCGGGCCCGAGGACGAGATCGCGCTGGATGCGCCGGACGGGATCGAGCTGAACTGGCTGCACCGCGGGGGACGGGCCGACCTGGTAGGGCAGGAGCGGGCCGGGGACAACGCGCCGCTGATCGAAGCGGTCACCACCGCGGCCTGGCCACCGGGCCAGGTTCAGGTCTTCATCCACGGCGAGGCCCAGGCGGTCATGCATAACCTGCGGCCCTATGTCCGCAAGGAGCGCGGCGTCGACGCGAAGTGGGCATCGATCTCGGGTTACTGGCGTCGCGGGCGCACCGAAGAGACGTTCCGGCAGTGGAAGAAAGAGCTCGCCGCTAAAGAATCAGCCGAAGAACAGACAGGCTAACGCGATGGCATTCGGGGATTACCAGTTCGAGATCTACCTGCAGGGCCTGGCCGGAGTGCTGCCCGCGCTGCCGATGACCTACACCGAGTTGGAGGCCAAAGCCGCTGCGGCGCTTTCCCCCTCGGTGTGGTCATATGTGGCCGGCGGTGCCGGTGACGAGCGCACCCAGCGAGCCAACGTCACCGCTTTCGACGGGTGGGGGCTCATACCGAGGATGTTCGTCGGCGCCGCCGAGCGCGACTTGTCGATCGAGATGTTCGGAATGCGGCTGCCCTCGCCGGTCTTCATGGCGCCGATCGGTGTCATCGGGATCTGCGCGCAGGACGGTCACGGCGACCTGGCCAGCGCACGTGCCGCTGCTGCCACCGGAGTTCCGATGATGGTGTCCACCCTCACCGCGGACCCGCTCGAGGATGTCGCCGCCGAATTCGGTGACACCCCAGGGTTTTTCCAGCTCTACACGCCCAAGGACCGGGAGCTGGCCGCCAGTCTGGTGCACCGCGCCGAGGCGGCCGGTTACCAGGCCATCGTGGTCACCCTCGACACCTGGGTTCCGGGCTGGCGTCCGCGTGACCTGGCCACCTCGAACTTCCCGCAGCTGCGCGGGCACTGCCTGTCCAACTACTGGTCCGACCCGGTGTTTCGGGCGGGGCTGGCCCAGCCGCCCGAGGAGAACCCGCAAGCCGCCATCTTGTCCTGGATCCAGACCTTCGGAAATCCGTTGACCTGGGATGACTTGCCGTGGCTGCGGTCGCTGACCGACCTGCCGCTGATCGTCAAGGGGATCTGCCACCCCGACGATGTGCGGCGTGCCCGCGACGGCGGCGTCGACGGCATCTACTGCTCCACGCACGGCGGCCGCCAGGCCAACGGCGGACTGCCGGCGCTGGACTGCCTGCCCGACGTGGTGGCGGCCGCCGACGGGATGCCGGTGCTCTTCGACTCGGGCATCCGCACAGGCGCCGACATCATCAAGGCCCTTGCGCTGGGGGCCACGGCGGTGGGCATCGGCCGGCCGTATGCCTACGGACTGGCTCTGGGCGGAACCGCCGGGATCGTGCACGTGCTGCGCTCGCTGCTGGCCGAAGCAGACCTGATCATGGCTGTGGACGGCTATCCGTCACGGCTTGATCTCACCCCGGAAACGCTGCGGCGCGTCACCTGAGCGCGGTCGACCGGTGTCTGAGACCGTGGTCGGTGTGGATGCGATTCTCGACGAGTTCGACGAGTACCTCGCTTTGGAGCGGGGCCGTTCTGACCACACCCGGCGCGCCTATCTCGGTGACCTGCGATCGTTGTTCGGATTCCTCGCCGCGCAGGGCCATACCGGTATCGAGGGCCTGAGCCTTCCACTGCTGCGCAGCTGGCTGGCCGCGCAGGCCGGCGCCGGTGCGGCCCGCAGCACACTGGCGCGCCGCACCTCGACGGTCAAGACCTTTACCGCCTGGGCGGCGCGGCGGGGGCTGCTGGCATCGGATCCCGGTGCGCGCCTGCAGCTGCCGAAATCACGCCGGACGTTGCCGGCGGTACTGCGCCGAGACCAGGCGCACGACGCGATGATTGCTGCGAAATCCGGTGCGCAGCAGAATGATCCCCTGGCATTGCGGGACAGGCTGATCGCTGAGTTGCTCTACGCCACTGCGGTGCGGGTCAGCGAACTGTGCGGCCTCGACATCGACGACGTCGACAGCTCGCGTCGGGTGTTGCGGGTGGTGGGCAAGGGCAACAAACAACGCACTGTGCCGTTCGGGGAGCCCGCCGCCGACGCGCTGCAGGCATGGCTTGCCCGGGGGCGCCCGCCGCTGGCAACGTCGGACTCCGGCCCGGCGTTGCTGCTCGGTGCTCGCGGCGGTCGCCTCGACCCCCGTCAGGCCCGCACCGTGGTGCACCAGACCGTCGCCGCGGTCGGGGGAGCACCGGATATGGGGCCACACGGGCTGCGCCACACGGCGGCCACGCATCTGTTGGAGGGTGGAGCAGACCTGCGGATCGTGCAGGAGTTGCTCGGGCACTCCAGCCTGGCTACCACGCAGCTCTACACCCATGTCACCGTCGCCCGGCTGCGTGCCGTGCACGATCAGGCCCACCCGCGGGCGTGACGGTGCGGTCAACTGTCGAACTGCCGTCGGGGCTGGTCTCCTACCTTGACTTTCGTCCCGACGATCCCGATTTCTGCGCGGCCGGGACCGTGGTGCTGCTGCATGGGGGCGGCACGGACAGCGCCGAGCTGTCCTGGGGAGAGGTCGGGCCACGCTTGGCAGCCGGCGGCTTCCGGGTCATCGCTCCTGATCATCCCGGCTGCGGTAAGAGCCCGCTGCCCACGTGGCGGGTGACCCAGCAGCGGCTGGTCGCCTACGTGGGGGAGTTCGTCGACGCGCTCGAACTGGATCACTACGCCGTCGGTGGGCTGTCGCTGGGCGGGGCCCTGACGATCGGGCACGTTTTGGACCGCCCCGAACGGGTTACCGCGGCACTACTGTTGGACAGTTACGGGCTGATGCCGCGGCTGGCCGGCGGCCGGCACATGCTGGCGTGGGCGATGCAGCGCACCGGTGCACTGGATCTCGCCACCCGCTGGATGGCGACCAATCGCGCCGCGCTGACCTGGAGTCTGAAATCGCTGATCCGTGATCCAGCCCAACGTAGCCCCGAACTGATCGCGGAGATCATCTCCGCCGCACGCCAACCCGGGTTTGTCGCGTTCGAGCAATGGCAGCGCGACGAGATGTTGTGGAACCGGCTGAAAACCGACTACACGGCGCAGCTGGCGTCGTTCCCGTGTCCGACGCTGATCATTCACGGCGACCGGGATGCCGGCGTGCCCGTGGCGCGCGCGCGAGCGGCCGCCGAACTGATCCCGCACGCCGAGCTGAAAGTCGTTGCCGGCGCAGGCCATTGGGTCCAACGGGACCAGCCTGACGTCGTCATCGCCGCCATGATGGATTTCCTGCGTCGACTGCCGCCGCGGTAGTCGCGCTCACACCAGATACCGGTTTGAGCCGGATCGGCGTCGAGACCAACAATCCCAACGGATCGACGTAGTCGGCCCGTGACGCCGGCCCCCACATCGCGCCCCAGTGCAGGCACGCGGCGCAGCCTGGGTGGCCGGACTCCAAAGTGCCGATCATCGATCCGGCGGCCACCAGCTGACCGACCCGGACCGCCGCGGACACCGGCTGATAGCTGGTGCGTAACCCGCCGGGATGGGCCAGTGAGACCACCGGCTGTCCACCGGAACGCCCGGCGAACACCACCGTTCCCGCGCCGGCGGCGTACACCGGCTGGCCCGGTTCCCCGGACAGGTCCACCCCCCGGTGGCCGCGCTGCCAATCCGGGCGCGGGGCGTCGAATCGCCGCACCACCGCCGGGCGCGGCTGCAGCGGCCAATCCAGCCGAACCGTGTCGCCGTGTGCCGGGGCCGCCAGCAAAAGTCCCCCGACCAGCAACAATGGCACGCATCGCATGTGCCCAGTTCACCTCGGTAGCCCCGAATCGGGCCAGTCACCGCTGTGGACAAAGCACCTGCTCGGACGGTGTAAACTCATTTGCGCAGTTCGCTTATGCGGGCTGACTTCGCGTGCCTGCGCCACAACGCAGATGCCGGGTGGTCCCCGACAGGGGTCCGACATCTCAGCAGGCACCAGGGCCCGGCCTCACCCGACGCCGGGCGACAACCGACAAAAAAGGAACCATGGACTCATGGCTGTCGTAACCATGAAACAGCTGCTGGACAGCGGCGCCCACTTCGGGCATCAGACCCGTCGTTGGAATCCCAAGATGAAGCGGTTCATCTTCACCGACCGCAACGGCATCTACATCATCGACTTGCAGCAGACGCTGACGTTCATCGACCAGGCGTACGAGTTCGTCAAGGAGACCGTCGCGCACGGCGGCACCATCATGTTCGTCGGCACCAAGAAGCAGGCTCAGGAATCGGTCGCGGCCGAGGCCACCCGGGTCGGGATGCCGTACGTCAACCAGCGCTGGCTGGGCGGCATGCTCACCAACTTCTCCACCGTGCACAAGCGCCTGCAGCGCCTCAAGGAACTCGAGGCCATGGAGCAGACCGGTGGCTTCGAAGGTCGCACCAAGAAGGAAATCTTGATGCTGACCCGCGAGAAGAACAAGCTGGAGCGCAGCCTCGGCGGTATCCGCGACATGAACAAGGTGCCGTCGGCCGTCTGGGTCGTCGACACCAACAAGGAGCACCTCGCGGTCGCGGAGGCCATCAAGCTGGGCATCCCGGTCATCGCGATCCTCGACACCAACTGCGACCCCGACCAGGTGAACTACCCGATCCCGGGCAACGACGACGCCATCCGCTCGGCGGCTCTGCTGACCAAGGTCATCGCCTCCGCGGTGGCCGAGGGGCTGCAGGCCCGGGCAGGTCAGGGCAACGGCGAGGGCAAGGCTGCGGCCGAAACGGTTGAGCCGCTGGCCGAGTGGGAGCAGGAACTGCTGGCGGGCGCCACCACCGCGGCGCCCGACGCGGACGCCGCGGCTGCCGGCGCCGAAACCACCACCGACGCATCGTAGGAAAGGCACACAACAGTGGGGAACTACACCGCTGCCGACGTTAAGCGGCTTCGGGAACTCACCGGCTCAGGCATGATGGACTGCAAGAATGCGCTGGCGGAGAGTGACGGCGACTTCGACAAGGCCGTCGAGGTGCTGCGCATCAAGGGCGCCAAGGATGTCGGCAAGCGCGCCGAGCGTGCCACCGCCGAAGGTCTGGTCGCGGCCAAGGGCGGCGCCCTGATCGAGCTGAACTCCGAGACAGACTTCGTCGCCAAGAACGACGAGTTCAAGGCTCTCGCCGACGAGGTCGTCACCGCCGCCGCGGCGGCCAAGACCTCCGATGTCGAGGAGCTCAAGAGCGCCAAGATCGGTGACCGCACCGTCGGTGAGGCCATCGAGGCGTTGTCGGCCAAGATCGGCGAGAAGCTCGAACTGCGTCGCGTCGCCTACTTCGACGGCACCGTGGAGACCTACCTGCACAAGCGGGCCTCCGACCTGCCGCCGGCCGTCGGTGTGTTGGTCGAGTACAGCGGCGACAACACCGAGGCGGCTCACGCCGTGGCGCTGCAGATCGCCGCACTCAAGGCCAAGTACCTGAGCCGCGACGACGTTCCCGCCGAGCTGGTGGCCAACGAGCGTCGCATCGCCGAAGAGACGGCCAAGGAGGAGGGCAAGCCCGAGGCTGCCCTGCCCAAGATCGTCGAAGGCCGGGTCACCGGCTTCTTCAAGGACGTCGTGCTGCTCGACCAGTCGTCGGTGTCCGACTCGAAGAAGAGCGTCAAGGCGCTGCTCGACGAGGCCGGCGTGACCGTGACCCGTTTCGTGCGGTTCGAGGTCGGACAGGGCTAGTCACTTTCGTACGAAATTCACCGCCAGCGCCCGTTGATCGGGCCTGGCGGTGATTTCGTTTGGGCGTCACTGGCCCGGCGCCTTCGTCGGATAAGGTCACCGGCATGCAACATGTGCACGCCTTCGGCGACGATGCGCTCGGTGACTCCGACACGGTTGGCCTGGTCGAACGACTCCGATCGGGCGAGGTGTCGGCCGCCGAGCTGATCGACGCCGCGATCGCGCGCACCGAAGCGGTCAACCCGCAGCTGAACGCCCTGGCCTACCGGGCCTTCGACCGCGCCCGGGCGACCGCCCGGCAGGGCAGTGGCGGCCACTCGGGGTTCTTCCACGGAGTCCCGACGTTTATCAAGGACAACGTCGATGTCGCCGGGATGCCGACCATGCAGGGCACCGACGCCTGGCAGCCCCACCCGGCCGCCGTCGATGGCGACTTCGCCAAGCTGTACCGCAGCACCGGGCTGATCGCGCTGGGCAAGACCCAGTTGAGCGAATTCGGCTTCAGCGCTTCGGCCGAGCATCCGCGGATCGGCGCGGTCCGCAACCCGTGGAACACCGACTACACCGCTGCCGCGTCGTCGTCGGGGTCGGCGGCGTTCGTCGCTGCCGGGGTGGTGCCGATCGCGCACGCCAACGACGGCGGCGGGTCCATCCGCATCCCCGCGGCCTGCAACGGACTGGTCGGCCTCAAGCCGTCGCGAGGTCGCCTGCCGCTGGACAAGGACCTGCGTGCCATGCCGGTACGGATCGTTTTCAACGGAGTGGTGACCCGTTCGGTGCGCGACACCGTCGCCTTTTACGCAGAGGCGGAACGGATCTCGCGCAACACCAAGCTGGCGCCGATCGGCGACATCCGGGCACCGGGTGCTCAGCGCCTGCGGGTCGCGGTGATCACCCAGTCGATCGCCCGCGAGACGTCTGCGGAGATGCGTGAGCTGACCTTGAAGACCGCGGCCCTGCTCGAGGAACTGGGTCACCGCGTCGAGTATCTCGATCGTCCACCGGTACCGGCGCACTTCGCCGACGACTTCCTGCTCTACTGGGCGTTTTTGGCGACCGCGTTGGTTCGGGGCGGACGACGGATGTTCGGTCCCACTTTCGACCGCAGCCGGCTGGACAACCTGACCCTGGGCCTGGATCGCCACGCCAGCCGCCACCTCTACCGGCTGCCGCTGGCGGTCGCCCGGTTGGCGTCCGTGCGCCGGCGGCACACCTCGAAGATGTACGGCGACTACGACGTCGTGCTCACGCCGACGCTGGCCCACGAGACGCCTCGGGTGGGCCATCTGGACCCCACGGCCAGCTATGAGCAGGTCATCGACCGGCTGATGGACTGGGTGGCGTTCACTCCGCTGCAGAACGCCACCGGCGAACCGGCGATCTCGCTGCCGCTGGCCGAGTCCGCGGCCGGCTTGCCGGTGGGCATGATGTTCAGCGCCCCCCTCGGGCAGGACGCCCGGCTGCTGGAGTTGGCCTACGAACTGGAGGCCGCGAAGCCCTGGCCCACGATCGCCGCCCGGGCCTAGCGGGTCGCCGCCATCAACCCAGCCGTCACTCCGCGCCGATTCGCTCCAACATCTGCCGCAACCGATGCTGCTCGGCCGCGCTCAGCGCAGCCAGCACGCGACCGTCGGCGATGCGCACCGCATCCTCGGCCTGCTTCAGCAGATCCCGGCCGGCGTCGGTCAAGTTCGCCGGCAGTGCCCGCCCGGACGGCACCGATTCCGGGCGGCTCACCGCGCCGCGGTTCTCCAATCGGTGCAGCACGGTGTTCATGGCCTGCGGGGTGACGCCGGTGTGGCGCGCCAGTTCGGCGCTGGACAGCCCGGGGCGCAGCGACAACACCCGCATGCAGACGAATTCGGGTAAGGCCAGCCCCAGCGGTCCGAGTACCGCGGTCACCTGCGGGCGCAGCGCCGAGCTGACCCGGTACAGCAGATATCCCAGCGGGGCACCGTCCACGTCTTCCATATCAAATATCCTGACATACAAGGTCTCTGCGCTGAGCCGCTATAGATCGTTTCCCGCGTAGGACAGATTGAAGCTCTTATTGGTCAGCGGGAAGTCCGGGACGATGGTGTCGGTCATCGACACCGGCAGCGCCGGCCAGTTGAACCAGGACGGGTCCACGATCTTCGCGCGGCCGATGACGCCGTCGGCCCCGATCTCGACCCGGTGCACGATGCTGCCGCGCCAGCCCTCAACGATGCCGACCCCGCTGCGAGGACCGGTCGGCGCCGGAAGTTGCGCTCGGACATCGATCGGCCCGTCGTGGTTGTCGATCAGGTTGCGGCACAGCGCTACCGACGCCGCGAACTCGTCGCGGCGAACGGTATAGCGGGCGAGGACGTCGCCGGCGCTTGCCGTCACCTCGGTGACCGGAAGATCGGTGGTCGGATGGTCGAGGCGGGCGTCGGTGACAATCCCGCTGGCCCGAGCCACATAGCCCAGGGTGCCCATCGCCACGGCGTCCTCGCGGTGCAATACCGAGGTACCGGCGAACCGGTCGTAAATGACCGAGTTGCCCAACGTCAGCTCGGCGATCTCGGCGACGTCATCAGCCAGATCCTGCAGCCGCTCAGGGTCGGGGAGTGCTTGCAGCGCAACACCCCCGGGACTGATCGCTCCGCGCAACAACCGGTGTCCGGTCACCTGCGCGTTGATGCGCAGCGCAAGTTCACGGACTCGCTGGGTATGTGCATTGGCCAGGCCGAAACCCACATCGTTGGCCAGGGCGCCCAGGTCGGCGACGTGGTTGTAGAGGCGCTCGAGCTCGACGAGCAATGCCCGCAGCCGGTGCACCGAATCGGGCAGCTCGACACCGAGGGCGTCTTCGACCGCCAGGCTGTGTGCGAGCGCGTGGCCGGCGGAGGTGTCACCGCTGATCCGTTCGGCCAGATCGACCGCCCCGGCGGCGGCCCGGCCTTGAAAGAGCCGCTCGATTCCGCGATGCACGAACCACAATCGTGCCTTGAGACGCAACACCGATTCGCCGACGACCGAGAACCGGAAGTGGCCCGGCTCGATCAGACCGGCGTGCACCGGACCGACCGGGATCTCGTACACCCCCGCGCCGTCCACCGTCAGGAAGGGAAAGTGGTCCGCCGCAACGAAGTCTCCAGGTGGCCCGGCATCGTTGCGCATCGGGTGCCAATCGTTTGGCCAATGCGCATGCCGTACCAGGCGGCGCGGCTGCGGATGTCCGATCGGGGTGATCCCATACAGATCGAGCATCTCGCGCTCGAATCGGCCGGCCTGAAACGACATCCGGGCCAGTGACGGTATCTCCGGGTTGTCCGTCGGAACGGTCAGGATCAGTTCAGTGCGGCGATCCGGGCGCCCGGCGACGAATAGGTACACCACCCGCAGGGTGGCCCCGTCGTCGTGGGCGGCTACCAGGGCAAGCCGGAACCCGTCGGCTAACAGGGCGGTTGCCGCGCCGACGAGTTGGCTGTCGGTGACCGGCTGGGCGCGGGTGATGGGGCTCATCAGCGGACTCCGAGTTGGCTTGCGGCAGTGCTGAACAGTTCGGAAAGCGGGCCCGCGGTCACACCCAGGGCGAGCGAGGCCAGCACCCCGGCAACCAGCGCGCCAGCGACCGTCACCGGCACCGGGATCGACGGACTGTCGGCGCCCGGGGTGCCCAGCAGCATCCTGCCGGAGTTGCGCAGCAATGCGGCGAATGCCACCAGCAGTGCCAGCAGTGCCACGCCCAGCGCCCACGCCAGCCGGGCGTCGGCCAGCGAGATCGCGATCGCCACCTCGCTGGCGAACATCGCGAACGGCGGCAATCCGAGCAGGACCACCATCCCGACCGCGAACGCACCGCCGATCAACCGGGATCTGCCGAACACCGCGGTGATCTCGCCGATCGCCGTCGTACCGTGGGCGGCCTGCAACTGCCCGCCGGCCAGGAACAGCACGGTCTTGCCGATGCCGTGAGCCAGGACGTGCAGCAGCAGTGCCGTGATCGCCAGTTGAGTGCCGGCCGCCGCCGCGACCGCCATCAAACCCATCGTCTCCATCGACGAATAGGCCAGCATCCGCTTGAGATCGGTCGTGATGGTGAGCAGCAACGCTGCGATCAGCAAGGTCACCAAACCGGCGGCCAACAGTGCGGTCCGCAGGAAATCCGGGCCCACTGCGGCATCGATGATCGGTTTGACCCGGATCAGTACCGAGAACGCGACGGAGAGCAGCACCCCGCTCATCAACGCCGAAACCGGTGCCGGGGCCTGGCTGTGCGCATCCGCGAGCCAGGTGTGAAACGGCGCCAGGCCCATCTTGGCCCCATAGCCGATCAGCAGCAGTGCGCCCGCCAACCGGGTCACCGCCGGGTCGAGCCCAGCGGCATGGGCGGCCAGCACGTCCAGGTCCAGCGCATCTTCGCCGACGGCTCCGGCATGCAGCGTGGCGAAATGCAGCAGCACGGTGCCCAGGAAGGCGATGGTGATGCCCACCGAGCACACCATGACGTATTTCCAGGTGGCCTCCAGGGCGGCGCGGCTGCGGTGGTGCCCGACCAGGAACGCGGTGACGATCGTGGTGGCCTCCACCGCGATCCACACCACGCCGATGTTGTTGGCCGACACCGCAAGAGCCATCGCCGCCAGGAACGCCGGAGTCAGGATGCCGTACAACCGCGCGCCGCGATCATCGGTGTGCCCACGAGCCAGTTCGGCACCGATGTAACCGATGCTCGCCCAGCTGGCCAGACTGCCGACGACACCGATGACGATCAGCATGGTCACCGACAGTGCATCGGCACGCAGCAGGCCGTTCAGAACCAGATGCGCCTGATCGCCGACCTGAAAACCGAGGGCGACACCGCATCCGAGGATCGTCAGGGCCGACAACACCGTGACGGCGGCGCTGAGCCGCCGCCAGCCGAGTACCACCGAACACAGTGCGGCCAGCACCGGTGCCAGCAGGGGTAGCAGGATCAGAAGCGTCATCAGTCGTGCAGCTCCCGCAACAGGTCCAGGTCCACCCCGCCAAAGGCGTTGCGCAGCTGTCCGGTCAACACTCCGAGCACGATCAAGACGAACAGCACATCCAGCGAGGCGCCGAGTTCGACGATCAGCGGGACGCCGGCGGTCAGCAGGAACGCGGTCGCAGCGATCCCGTTGTCCAGCATCAGCAGCCCGACGGCCTGTGAGATGGCGTGGCGGCGGGTCGCCATGATGAACAGCGCGATCAGCACCGTCGCGATGGCCGCCGGGGCGGCGTTGGTCGAGGTACTGGGTGCCAGTGCGACCACCGGTTGGGCGATGGTGAACGCCGCGACCACCAGTGCGGTGACCATCAGCAGCGAAGCGGTGGTGCTGACCAGGGGAGCGGACTCGCGGCGTTCCTGGCGTTCGGCGCCCAATGCCCGGTGTAGCAGCCACGGCAGCAGCACCGCACGTACCGCCAGCACACCGAGGCCCACCAGGAGCAGGGCTGGATCATGGTCGTGCACACCGCGAATCACCGGGATGGCGGCCAGCGCGACACCTTGGGCGACGAGCAACCGGCGCACCACCACCGACAGGTCGCGATGCCAGACCGCCAGTACCGCGGCCAGCAGCACGCCACCGGCAGCCAGGTCCAGCATGTTGACGTAGGTCATCCGCCTGCCCCCGAGAAGAAGTTCGCCGCCGTCACGGCGAGCAATGCCAGTACGAAGGACCCGGCGAGTAGTTCGGGCACCCGAAACAGCCGCAGCTTGGCGAGGAAGACCTCCACGGCTGCCATGATCGCGGCCAGCACGGCCACCTTGAGCGCGATCGCGCCGGCACCGACAATCAGTTCGAGCGCACCGGGGTTTGCACCCGCGATGCCCCACGGAAAGAACAGATTCGCCAGCAGCGCCAGCAGCACCGTCAGCCGCATGCCGCTGGCCCATTCGACCAGCGCCAGCTTGGGTCCGGCGTATTCGAGCACCATGGCCTCGTGCACCATCGTCAGCTCCAGGTGGGTGGACGGGTTGTCCACCGGCAGCCGGCCGGTCTCGGCGACGATCACGATGACCAGCGCGACGAAAGCCAACGCGCTCGCCAGTGAGATCACCTGACCGGGGTGCTGGCTGGTGTTGCCGACGATGGCCCCCAGATTGGCCGAGTTCGCCGGGATCGAGCACGCGAACACCGCCACCAGGATGGTCGGTTCCACCAGGGCCGCGATGGTGATCTCGCGGCTGGCGCCCATTCCGCCGAAGGCGGTTGCGGTGTCGATGCCGGCCAGTGTCAGAGCCACGGTGCCCAGGAAAAGCAGGCCCACAACGGTGATCAGGTCGGCGATCGGGTCCAACGGCGAGCCGGTCGCCACCAGTGGCGCGGCGGCGACGATGACCAGGGTGGTGGCGGCCAGCGCAACCGGCGCAGCGGCGAACACCCAGGTGGTGCCGCGTGGTTTGAGGTTCTGCTTGCCCAGCAGTTTGCGCATGTCACGCCAGGGTTGCCAGATCCCGGCACCGGCGCGGCCCTCGGCGCGGGCCCGCACTTGGCGCATCAGACCGATGACCAGGGGGGCGCCCGCGATGACACCGGCGACCTGCACGAAACCCGCCAGGTAAGCCATGACGTTCATCGCGCCACCAGCATGGCGATCAGCACACCCACCGCGCCGTAGGCCAGGTAGAGGTGCACGCTGCCGGTGTGGGCGCGGCGCACCAACTGTGCGGCGGCGGCCACGGCCCGCAGCAACGGGGCATACCAGCGGTCTTCGACGACATCGGCCACCCGAGCCCGGTAGGCGATCCGCTCCACGTAGTAGCTCGACGGCGCTTGGCGGGTCACCTCGACGGCGGTGTCGGTGTGCAACACGTCGTCGAAGACCTGCTGCAGCGGTTGGGCGAACGACGTCGCGGTGTACTGCATGCGCGGGCTCAGATCGTCTGCGCCGCAGGCCCACAACGGCACCGTGGCGGTGCTGGGGCGCGCACGGGCGCGCCAGCGAGAACCGATCAGCACCACGACGGTGGCGGCGGCCAGGACGGCGGCCAGCAGCCCGGGCGACATGGACGCATCCAGCCCGGGAATGCGTAGGTAAGTGCCGAGAGCCGGCGCTGCCCCGGAGATCGGCAGCGTGTCGAGCACCCGATGCAACAGCGGGCCCACGGTGCCCGGCGCGACGGCCAGCACCACACAGGCGAGTGCGGCCAGCGTCATGCCGGCGAGCATCGTGGTGGGCGCTTCCCGGGCCGCTGCGGCGGCATCCGAGCGCGGGCGGGCCAGGAACCCGATTCCGAACGCCTTGACCATGGCGGCCACACCCAATCCGGCGGTCAGTGCGATCGCACCCACCGCCAGCGGTGTCACCAGGGTGATCGTGACGTCATGGTCGGCTCGGGCATGCATCAGCGACTGGATCAGCAACCATTCACTGACGAAGCCCGCTCCCAGCGGTAGGCCGGCGGCGCCGAGCGCGGCCACCCCGAACAGTGCTGTGGTGCCCGGCATTCGGCGGGCCAGGCCGCCGAGTCGATCCAGGTCGCGCAGGCCGGTGGCGGCCAGCACCGACCCGGCGCCCAGGAAGCCGAGGCTCTTGAACGCACTGTGGGCGAGCAGGTGCAGCAGCGCCGCGACGGCGGCAACGGCTGCCGCGTCGCGCGAACCCGCGCCCGACAACAACGTCGCCGCCCCCAGGGCCAGGGTGATCAGCCCGATGTTCTCCGTCGTCGAATATGCGAGCAGCCGTTTGAGGTCCGTTGCCACCGACGCCTGCAACACCCCGTACAGCGCCGATGCGCCACCGGCGATCAGCAGCGTCAGACCCCACCACCGCGGGCCGGGACCGAGCAGCTGCAGGTCGACGCGAACGATGCCGTAGATGCCGAGATTGACCATGGCGGCGCTGAGCAACGCCGAGACCGGGCTGGGGGCCTCCGGGTGCGCCCGCGGCAGCCACGCGTGCAGTGGGAGCAGTCCGGCTTTGGATCCGAAACCGATCAGGGTCAACACGAATACGGTGTTGCGCACGGGATCGGGCAACGCGCCGCTACCGCCGAAGTCGTCGCCGGAGTGGGCTGCCAGCACCACCATTCCCAACAGCAGCGACACGAAACCGAGCTGGGTCATGACCGCGTAGATCAGCGCGGCCGAACGCACCTCGCTGCGCTGTTGGTCGGTGAGCACCAACACCAACGAGCTCAGCGCCATCAGCTCCCAGGCGAGCAGGAACGTCGTCACCGAGCCGGCCGCCGGGACTGTCAGCAGGGTGGCGACGAACAGCGGCAGCGTCAGCAGCGGGACGGCGCCGTAGCGCTCGTGGCGCGCATAGCCGATCCAGTACAGGCCGGCGGCCACGGCCACCGCGCCGGTCAGCACCATGAAGAATCCGCCGAGCGCATCGATACGCAGCTGCACACCCAGTAGCGGGACCAGCCAGTCGATGCGGACCGCGGGCACGCTGCCGAACACGCCGGCCAGGCCGAGACCGACCCCGGCCGCACCGATCCCGGCCGTGGCGGCACCGCTGAGGGCCGCCGCAAGTGTCGGGTGATGCGAGGTGTCGGGGGAGGAAACCGCCAGCGTGCTCACCGGCCGGTCACCGACCTCAGCGCGGCGAGGATCTGTTCGGGCGTCGGCGGACAGCCGGGAATCTCGACATCGACTTCGACCACCTCGCCGACCGCCCCCACGGTGGCGTACGACTGCGCGAACAGCCCGCGGTTGAGGGCGCAGTCCCCGCACGCGATGACTTTGCGCGGCTGCGGGGTGGCCTCCAGGGTGTTGCGCAGCGGCTCGGCCATATTGCGGGTGACCACCCCGGTGACCAACAGGGCATCGGCATGACGCGGCGAGGCGACGAGCCGGGCGCCGAATCTCTCGGCGTCGTACACCGGGCCGAAAGCCCCGGCGATCTCGATCTCACAACCGTTGCACGATCCGGCGTCGACATGGCGGATCTGCAGGGACCCCGCGACGCCTCCCGGCGGGTCGGTGGCGGCCGGGGGGCGGGCACCTGCCGGTTCGGTGACACGGCCCAGCGCACGGATTCTGGTGAGCCAACTCATTGCCCGGCCCGCAGGTCATCGAGGAGGGCCACTTGTTCGTTGAGCAATCCGGTCAGCGCCTTGCGGGCCACGACGAGCAGTTCGGTGATCAGCGGCGAGGCGATGGAGTACACCACTGCGTTGCCGTCCTTGGTCGCCGTCACCACGCCCGCGCGGCGCAGGACACCCAGTTGTTGGGACAGATTCGATGCCTCGAGCCCGATCTCGGGGAGCAGCTCGCTGACGGTGTGGTCACGTTCGGCAAGCAGTTCCAGGACGCGGATCCGGGCGGGGTGCCCGAGAGTCTTGAAGAACTCCGCTTTCACCTGATGGAGCGAGTTCGGCACAGCGCAGACCATAGCAGCGAACGCATCAATTGAAAATATTTTCATATGTTGTGACGGTCGAGAGCGGTGTCGCCACCCCGGGCTCTGTTTGACCGTTCCGGTAGGGCAGGATGACAATGCCGTCGCGGACGATTCCCGCGATGGCGCTGTCATATGCGCACAGCCCGGAGGAGCCTGATGACGGAGCCGACGAGTACCGACGGAGACCGGCCGGCCGGCCGTCCCCCCTACTCCCGGGTGTTGCTGAAACTCGGTGGGGAGATGTTCGGCGGCGGGCAGGTCGGGCTTGATCCCGATGTGGTCGCCCAGGTCGCCCGCCAAATCGCCGAAGTGGTCCGCGACGGCGTGCAAGTGGCGGTGGTGATCGGCGGCGGCAACTTCTTCCGCGGCGCACAGTTGCAGCAGCGCGGCATGGAACGGATGCGCTCGGACTACATGGGCATGCTCGGCACCGTGATGAACAGCCTTGCCCTGCAGGACTTCCTGGAAAAGGAAGGCATCGACACCCGGGTGCAGACCGCGATCACCATGGGTCAGGTCGCCGAGCCCTACATCCCGCTGCGGGCACAGCGGCATCTGGAGAAGGGCCGGGTGGTGATCTTCGGTGCCGGCATGGGGCTGCCGTATTTCTCCACCGACACCACCGCGGCTCAGCGCGCGCTGGAGATCGGCGCTCAGGTGGTGCTGATGGCCAAGGCCGTCGACGGCATCTTCACCGCGGATCCTCGCGTCGACCCGAATGCCGAACTGCTCACCTCGATCACCCATCGCCAGGTCATCGATCGGGGGCTGAAGGTGGCCGATGCCACCGCGTTCAGTCTGTGCATGGACAATGGCATGCCGATCCTGGTGTTCAACCTGTTGACCGACGGAAATATCGCGCGGGCGGTCGCGGGTGAGAAGATCGGAACACTGGTCACCAGCTGACGGGCGCGGTGCAGGCGACCACCGGCGCTACAGCGAAGCGATAACGAGGAGCGGGGCAGATGATCGACGAGGCTCTCTTCGATGCCGAAGAGAAAATGGAGAAGGCCGTGTCGGTGGCCCGCGACGACCTCTCGACTATCCGCACCGGTCGGGCCAACCCGGGCATGTTCTCGCGGATCGTCATCGACTACTACGGGTCGATCACTCCGATCACCCAGCTGTGCAGCATCAACGTGCCCGAGGCGCGGCTCGTGGTGATCAAGCCCTACGAAGCATCGTCGCTGGGTGCCATCGAGACCGCGATTCGCAACTCCGACCTCGGCCTGAACCCCAGCAACGACGGTTCGCTGATTCGGGTGTCGGTACCGCAGCTGACCGAGGAACGGCGCAAGGAGCTGGTCAAGCAGGCCAAAGCCAAGGGGGAGGACGCCAAGGTCTCGGTGCGCAACATCCGCCGCAAGGCGATGGAGGAGCTGCACCGCATCCGCAAGGACGGCGATGCCGGCGAGGATGAGGTCGGTCGGGCGGAGAAGGACCTGGACAAGTCCACCCAGCAGTATGTGACCCAGATCGACGAGCTGGTCAAGCACAAAGAAGGCGAGCTGCTGGAGGTCTAGCGGCCGTCCAGTAGGCACCCTCGTGGCAGACCAAGACACCGGCGTAGACGCCGCGGACTCACAGCCGAAACAGTCGCGAGCTGGACGCAACCTTCCCGCCGCCATCGCCGTAGGCGCCCTGCTGAGCGGAACGCTGGTCTACACCCTGCTGTTCGCCCCCCGTTTCTGGGTGCTGATTCTGGCGGTAGCCGCTCCGGTTGCCACCCATGAGATCGTCCGGCGGCTGCGTGAAGTCGGCTACGACGTGCCGTTCATCCCGCTGGCCCTGGGCGGCCAGGCGATGCTGTGGCTGTCGCTGCCGTTCGGGGCCAGGGGTGTGCTGGGCGCGTTCGGTGCCACGGTGGTGATCGCCATGATGTGGCGGCTGGTGGGCCAAGGGCTGAACCACGCCCCGGTCAACTACCTGCGGGACATGTCGGCGACGATCCTGATCGCGGTCTGGGTGCCGCTGTGCATGAGCTTCGCGGCCCTGCTGGTCTTCCGCGACGATGGCCCGGGCCGGGTGCTGTGCCTGCTGTTCCCGGTGGTGTTCTCCGACATCGGCGGGTACGCCGTCGGTGTGCTGTTTGGCAAGCACCCGATGGCGCCGGCGATCAGCCCGAAGAAGTCCTGGGAGGGTCTCGCGGGATCCCTGGTGCTCGGCGTCGCCGCGGCGGTGTTCGCGGTGACGGTGTTCCTCGACCGGCCGTGGTGGGTAGGACTGCCGCTGGGTCTGCTGCTGGTGATCACCGGTGTCTTCGGCGACTTGATCGAGTCCCAGGTCAAGCGCGATCTGGGCATCAAGGACATGGGCCGGCTGCTGCCCGGCCACGGCGGGATCATGGACCGGCTGGACGCGCTGCTGCCATCGGCCGTGGTGACCTGGATCGTGCTGACCGTTCTGCCCTGAGTCACCGGCATACTGGAACCGATCATGAAGCAACAGCTGGTGTTCACCGCACCGCGGCGGGCCCTGCCGCCGCGGCATCTGGCAGACCTCGACACCGACGGAGTGGTGGCCGCGGTCGCCGAGCTGGGGCTGCCGGCATTTCGGGCCAAACAGCTGGTGAACCAGTACTACGGCCGGCTGATCGCGGACCCGCAGCAGATGACCGACCTGCCCGCCGCGGTGCGCTCCGCAGTGGCCGACGCACTGTTCCCCACCCTGCTGACCGCCGCCAGCGAGATCGAATGCGACGCCGGCGAGACACGTAAGACGTTGTGGCGTGCACACGACCAGACCAAGTTCGAGTCGGTGTTGATGCGCTACCCGCGCCGCAACACCGTGTGCATCTCCTCACAGGCCGGCTGCGGCATGGCGTGCCCGTTCTGTGCGACCGGCCAGGCCGGCCTCACCCGCAACCTCTCGACCGCCGAGATCCTCGAGCAGGTCCGGGCGGCGTCAGTGACGCTACGAGACCGCGGCGGTGCTCCATCTTCGGGGGCTCGACTGTCCAACATCGTCTTCATGGGCATGGGGGAGCCGCTGGCCAACTATGCCCGCGTGGTGGCCGCGGTGCGGCGCATCACCGAGCCACCGCCACACGGGTTCGGAATCTCGGCGCGATCGGTGACGGTGTCGACGGTGGGACTGGCCCCGGCGATCCGCAAGCTCGCCGACGAGCGGCTCGGGGTGACGCTGGCGCTGTCGCTGCACACTCCCGATGACGAGCTGCGCGACACGCTTGTTCCGGTGAACAACCGGTGGAAGGTTTCCGAAACCCTCGATGCCGCCCGCTACTACGCGGACGTCACCGGCCGACGGGTGTCCGTGGAATACGCGTTGATCCGCGATGTCAATGACCAGCCGTGGCGGGCAGATCTGTTGGGCCGCAAGCTGCACAAGGCGCTGGGACCATTGGTGCACGTCAATCTGATTCCGCTCAACCCCACCCCGGGAAGCAAATGGGACGCCAGCCCCAAGCCGGTGGAACGCGAGTTCGTCCGGCGGGTGCGGGCCCAAGGGGTGGAATGCACGGTCCGCGATACCCGCGGGCGCGAGATTGCGGCGGCGTGCGGCCAGCTGGCGGCCGAAAACCAGTGATCACCCGGCGAGATTGCACTGACGCCGGGAAAATCGCCGATCTAACTGCGTGAATGCAGTCTCGGGGAATCGGCGACGGCCGATACGGCTGCTAGCGCAGCCAGCCGCGGTTGCGGCCGACGATGTCGCGCACCACGACGAACAGCGTCAGCGCGGCGAATCCCAGCAGGAAGTAGTCCTCGACGTGGCCGATGTGGTTGCCGCGCAGCATGAGCAGCAGGAAACCGACGATACCGAAGCCGACGATGTGCCAGGTGCGGTAGTTGATCGCGCTCCAACCCCACGCCGCAGACGGCACCTCGACAGGGTCAACCCCGGTGTGGCGCTCCACCTCGGTACCGGCCACTTCGACTCCTTAGGTTCGCAGCAAGTTCGCATCATTCTGGCATACGGCGAGTCGGCCCATCGCACGGCGGCGACCCGCTGCGCCGCGCCTCCGATCGCTTAGATCTCGAACGTTCGGTAGGCGGCCGGGCCGACGATCGCGGCCAGGCTCTCCGGCGTCCACTGCTGGTCACTGTCGAGCAGCATCCGCGCGGCGGCTTCGCAGATCGCCAGGAACACCTCGGTAAGTGCCGCCAGGGTTTGGGCGGACGGGGCTCGGCGCTCCAGCAGTGGCCGCATCACCGTGCCGACCCGCTCGGTGAGGCGGGCTCGGCCCGAGACCACGGCGGCCGCCAGGACCGGATCCTGATCGGCGGTGAAGATGATCCGCCATGACGCCGGCCGTTCCCGCACGGCGGACAGGAACGCGCAAAAGCCCGCGACGAACCGGTCCTCGACGCTGCTGGTCCGCCGCGGCGGCAGGGCCCCGAGCAGGCTGGTCAGCATCAGCTCGGTCTCCCGGTCGAGCAGCGCGGCCAGAACCTTGCCCCGGCCGTCGTAGCAGGCGTACACCACCGGTCGGGTGACTCCGATGCGCTCCGCGATCGCCGCCATCGTCACCCCGGCGATGCCGTGCTCGGCAGCGATCTGCAGGGCGGCGTCGAGCACCTGTGGCCGACGTCGCTGCGGGCCGAGATGCTCGGCGCGGGACCGGTTCGCGGCGTGTTCCGGCACCGGTTCAGCGTAATTGGATATCGGCGATGATCAGCACCGGCCAGGCCACGATCTCCCCGAGAACGGAGAACACCTTGTCCAGTCCGCGCACCTCGTGGAGGTGCTGGTAGTGGCTGCCGGCCCAGAACAGTCCGATCACCAGGTAGGCGCCCAGCAGCACCGAGCCCATGGCGCCTAGATAGCACAGCTGGCGGATGCTGAGTTCGCGGTCCAGCAGGCGTTGCAGGCCCCCGAGGTTCATCGGATGCTGCCCAGGATCGGCTGGGACTCGATGAGTCCCTCGTCGCTGGGCGCCAGGCCTTCGCCGAAGACCCGATTCGACTGCCTGGCCCGGAATTCCAGATGGGCCTGCGCTGGGACGGCATAGCCGTAGCGTCCCTGGGCTTCCCGCGGAGTCGTGGTGACCGGGTTCACCGGCCGGATCGCCCGCAGTACCCGGGTGCCGATCGGAAGCGTCATCGGCGAGATCAGCCGCAGCAGCATCAGCTGTACGCGGGGGCTCAAGCTCAGCAGGGTGAACGCGGCGCTGAGCGGCGGCACGATCAGTGCGTCGAGCACCCGAGAGGTGCCCACACCGCCGAGCTCGCGCATCCAGCGGGGCATGGTTGCCAGGGTTCCGCGGCGCAGGAACGCGGTGACGAGCAGCGCGCCCGGCCACAGCAGCTTGGGCAGCGACTGCGGCAGGATCACCTCGGCGTGCAGCAGGTGGGCCATCGCGCGCCGGGCGATGTCGGAGTTGATCAGCTGCGGGCGCATCTGGTCGAAGTAGGCTGCGATGCCGTCGCGGGTGCGCGGGACGTCGGCCGGGTCGAGCGTCTGCAGTTCGGCCGCCTTGGCGCAGTCGGCCCAGTACGACGCCTCTTCATCCGCTGAAAGCGGTCCGGGTCCGTACTTTTCGTAGGCGTACAGGATCGAGTGCCAGGCCGTGAGGTGGATCCACATCTGGGAGGCCGGGTCGTTGGCGTCGTAGTGTGCGCCGGTGACCGGATCGACGCCGATGGCCTTGGAGTGGATCCGGACCAGCATGTCGGCTGCCTCGGCGGTGGTGCGGCTCTCGCCGAAGGCCACCATCGCGAAGTAGCGCAGGGTGCGGTCATAGCGGGTCCGTGGCCGCTCATAGATCGCCTGGGTGGCATCGACGGAGGCGACCAGTGCGGGGTCGAGTTCTTCGATCACCACGGCGCGCTGGAAGCCGATCGACAGCGAGGTCGGGTAGCTCCAGACCTTCCAGGTCGCCGAGTCGGGGCCGAAGAAGCCGTAATCCTCGGCGGGCTCGGCGTCGGGCAGGGACAGCCACGTGCGCAGAGTGCTCATTTCGTCTGCCTTTCGCCATTTTCTGGTTCGTTCCATTTTTCTGGTTCGTTCATTTTCCTACGCTGTGTAGGATTCTGCATCGGCCAGTGATCGGCGGTCAAGGGTCGGATTGCGGGGATACCGTGGGCACATGGCCGCTGACGCCGACGAAGCGCCACAGTTCTGGGATTTCGCCGCTGCACCGCCGCACACCGCGCCGGGCGTGAGTTCGATGGTGGGCTACCGCGCGCTGGACGTGCCCGACGGCGTGCACCGGGGGATGCCGTCGTCGACCTTGACCTTCATCGTCAGCCTCGACGAGGGCGTGCGTGCGGCCGAAACGCTCGAGGCTCTCCCGTCCGCGCGACCTGCTCCGGTGCTGCTGGGCGGCCTGCACGAGCAAGCCGCTCGGGTGCAGCAAACCCGGGGCCAGGCGGGCGTTCAGTTGGCGGTGCACCCCCTGGCGTCGCGTGCGCTGTTCGGCGTGCCGGCCGCCGAGCTAAGCGTGACCGAGTTCGGCGCCGCGCCGATATTGGGCCGGGGTGCGGTGCGGCTACATGAGCAGCTTGCCTCCGTGCGGTGTTGGCCGGACGCGTTTGCGCTGCTGTCCGGTTATCTGGTGGCCCAGCAGCGTCGACGCCACGGCACCGTGCGCGCTGAGGTGGCCCGGGCCTGGCAGTTGCTGCAGCGCAGCCGGGGGAGGACGCCGGTTGCGTACATCGCCGAGCAGGTCGGACTGAGCCAGCGGCATCTGAGCACGCTGTTTCGCCGCGAGGTCGGCCGCACGCCGAAAGCCGTGGCCATGCTCATGCGTTTCGAGTACGCGACCGCCCGAATGGCCGAGGAAGCTCGCCGGCATCGCCGTGTCGACCTGGCGAGTGTCGCGAACGCTGCCGGATATGCCGATCAGGCTCATCTGACTCGTGAATTCGTTCGGTACGCCGGAACCTCGCCGGGCGCCTGGCTGGCCGAGGAGTTCCAAAACATTCAAGACGGCGGCCATGCCCCGCGATCAGAGTGGAGTCATGACGCATCAGAATCCGACCGTGTGGTTGACCCTGCAAGCGCATGACGCGCGCAAACTCCTCGACTACTACGTCGACACCTTCGGTTTCGTCGTCACAGCCCGCCACGGCGATGACGGCGACACCATCGCCCATGCCGAACTGCGCTGGCCCGAGGGTGTCGGCGGCATCATGCTCGGCAGTCACAAACCCGGCAACGACTGGTGTCGCGAGCCCGGCACCGCGGGTGGCTACGTCGTCACCAGCGACCCCGACGGCCTCTACCAGCGGGTCCTGGATCGCCAGGCCGAGGTGATCCGACCGTTGAGCGACACCGACTACGGCGCTCGTGAGTTCACCGTCCGTGACCCGGAAGGCAACCTGTGGAGCTTCGGCAACTACGCGGGAGCACAATAGGTGGGTGACCACGGGCCGCCGGATCAAAGTTCTGCTGTTGGGCTCTACCGGCTCGATCGGAACCCAGGCGTTGCAGGTCGTCGCGGCGAACCCGGACCGTTTCGAGATCGTCGGGCTGGCCGCCGGCGGCGGTAACCCGCAGCTGCTGGCCGACCAGCGCGCCGAGACCGGGGTCGCCAACATCGCCGTCGCCGACACGCAGGTCGGTGAGGCGCTCGATGCCCCCTACCGCGGACCCGACGCCGTCACCCGCTTGGTGTACGACACCGAGGCCGACGTGGTACTCAACGCCTTGGTCGGCGCGCTCGGGCTGCGGCCCACGCTGGCCGCGCTGGAAACCGGGGCGCGGCTGGCCCTGGCCAACAAGGAATCGCTGATCGCCGGCGGCCCGCTGGTGCTGGCGGCCGCCGAACCGGGCCAGATCGTGCCGGTGGACTCTGAGCACTCCGCGCTGGCGCAATGCCTTCGGGGCGGCACGCCTGACGAGGTCGCCAGGTTGGTGCTCACCGCTTCGGGTGGGCCGTTCCGGGGCTTGGGCGCCGCCGAGCTGGAACACGTCACACCCGAGCAGGCTGGGGCGCATCCGACCTGGTCGATGGGCCCGATGAACACCCTGAACTCGGCGTCGCTGGTGAACAAGGGCCTCGAGCTCATCGAGACCCACCTGCTGTTCGGTGTTCCCTACGAGCGCATCGACGTGGTCGTTCACCCGCAGTCGATCGTGCATTCCATGGTCACTTTCACCGACGGATCGACCATCGCCCAGGCCAGCCCGCCGGACATGCGCCTACCGATCGCGCTGGCTCTGGGCTGGCCGGCGCGGGTGCCCGGTGCGGCGGCGGCGTGCGACTTCTCCACCGCCTCCACCTGGGAGTTTGAACCGCTCGACGACGCCGTATTCCCGGCGGTGCAGCTGGCTCGCCATGCCGGTGAGGCCGGTGGCTGCATGACCGCGGTCTACAACGCGGCCAATGAAGAGGCGGCCGAAGCCTTCCTGGCGGGCCGGATCGGTTTCCCGGCGATCGTGGCCACCATCGCCGAGGTGCTGGGCGCCGCTGACCAGTGGGCCGCGCAACCCGCTACCGTGGATGAGGTACTCGATGCGCAGCGCTGGGCCAAGCAGCGAGCGGCTCGCGCCGTCGAGGCGATAGCTACGAGAAAGGTCGGCAGCACCCGATGATGTTCGCGGTAGGCATCGCGCTGTTCGCGCTGGCCATCCTGGTTTCAGTGGCGCTGCATGAATGCGGTCACATGTGGGTGGCGCGCGCCACCGGCATGAAGGTGCGCCGCTACTTCGTCGGCTTCGGCACCACGTTGTGGTCGACGAAGCGCGGCGAGACCGAATACGGCCTCAAGGCGATCCCGGCCGGTGGCTTCTGCGACATCGCGGGCATGACCGCGGTGGAGGAATTGGAGCCCGACGAGGTCGACCGCGCCATGTACAAGCAGAAGACATGGAAGCGGGTGGCCGTGCTGGCCGCCGGCCCCGCCATGAACTTCGTCATCGGCCTGGTGCTGGTCTACTCGATCGCCGTGATCTGGGGCCTGCCCAACCTGCACGCACCCACCACCGCCGTCATCGGCGAAACCGCCTGTGTGGCACCCGAAGTCGTCAAGGGTGAACTGGGCACCTGCTCGGGTCCCGGCCCGGCGGCGCTGGCCGGCATCGAGTCCGGTGACGTGGTGGTCAAGGTCGGTGACACCCCGGTGTCGACCTTCGAGGAGATGGCCGCCGCGGTGCGCAAGCAGCACGGCACGACGCCGATCGTTGTCGAACGTGACGGCTCCACGCTCACCAAGTACGTCGACGTGACGCCCACTCAGCGCTGGATCGCCGACGGCGCGGACCGCGAGGCCGTCCCCAGCACCGTCGGCGCGATCGGGGTGGGTGCCGCCCAGTTCGGGCCGACCCAGTACAACCCGGTCACCGCGGTGCCGGCCACCTTCGCCTTCAGCGGCGACCTGTCGGTGCTGCTGGGCAAGTCGCTGGCCAACATTCCTTCCAAGGTCGGCGCGCTGGTGCACGCCATCGGCAACCCGCACGGGCAGCGCGACCCCGAAACCCCGATCAGCGTGGTGGGCGCCTCGATCATCGGCGGCGACACCGTCGATCACGGGCTGTGGGTGGCGTTCTGGTTCTTCCTGGCCCAGCTGAACTTCATCCTGGGCGTGCTGAACTTGGTGCCGCTGCTGCCATTCGACGGCGGGCACATCGCGATCGCGCTGTTCGAAAAGCTCCGCAACCTGCTCAGGTCGGCCCGTGGAAAGGTCGCGGCCGCACCGGTGAACTACCTCAAGCTGATGCCGGCCACTTACGTAGTCTTGGTGGTGGTGGTCGGCTACATGCTGCTCACCGTGACCGCCGACTTGGTCAATCCGATCAGGCTGTTTTGATAGGAGCCCCCTCATGAGCGTCGGCCTAGGAATGCCGGCAGCCCCTCCGCCCACACTGGCGCCACGTCGCAAGACCCGCCAACTGAAGGTCGGTGGGGTCGGAGTGGGAAGCGACCATCCGATCGCGGTGCAGTCGATGTGCACCACCAAGACCCACGACGTCAACGCGACACTGCAACAGATCGCGGAGTTGACCGCCTCGGGTTGCGACATCGTGCGGGTGGCCTGCCCCCGGCAGGAGGACGCCGACGCGCTGGCCGAGATCGCCCAGCACAGTCAGATCCCGGTGATCGCCGACATCCACTTCCAGCCCAAGTACATCTTCGCCGCGATCGATGCCGGCTGCGCCGCGGTCCGGGTGAACCCGGGCAACATCAAGGAGTTCGACGGCCGGGTCGGCGAAGTGGCCAAGGCGGCCGGCGCCGCGGGTATCCCGATCCGGATCGGCGTCAACGCCGGTTCGTTGGATCAGCGGTTCTTGGCCAAGTACGGCAAGGCCACCCCCGAAGCCTTGGTGGAGTCCGCGCTGTGGGAAGCCTCGCTGTTCGAGGAGCACGGCTTCGGCGACATCAAGATCAGCGTCAAGCACAACGACCCGGTCGTGATGGTGGCCGCATATCAGCTGCTGGCCGAGCAGTGCGACTACCCGCTGCACCTGGGCGTCACCGAGGCGGGCCCCGCCTTCCAGGGCACCATCAAATCCGCCGTGGCGTTCGGCGCCCTGCTGTCCCGCGGCATCGGCGACACCATTCGGGTGTCGCTCTCGGCGCCGCCGGTAGAGGAAGTCAAGGTCGGCAACCAGATCCTGGAGTCGCTCAACCTGCGGCCACGCGGTCTGGAGATCGTGTCGTGTCCCTCCTGCGGCCGGGCTCAGGTGGACGTCTACCGACTGGCCAACGAGGTCACCGCCGGGCTGGAGGGGATCGACGTCCCGCTCCGGGTCGCGGTGATGGGCTGTGTGGTCAACGGTCCCGGTGAGGCTCGCGAGGCGGATCTGGGTGTGGCGTCCGGCAACGGCAAGGGCCAGATCTTCGTCAAGGGCGAGGTGATCAAGACCGTTCCCGAGGCGCAGATCGTGGAGACCCTGATCGAGGAGGCCCTGCGCCTGGCGGAGGAGATGGGTGACGGATCTCCCGGCGGGTCGCCCACCGTCGCCGTAAGCTGATCGCAGCCGGATCGCCGTACGCGCGCGGCAGTTGAAGTTCGCCAGAAAGAGTCACTATGTCGGCTCCGCCCGAGTTCCGTCTCGACCAGCGACGGGTGTCCGTCGCGCGTGACGCCGCGGCGGTCTGGCAGGTGCTCGAAGAGGATCCGATCGGTTCCTGCATGGTCGCCGCCCGGGTAGCCGATCACGGTGTCGACCCCCGAATGATCGGCGGGGAATTGTGGACGCGCGGCGGCGTGAGCGAATCCTTGTGCTACGCAGGCGCAAACCTGATCCCGCTGCGCGGGGCGCCGGCCGACCTCACCGCGTTCGCCGACAAGGCGGTGAGTGCGATCCGGCGCTGCTCGTCGCTGGTGGGCCGCGCGGAATTGGTGGTGCCGATGTGGCAGCGGCTCGCCGACTCCTGGGGCCCGGCCCGCGACGTGCGGGAGAGTCAACCGTTGATGGCGCTACACACCATGCCCGCATGCCCGATGGATGCCGAAGTTCGCCAGGTGCGTCCCGACGAGCTGGACGCGTACCTGGTAGCCGCCGTCGACATGTTCATCGGTGAGGTCGGCGTGGATCCGCGGGTCGGCGACGGGGGACGCGCCTACCGTCGGCGGGTGGCCAACCTGATCGCAGCGGGCCGCGCTTGGGCGCGCTTCGAGCGGGGCGAGGTGGTGTTCAAGGCCGAGGTGGGTTCGCAGTCGCCGTCGGTGGGCCAGATTCAGGGCGTCTGGGTGCACCCGGACCGACGCGGACGCGGTCTGGGCGCCGGCGGCACCGCGATGCTGGCCGCGGTGATCGTCGGCACCGGGCGCATCGCCAGCCTGTACGTCAATGATTTCAACGAGGTGGCGCGGTCCACCTATGAGCGAGTGGGTTTCACCCAGGTCGGCACTTTCGCGACGGTGTTGCTCGACTGATCTCTCGGGCCTTGTCGTATTTTTCGCCGAGACTGTTGTTAGCGCGGAAACGTTCGAGTAGCGGACACGCCAACTACAGGCTCGGTGGGTACTGGCGCCAAGTAGCGGTTCTATTTCGGTGCGCCTCCGCCTGCTGACCGTTTCTGTTTCGTAACATCAGCCCCAATGACAACTGCAAGCTCATTCGTCACACGCGTCACGGGCCTGGCGACCGTACTGCTCACCGCAGCCGGCGTGGCGGCCTGCACCCCGCGCCCCGACGGCCCAGGGCCCGTCGCCGAGCGCTTCTTCGCCGCCCTGGCCACCGGTGACACCGCGACGGCCGCCGAGCTCAGCGACGACCCGTCAACGGCACGCAGCGCACTCAACGCCGCCTGGGCGGGCTTGCAGGCCGAACACCTCGATGCGCAGGTGCTCAGCTCGCGCTACAACGACGACACCGGCAGTGTGGCCTACCGCTACACCTGGAAGCTGCCGAAGAACCGGACCTGGGCCTACGACGGCCAGCTCAAGATGGTCCGCAACGAAGGCCATTGGACGGTTCGCTGGACCGCCACCGGCCTGCACCCCAAACTGGGCGAGCACCAGACGTTCGCGCTGCGGGCCGACCCCCCGCGTCGTGCGGCGGTCAACGAGATCGGCGGCACCGACGTACTGGTGCCCGGCTACGTGTACCACTATCAGTTGGACGCCGGCCGGGCCGGACGAAACCTGATGCGCACCGCCCGCGCGGTGGTCGATACTCTGCGGCCTTTCGACGACGCCTTGGGTGACCCGCAGCGTCTGGCCGAGCAGGCCAGTTCCTCAGCGACCCCGCTCGGCCTGATCACGCTGCGCAAGGCCGACCATGACCGTGTCGAACCCGCCATCGGCGCCCTGCCCGGAGTCGTGGTCACGCCGCGCCCCGATCTGTTGCCCACCGACGACCACTTCGCCCCGATGCTCATCAGCGAGGTCAAGAAGGCGGTCGGGACCCAACTCGAGGGTGCCGCGGGCTGGCGTGTCGTCAGCGAGAACCAGAACGGCGTCGACGTCGCGGTGCTGCACGAAGTCGATCCGGCGCCGGCGCCCTCGCTGACGATCAGCCTGGACCGAGCGGTACAGCGTGCCGCCCAGAACGCGGTCAACACCCGCGGTGACAAGGCGATGTTGGTGGTGATCAAGCCATCGACCGGCGAGCTGCTCGCCGTCGCGCAGAACGCGGCGGCCGACGCCGACGGCCTGGTCGCCACCAGCGGTCTGTATCCGCCCGGTTCTACCTTCAAGATGGTCACCGCGGGCGCGGCGATCGAACGGGACATGGCGACGCCGAACTCGATGGTGGGTTGTCCTGGCGAACTCGACATCGGCCAGCGCACCATCCCCAACTACGGCGGGTTCGACCTCGGCCTGGTGTCGATGTCGCGGGCCTTCGCCAACTCGTGCAACACCACCTTCGCCGAGCTGGCCAGCCGGATGCCGCCGCGGGCGCTGTCGCAGGCGGCCAGCCGCTACGGGATCGGGGTGGACTACCTCGTGGACGGGATCACCACGGTCACCGGCTCGGTTCCGCCGACCGTTGACCTGGCCGAACGTACCGAGGACGGATTCGGTCAGGGCAAGGTGTTGGCCAGCCCGTTCGGTGTCGCACTGGCCGCGGCGACGGTGGCGGCCGGCCGAACACCGGTGCCCCGGTTGATCGAGGGGCGCCCGACAGCGGTCAACGGTCCGGTGGCCGCTCCGGTCAGCGCCGAGATGCTCGACGGTCTGCGCGAGATGATGCGGCTGGTGGTGACCGATGGCACCGCACGCGACATCGCCGGCTGTGGACCGGTTTACGGCAAGACCGGGGAGGCCGAGTTCACCGGTGGCTCACACTCCTGGTTCGCCGGCTATCGGGGCGACATGGCCTTCGCGTCGCTGATCGTCGGCGGTGGCAGCTCGCAGTACGCGGTCCGCATGACCAAGGTGATGTTCGACTCGCTGCCGGATAACTTCCTGCTGTAGAAAATCGCTTGACACCAAAGGAACTGGCCGGCGGGGCTGCGCTCCGCCGGCCAGTTGTCCTACCGCACTTCGTCAGATCGCCGGCGGCTCGCCCAGCAGGATGTCGATCAGCGGGGTCAACACGAAGTCGAGCCCGATCGGCGACAGCAGGCCGAAATCGAGACCCGTGGCGAGGTAGCCGAGGGCGTCGTCCGGGACCAGGTACGCACCACCGACCAACGTACCGGTGATGTCAGCCGAGGTCTGTTCGTAGAACGCGCTGGGATCGATCGCATAGATCAGGTTCGATATGCCGTGCTCGCCGCTGTTCTCCTCGAAGTTCACCACGTCTTGGTAGAAGGTGGCGTAATTGGTTGCGCTTTGGTCGAACAACGCCTGATCGAGGGCGTTGTTCTCCCAACCTTGTTGGCCCTGGTCGGTGCCCTGAGCGCCGAACAGCACGTCATAGGGGTCGGGTGCGGAGTAGGTGTCGACGTACGGGTCGGCGCCGGCGACCCCGGCGGCGCCCAGGCCGATCAGCGCGGCGGCAACGGCGCCACCGGCGGCGACGCCTAGACCGGCCGCGATGCGCCGCGGGTGCGTAAACTCGTTCTTGCTCATGTGCGAGCCCCCCAATTCTGGATCTCTCGATGTGGATGTGGATGCGGGATTGCCCTCCCGCAGCCGCGGGCTCGCACATGAGTCTTTGAATCCACCCCTGCCGACCCCCCGGCAAATCGGAGTCTATACCTGTGCTTGGTGAAATCCGAAAGTATTCACAGCGAAATCGGGTCGGTACTCAGCGGACTGGCAGCTCATTCCCGGTCGCTTGACAGGCGTGGATAGTGTTGGCAGCGTGCGGCTTTCAGGATCGGCAAATACGCCTATGCCGAACGAGCCAACCGCCCCCGATTTGGATTACCCGGGGCGTCGCGGTGTTTTATATCGGCAAACAATAAGGGAAATTTCTGAAGTACGCCTCAGCCGATTTATCTGAATGATTGACACAATTCCATGGACGTTATTCCAGCATTTCGATCGGTCGTGGTGTTGGCCGGGCGGCGGTCCGAAGCTGCCGTTCGGCGGCCGACAGCGGTAGGTTGCGGGGAGACGTACAACGGGGAAGGTGATGACGGAGATCGAAGCGGAACTGTTGCGTATCTCGGATGCGGACCGCAACGGCACCCTGCGCCGCCTGCACAATGCCGTCTCCCTCGGACTGATCGATATCGGGGAGTTCGAGGAGCGCGCGGCGCAGGTCTCGCAGGCGCGGATGCGCTCGGAGCTCGACACCCTGATCGGTGACCTGCCCGGCCCGCGCGCCATCGTCACCTCGGCGGCCGACCGGGTTGAACTGCGCGGCTGGGCCGGATCGCTCAAACGTCACGGGGAATGGATCGTGCCGACCCGGCTGGCATTGGTGCGGCGCCTGGGCTCGGTCGATCTCGACCTCACCAAGGCTCGGTTCGCTGGGCCGGTCGTCGTGATCGAACTCGACATGCGATTCGGTTCGGTCGACATCCGGCTGCCCGACGGTGCCAGCGCCTCGATCGATGATGTCGAGGTCTACGGCGGTAGCGCGCGGGATCGTCGTACCGACCCGCCCGCCGACGGGGCCCCGCACCTGGTGCTGACCGGTCGTGTGGTGTGCGGGTCGGTGGACATCAGGGGCCCTCGGCGCAAGCTGCGCTGGCGGCGCTGACCAGCTCCGTTAAGCTGGCGTAATGCCCGTTCGTGCCCCGCTTTCTCCCGGCGTGCTGTCTCCGACGCTGCCGGTGCCCCGCCTGATCCCGCGTCCGGAATACGTCGGCCGCGCCACGGCCGCCGAGGGCTCCGAGCCTTGGGTACAGACCCCCGACGTGATCGAGAAGATGCGGGTCGCGAGCCGGATTGCGGCGGGTGCGCTCGCCGAGGCGGGCAAGGCCGTCGCGCCCGGCGTGACCACCGATGAGCTCGATCGCATCGCCCACGAGTTCATGGTCGACCACGGCGCCTATCCCTCGACGTTGGGGTACAAGGGCTTTCCCAAGTCATGCTGCACATCGCTCAACGAAGTCATCTGTCACGGGATCCCGGACTCGACGGTGATCGCCGACGGCGACATCGTCAACATCGACGTCACCGCGTACATCGACGGCGTGCATGGTGACACCAACGCCACGTTCCTGGCCGGCGACGTCTCGCAAGAGCACCGGCTGCTGGTCGAGCGCACCTACGAGGCCACCATGCGCGCCATCAAGGCGGTCAAACCGGGCCGCGCGTTGTCGGTGATCGGCCGGGTCATCGAGGCCTACGCGAACCGCTTCGGCTACAACGTGGTCCGTGACTTCACCGGTCACGGGATCGGTCCGACCTTCCACAACGGTCTGGTGGTGCTGCACTACGACCAGCCCGAAGTCGACACCATCATCGAGCCCGGGATGACCTTCACCATCGAGCCGATGATCAACCTCGGCAGCCTGGACTACGACATCTGGGATGACGACTGGACCGTGGTCACCAGCGACGGACAGTGGAGCGCCCAGTTCGAACACACCCTGGTGGTGACGGACGACGGTGCCGAGATATTGACTCTGCCGTGACTTCCGGCCGTTGTCTGTTGAGCCGCTAAGGGGCCCGCCAAAATCGCCCCGTGCCGCCCGAGGGGCTGTAGCGTGGCGCAGATGCCGGGCACGATGATGACCATCGACGGGTTCCCGATCCCGGTCGACGTGGCAGGCCCGGACAACGGGCCCGTCGTCGTCGTGCTCGCCGCGGCGCAGCACCCGCTCACCGCCTACGACGCGGTCTGCCAACGGTTGCACACCGCCTCCCTGCGGACCATCGTGATCGGCGCAGATCCGCGTCTGACGCCCAAGTCGGTGATCGGCATCCTCGATTCGCTGGGCGTGCAGTGCGGCGTGCTGGTGGGTGACCGGACCGGTGCGGACAACGCCTGGGAACTCGCGGCGACGCGCCCTGATCGCTTCACCGGACTGGTGGCGCTCGACCGTGGCCATCCGCGCGCGCCGGATCTGAGCGGCGTGATCCGCGACGAACGCTGCCCCCCGGTGGAGATCAACACCACCGTGTTGGTCAGTTCCCGGGCCACGGCGTCGGTGGCCAACGCCAGCCAGCGGTTCGTCTACGGCGAACACCGACTGGTGATGCTGCCCGGGCGACGCAGTGCCCAGGAATTCACCGCACAGCTCGCGATGGAGATCGTGTTACGGGCCAGTACCTGGTAATACAGAGCGAGGGAGAGTAGGTTCCGGCGTAGCCGGCGGTCGAGGGCGCGTCGGCTGGGAAAAATAAAATATGTATCTGGGGGGATACCGAATGCTGTCGTGGGGGCAATCAATACCGGCTTTGCTGCGTGAACGCGCTCAGTACTGGCCTGATCGGCCGGCGTTCACCTACATCGACTACGAGGTGGATCCGGCCGGTTACGCCGACACCCTGACCTGGTCGCAGATTCTGGGGCGCACCGAGGCCGTCGCCGCGGAGGTGGCCGCCATCGCCTCGCCGGGTGATCGCGTCGCCTTGCTCGCGCCGCAGGGCCTGGAATACATCGCCGGCTTCTTCGGTGCGATGGAGGCCGGTTGCATCGTGGTGCCGCTGCCGGTTCCGGCGTTCGGCAGCCACGACGAACGAGTCACCGCAGCGCTGAAGGACTGCGCACCGGCTGCGGTACTCACCACGTCGGCGGTCGCCGGCGACATCCACGGGTGCGTCAGCGCTCTCGGCGGAAGCTCGCCGGTGATCATCGAGGTGGATCTGATCGATCTCGATGCGTCCGTTTGCTGGGACGGAACCGGAGCGTCGGCGACGAAAACGGCACTGCTGCAATACACTTCCGGCTCAACCGGGTCTCCGCGAGGCGTCGTGGTCTCGCACCGCAACGTGTTCGCCAACATCGAACAGGTGATGGCGGACTACTTCGGGCAGGACGGGGGAGCGCCGCCGCCGAACGCCACGCTGGTGTCCTGGCTGCCCTTCTACCACGACATGGGCCTGTTGCTCGGCGTGATGGGAGCCGTCTTGCTGGGCCGCCACGCGGTGGTGATGAGCCCGATCGCGTTCCTGCAGAAGCCGTCCCGATGGATCCAGCAGCTGGCCATCAACTCCTGCGCATTCACCGCCGGGCCGAACTTCGCGTTCGAACTGGCCGCGCGCCGGACCACCGATGAGGACATGGCCGGCCTCGACCTGGGGGGCGTGCACACCATCTTGAGCGGCAGCGAGCGCATTCACGCGGCGACCATCCGCCGTTTCACCGACCGCTTCGCCCGCTTCAACCTGCCGGCGAATGCGCTGGCACCGTCGTACGGACTGGCCGAGGCAATGGTCTATGTCGCCTCGGCGCCGCGCGCGAATCGTCCGGTGACCATTCGGCTCGACTACGAGAACCTGGTCGGCGGCACTGCAGAGGCTGGCCCGGGCGGGGCCGAACTGGTCAGCATCGGAGCCCCGCGGGCGTGCACGGTGCGGATCGTCGACCCCGAGGCCCACACCGAGAGCCCAGACGGTCGCGTCGGTGAGATCTGGGTGCACGGGCCCAACGTCGCCAGCGGCTACTGGCACAATGCGGAGGCCACCGAGCGCACCTTCGGTGGGCACCTCGAGTCGCCGTCCGCCGGTACACCGGTGGGGCCGTGGCTGCGCACCGGTGACCTCGGCGTCATCCACGAGGGTGAGATGCTGGTCGTCGGGCGCATCAAAGATCTGTTGATCGTCGACGGCCGAAATCACTACCCGGACGACATCGAGGCCACCGTGCAGGAGCTCACCGGAGGCCGCGTCGCCGCGGTACCGGTCAGCGGTGACGGTGGCGAACAGCTGGTGGTCATCGCCGAACTCAAGAACCGGGGCAACACCGTCGAAGAACAACTTGCACGAATTGCGGCCCTGAAAAAAGATGTGGCGGCCTCGGTTTCCCGATCCCACGGCGTCCGGGTCGCCGACCTCGTGCTGGTCGCGCCTGGCTCCTTGCCGATCACCACCAGCGGCAAGATCCGCCGCTCCACATGCGCCGACTGCTACCGTTCGGCCCAATTCAGTCGACTGGAGCCCGTCGACTGACCGCGGGCGGGTAGCCTGACAGCACTCAAATGTCAGGCAAGACCGTCGTCGGCGAAGGAGCACAATGACCCGGCCCGCGATGTTGTCCCAGGCCGAGCTCCAAGAACTGGTCACCTCCGGTGAGATCGACACCGTCGTAGTGGCATTCGCCGATATGCAGGGCCGGCTGGTCGGTAAGAGAGTCGCGGCTGAGCACTTCCTTGCCGAGGTCGCCGGACACGGCGTGGAGGCCTGCAGCTACCTGCTGGCCGTCGACGTAGAGATGAACACCGTTCCCGGCTATTCGATCGCCGACTGGGGTACCGGTTACGGCGACCTGGTGCTCAAGCCGGACTTCGCGACGTTGCGGCGCATTCCCTGGCTGCCCGGCACCGCGCACGTGTTGGCCGACGCGCACTGGCCCGACGGTGGCGCGGTCGCGGTGGCACCCCGCCAGATTCTGGCCGCCCAACTGGCCCGACTGGCCGAGCGTGGGCTGGTTGCCTACGCCGCCACGGAACTGGAGTTTCTGGTCTTCGAGGACAGCTACCGGCAGGCGTGGGCCGGCGGGTATCGCGGGCTGACGCCGGGAACGGACTACAACGCCGACTACGGCCTGGTCGCCGGTACCCGGCTGGAGCCGCTGCTGCGCGACATTCGGCTCGGGATGACCGGGGCGGGCCTGCGCTGCGAGGGCGTCAAGGGCGAGTGCAACACCGGTCAGCAGGAGATCACCTTCCGCTATGAAGAGGCGCTGAGGACCTGCGACAACCACAGCGTCTACAAGAGTGGCGCCAAGGAGATCGCCGACCAGCACGGCAAGAGCCTGACGTTCATGGCGAAGTTCGACCAACGCGAAGGCAACAGCTGCCACGTGCACCTGTCGCTGCGCAGCGCCGAGGGCGCTCCGGTGTTCGCCGATCCGGCCGCACCGCACGGCATGTCGGCGCTGTTCCGCGGCTTCCTGGCCGGGGTGCTGGCCACGCTGCCCGAGCTCACCCTGTGCTACGCGCCGAATATCAACTCCTACAAGCGATTCGTCGGCGGTAGCTTCGCGCCTACGGCGATCGCGTGGGGCCTGGACAATCGCACCTGCGCACTGCGGGTTCTCGGCCGCGGCGACTCGATGCGGGTGGAGTGCCGGGTTCCCGGCGGCGATGTGAACCCCTATCTGGCGGTGGCGGCGCTGATCGCGGCTGGCCTGCACGGCATCGACAACGACCTGTCGCTGCCCGAGCCGGTCGACGGTGACGCCTATCGGGCCGGGCTGCCGCACCTGCCCACGACGCTGGGCGCGGCCATGGAGCTGTTCGCCGAATCGACGGTGGCGCGCAAGGCGTTCGGCGACGAGGTCGTCGAGCACTACCTGCACAGCGCCCGGGTCGAGTTGGACGCATTCAACACCGCGGTGACCGACTGGGAGAGGGTCCGGGGATTTGAACGCTTCTGAACCCGGCGGTCCAGTAGTCGGATTGACGACCTATCTGGACCGAGCGAAGTTCGGGGTCTGGGATTCGCGGGCGGGTCTGCTGCCTGCCCAGTACATCCAGGGCATCACCGCCGCCGGCGGGATCGCAGTACTGCTCCCGCCGCAGCCGGTGACGCCCGACATCGCGGCGCGCGTGCTCGACGGCGTCGGCGGGCTGGTGATCACCGGAGGTCGTGACCTCGATCCGATCGGGTATGGCCAAGCGCCGCACACCGAGACCGATCGACCCGACACCGCCCGGGACGCATGGGAATTCGCTCTGCTGGCCGAGGCGATGCGCCGCGGCATGCCGGTGCTGGGGATCTGCCGTGGCGCCCAGGTGCTCAACGTCGCGCTCGGCGGGACACTGCACCAGCATCTGCCCGACGTCATCGGCAACACCGGGCATCGGGCGGGCAACGGGGTCTTCACCCCGATGCCGGTGCACACCGTCGCCGGCACCCGGCTGGCCGAACTCCTCGGCGAGACCTGCCAGGTGCAGTGCTACCACCATCAGGCGATCGCCGAGGTGGGTGCGAAACTTGTGGTCAGTGCGCGCGATGACGACGGGGTCATCGAGGCGATCGAGCTTCCCGGGGAGGACTTCGTGCTCGCGGTTCAGTGGCATCCCGAGGAATCCCCGGACGATCTGCGGCTGTTCGCCGCGATCGTGGCCGAGGCGGGCAAGTACACGTCGGCGCGGGTGAGCGAATGACTCACGAAGGCGACGGCGAGCGAGGAACGAACGAGCAAGGAGCCGAGACATCAGTACCGAACTGATCAACCCGGCCACCGGGTCGGTCTTCGCCACCGTCGAACACGTCGAAGGCGCCGCGGTCGACGACGCGGTGCGCCGTGCGCAGGCCGCCCAGAAGAAATGGGCCAAGCGCGCCCCGGCCGAGCGGGCCGCCGCGCTGCGAGACTTCGCCGCGGTTGTGGGAGCCCACATCGACGAGCTCGCCGCCCTCGAGGTCACCAACTCCGGCCATCCGGTGTCGGCCGCCGAATGGGAAGCAGGGCATGTCCGAGACGTGCTGCAGTTCTATGCGGCCAGCCCGGAACGGCTGTCCGGCAAGCAGATACCGGTCGCCGGCGGGCTCGACGTCACCTTTCATGAGCCGCTCGGCGTCGTCGGGATCATCACCCCGTGGAATTTTCCGATGCCGATCGCCGCGTGGGGTTTCGCTCCGGCGCTGGCCGCCGGAAACGCGGTGCTGATCAAGCCGGCCGAATGGACACCGCTGACCACGCTGCGGCTGGCGGAACTGGCCGTGGAGTCAGGGTTGGACCGCGACCTGCTGCAGGTGCTGCCCGGCCGTGGCGCCGACGTGGGGGAGCGCCTGGTCACCCACCCGGGCGTGGCCAAGATCGTGTTCACCGGTTCCACCACCACCGGCACCCGGGTGCTGCAGGCCGGGGCGGCCGGGGTCAAGCGGGTCACGCTGGAACTCGGCGGCAAGAGCGCAAATATCGTGTTCGGCGACTGCGACCTGGAGCAGGCGGCGGCGACAGCACCCTACGGCGTGTTCGACAACGCGGGCCAGGACTGCTGCGCACGGAGCCGGATCCTGGTGCAGCGCAGCGTCTACGACCGCTTCATGGAGTTGCTGGAGCCCGCCGTGGCCGGCGTTGTGGTGGGCGATCCGACGTCGCGTGACACCGAGATGGGCCCGCTGGTCTCGCGCCCGCACTGGGAGAAGGTGGCCTCCTACGTGCCCGACGACGCGCCGGTCGCCTTCCGTGGCCAGGCCCCCGCCGGCCCCGGCTTCTGGTTCCCGCCCACGGTCCTGACTCCCGCGGCGACCGACCGATGCGTCACAGAAGAGATCTTCGGCCCGGTGGTGACGGTGTTGCCGTTCGACGATGAGGCCGACGCCATCGCCATGGCCAACAACACCGTCTACGGATTGTCGGGCTCGATCTGGACCAACGACCTGTCCCGGGCGCTGCGCGTCTCTCGGGCAGTGGAAGCCGGGAACCTGTCGGTGAATTCGCACTCCTCGGTGCGTTTCACCACCCCCTTCGGGGGTTTCAAACAGTCGGGGTTGGGCCGGGAGTTGGGCGCGGACGCCCCACTGTCGTTCACCGAGACCAAGAACGTATTCATCGCAGTGAAGGAGACGCAGTGACCGATCTGACCCAACGCCTGGCCGGACGGGTAGCCGTGGTGACCGGCGCCGGTGGCGGAATCGGCTTGGCATCCGCCCGGCGGATGCGCGCCGAAGGTGCCCAGATCGTGGTCGGCGACCTCGACCAGGCGGCGGGCACCGCGGTCGCCGATGAGCTCGACGGCCTGTTCGTTCAGGTTGACGTCTCCGATCAGGACCAGGTCGACGCACTGTTCGACACCGCGGCCCAAACGTTCGGCTCGGTGGACATCGCCTTCAACAACGCCGGCATCTCGCCGCCGGACGACGACCTGATCGAAACCACCGAACTGCCTGCCTGGCAACGGGTTCAAGACGTCAACCTCAAGTCGGTGTACCTATGCTGCCGGGCGGCGCTGCGGCACATGGCGCCCGCCGGGCGGGGATCGATCATCAACACCGCGTCGTTCGTGGCGGTGATGGGTTCGGCCACCTCCCAGATCTCCTACACCGCCTCCAAGGGCGGCGTGTTGGCCATGTCGCGTGAGCTCGGGGTTCAGTACGCCCGGCAGGGCATCCGGGTCAACGCGCTGTGCCCCGGGCCGGTGAACACCCCGCTGCTGCAGGAGCTGTTCGCGGCCGACCCGGAGCGCGCCGCACGCCGGTTGGTGCACGTACCGGTGGGCCGGTTCGCCGAGCCGGAGGAGATCGCGGCCGCGGTGGCATTCCTGGCCAGCGACGACGCATCGTTCATCACCGGCTCGACCTTCCTGGTGGACGGCGGGATCAGCTCGGCGTATGTGACGCCGCTCTAAGCGGTCTGGCTAGGTGCCAGCTAGGGTCCGTCGTCATCCCCATCGCCGGAACCGTTGCCGCCCAACAGTTTTTCGGGGTGGTGGTAGTGGTTGGTGCGGGGTTGACCGTGGTCGAGGTGTGGCGGCGGCAGGGTTTGGGTGGTCCCATCGTGTTGTTTGCGCGTCTTCCATCCGCCTGAGGTAATCAGCTGGTGGTGGGGGCCGCACCGCAGAGTCAGGTCGGTGATGTCGGTGCGCCTGGTCTTCGCGTAATCGTGGTCGTGATGCACTTCGCAGTGGTAGCCGGATATGGGGCAGCCCGGGTGGGAGCACCCGCGTTCTTTGGCGTAGAGCACGATGCGTTGGGCGGGGTTGGCCAGGCGTTTGGTGTGGAACAGCGCCAGCTCTTTGGCGCCGTGGTAGATCCGCAGGTAGTGGTGGGCGTGGCTGGCCATGGCGATCACGTCACGAATGGGCAGCCAGGTGCCGCCGCCGGTGTGAGCTTTCCCGGTGCCGGCGTCCAGGTCGGCCAGGGTGGTGGAGACGATGATGGTGGCCGGTAGCCCGTTGTGCTGCCCCAGATCTCCGGAGGCCAGCAAGGCGCGCCCCATGGCGGTCAGGGCGTCGTGGTTGCGTTGCGGCGCACTGCGCGCATCGGTGTCGATCGCGATTTGTGAGGGGGTGCCGGCGGTGCAGGGGATCTCATCGTTGGGGTTGCACATGCCGGGGGCGGCCCAGCGGGCCAATACGGCATCCCAGGTGGCGCGGGCTTGCGGATCGAGGTAGCCCTTGATTGGGGTCATGCCGTCGCGGTCTTGGGGTCCGAGCACGATCCCGCGTCGTTTGGCGCGATCGTCGTCGGCGTAGTTGCCGTCGGGATGCAGGTGATCGGCGAGGCGTTGGGCAAGTTTGGCCAGTTCGTCGGGACGACACCCGGTGCCCAATTCGGTGAGGTGCTGTTCGGCCTGGGTCAAGGTGCCCGCGTCGACATCGGCGGGTAGGTAGGTGAAGAAGGAGCGGATCACCGAGATATGGGCGGCCCCGATCTTCCCCGCACGTTGGGCGGCGGCCGCGCTCGGCAAAACGGGTTCCAACGGTTCGCCGGTCAGACTGCGGCGGGCGCCAAGTTCGGCAGCCTCAGCGATACGCCGTCCCGCCTCACCCCGGGTCAGGTGCAACTCGTCGGCCAGCACCCAGCGGGGCTTGCCACCCAGTTCGGTGGGGTCGGTGGCGGCCAGTGCGTTGACCAGCGGATGTTCCACTGCAGGCAGGCGCCGCCGCAGCCGCTCGCAGCGCCGCAGCAGTGCCAGGCATTCCCGCGGGGTCAGCGCCTCGAAGTCCAGATTCAGCGCTCGATCCAGATCCGCCGACAGTGCGTCGAAGACTTCGACGACCTCTTCCCGGCTTTTCGAACGCATGTGCTAATCATAGCTTCGGTATCCGACAAGTCGAAGAACCTATCCGCAGCCAAAACTGCTGTGGCACAAGTGAATGCAGTGGCGCCAGACTCCTGGGTCAGTCGACTCTGGTGGCGGCTACCGACCACATCGGCAGGTGGACCCGATCGTTCTGTAGTTGCGGCCGCAACCTCGCCAGCTGATCCGGCAGGGATTTCATCTGCGGTGCGACGCCGTCGGTGGAGTCCATCTGCGAAAGAAACTCCAACGCCCGTGGACCGAAGGTGCCGACGTAGGTTGAGGTGCCCACGTAGTCCGTGCGCCAGCCGTTGGCATTGAGCAGCCGGTTGAAGGAGTCCGCCGGAAGGCCGTAGAACTGTAGGCCGTTGAGATTGTGCCGCCCGAGCTCGAACATGAACAGCCGCGCACCCGGCGCGGTCGCGAGGTGCAGCGCTTGAAGGTAGCGCGCCTGCAGTAGCTCGTCATGGGCGAATACGTGATAGAAGGCGCTGTCGACGACGGTGTTGAACCGGCCCTCGAATTCGGCCAGGTGTGTCGCGTCGGCGACCCGGAAGTCCACGGTCACTCCCGCCCGCTGCGCGTTACGTCGGGCGTGCTCGATCGCCGCCGGAGAGGCGTCGATTCCGGTGGCCGAATATCCCTGCGAGGCAAAGTAGATCGCGTGGTGACCGGGGCCGGTGCCCGGATCCAGTACCTCTCCGTGCAGCGCGCCATGGGCGACGAGTTCTTGCACCACCGGCTGCGGGCCGCCGATATCCCACGGAACCATCCCGGCGATCGTCTGCTCGCCGCGGTACATCGCGTCAAAGGTCGGGTCGGCCTGCATGGGATCTTCCTCTCTATCACTGACCAAGAAGGGTGTCTCTCCTTTGTATACTTGGTCAGTGACCAAGAATCAAGGTGTCGTGCGGGCACGAGCCGGCCTTGGCGTCGAGGATGTGGTGCGGGCCGCGTTCGAGGTCCTCGACCGTCAAGGCATCGCGAAACTCTCAACGCGCGCCATAGCAACGGAACTCAGCGTCAGCATGAACACCGTGATGTGGCACATTGGCACCAAGGCCCGACTGCTCGAGCTGATGGCGGATGCCCTTGTGGCTGAGGTTGAGACGGACCCGTTGCGCGGCGACTGGCGGCAGCGGGCGGCCCAGTTGCTAGGCGGGTTGCGTCAGGCGATGCTGCGCTACCGTGACGGTGCGCTGGTCGTCGCCGGAACCTTCCCGGTCCTGCCGTCGACCCTGGCCTTTGGCGACCAGCTGATCGCCGTTTTGTTGAGTGGCGGAGCGGCTTCCAAGCCGGCGGCATGGACCGCGTGGAACCTTTTCTACTTCACCCTGGGGCTGGTCCAGGAGGAGCAGCGGGCCCCCGATACGTTGCCGGACGCTCTGCAGGATGTCGTGGACGAGACCGAGTTTCCCAGTCTGCATGCGGTACTGGACGATTTCCTGTCGGCAGACTACGACGCCCGGTTCAGATTCGGCATTGATCAGATCCTGGGGGCCCTCGGCTAGGGCGTCAGAACCAGTCCGGGCGCATCTCGAGCGTCGTGCGGTCGAGGCTCTCCAACAGGTCGAGCTGCGGCCCGGTCTTGGGCAGCTCGTAGCGGAAGAAGTACCGGGCTGCCTGGCGTTTGCCGTCAAAGAAGTCCCCGGTGCGCCCCGCCGCGGCCAACAACTGGTCCAGCCAGATCCAGGCGATCACCACATGGCCGAAGGCCTCCAGGTAGATCGCGCTGTTGGCCAGTGCGGCATCGATGTCACCGGCGGCGAACATGCCCGCGGTGACCGCCACCAGCCGCTGGACCACCATGTCGAGTCGGGCGGCCAAATCGGCCAATTCGCCACCGGCGCGATGGGCGGCCGCGGTGGTCTGGGTCATCGCGCCGTGCAGGGCGGCCAGGCTGGCGCCGTCGCGCTGCACCACCTTGCGGCCCAGCAGATCCAGGCTCTGGATGCCATGGGTGCCCTCGTGGATCGGGTTGAGCCGGTTGTCCCGGTAATGCTGCTCGACGTCGTACTCGCGGGTGTAGCCGTAGCCGCCGTGCACCTGGATCGCCAGGTCATTGGCGGCCAGGCACCACTGTGACGGCCAGCTCTTGGCGATCGGAGTGAGGATGTCCAGCAGCGCGGTGGCGTGCTCGCGCTCCTCGTCGGATTCGGCGGTGTTCTGGACGTCGACGAGCCGCGCGCAGTACAGCGCCAACGCGAGTGCCCCCTCGACATAGGACTTCTGCGCCAGCAGCATCCGCTTGACGTCCGCGTGCTCGATGATCGCAACTTGCGGCGCGGCAGGGTCTTTCGTCGTCGCCGGCCGGCCCTGCGGACGGCTGCGGGCGTACTCCAGCGACTTCAGGTAGCCGGTGTAGCCGAGCGCGATCGCGCCCATGCCCACGCCCAGGCGTGCCTCGTTCATCATGTGGAACATGTAGTTCAAGCCGCGGTGCTCGTCGCCGACGAGATAGCCGACCGCGCCCGGCTCGCCGCCGGGCTGGTGGCCGCCCTCTCCGAAGTTCAGCACGGTGTTGGTGATTCCGCGATAACCCATCTTGTGGTTGAGCCCGGCCAGCACGACGTCGTTGCGCTCACCCAGCGTGCCGTCGGGATTCACCAGATACTTCGGCACGATGAACAGCGAAATCCCTTTGGTGCCAGCCGGACCACCGGGGATCTTGGCCAGCACCAGATGGACGATGTTGTCGGTCAGGTCGTGTTCGCCCCCCGAGATCCACATCTTCGACCCGAACAGCCGGTAGGTGCCATCGGCGCGCGGCTCGGCGCGGGTGGTGATGTCGGCCAGCGATGAACCGGCCTGGGTCTCCGACAGGCACATCGTCCCGAAGAAGCGGCCGGCGAGCATGGGTTTGACGAAGGCGGCGATCTGTTCTTCGCTGCCGAACTTGGCGAGCAGGTTCGCATTGGCCATGGTCAGCATCGGGTAGCCGGCGGTGCTGACATTGGCGGCGAACAGCCAGGCGAAGCCGGCCTGGGCCACCGTTGCCGGCAATTGCGCACCACCGAGTGAGTAGTCCATCGCCATGCCGATCAGCTCGGCGTCGGCGCACGCCGCCAACGCCTCCTTGACCTCGCCGATGATGGTGACTGTCGTCCCGTCGAAGGTGGGCTCGTGTGCGTCGCTCTTCTTGTTGTGTGGGGCGAAATAACGAGTCGCCAGCTGCTCGCACAGATCGAGGGTGTCGGAGAAGGTCTCCCGGGAGTGCTCGGAGAATCGGTCCCGTCCGGTCAGTTCGTCGACGCGCAGCCAATCGAACAGCAGGAAATCAAGGTCGTGGCGGGACAGCAGGGTGGACTTCATCTGGCGAACCTTTCACTGGAGCCCAAGCAGTGCGTTCTCAACAACCTCGGGCAGCGCCGGGTGGATCCAGTATTGACCGCGAGCCATCTCTGGCGCCGTGAGACCGAAGCTCATCGCCTGGATCAGCGGCTGGATGATCGACGACGCCTGGTAGCCCATGATGTGCGCGCCCAGCAGCCGTCCGGTGCCGCGCTCGGCGATCAGCTTGGCGAATCCGGTGCTGTCCTCCATAGCCCAGCCGTACGCGACGTCACCGTAGTCCTGGATCTTCACCGAGATATCGAGACCCTTTGCCAGTGCCTGTGTTTCGGTCAATCCGACCGCAGCGATCTGCGGATCGGTGAACACCGCTGCCGGCACGTAGCGATGGTCGGTCATCCGCATCGAGTCCACGTCGTCCCAGTCGCACAGCAGGTTGTGTTGCACCACCCTGGCCTCGTGGTTGGCGACGTGCTTGAGCTCGTAGGGCGAGGACACGTCACCGAGCGCGAAAACTCCCCGCGCCGAGGTCCGTTGGTACTTGTCGACGGTCACCCGACCGCCGGCGACGGCGACACCGGCCTGCTCGGCGTCCAGCAGGTCGCCGTTGGGCACGCGCCCGGTGGCCACCAACATCGCGTCGGCTCGCAGGACCGAGCCGTCGTCGAGGTCCAGGACGACACCGCTCCCGTCGTTTCGGGCCGCAACCACGTTGCGGTGCGTACGCAGCTCCCACTTGGCCGCGGCGATCCGGGTGAACCGTTCCGCTACGGTCTCGTCGCAGTGCCGCAGCAATGTCGAGCCGCGGATCACCACCGTGACCCGGACACCCAAGGCGGAGAACACGTGGGCGAACTCGGCGGCGATGAAGCCCCCGCCCACGATCACCAGATGCTCGGGCAGCTCGGCGATCCGCATGATGTCGTCGCTGGTGTAGTGGCGCGCCCCGCTGTCGGCGATGGCGGGCGGGATCGCCGAGCGCGACCCCGCCGCGATCACCACCTGCTCGGCGCTGAACTGCTCGCCACCGGCGGTGAGCAACAAGTAGCGGCCGTCGGAGCCGACCGGGCCGAACCGGGTGTGCTCGCCGTAGACGTCGATGTTCGGCAGGCTGCGGCGGTACTGCTCGCCACCCGCGGCGATCGGGTCGATCCGCCCGAACACCCGCGAGACGATGTCGTCCCAGCGCACCCCGTCGATGCGGGCGTCCACCCCGTAGCGCGAGGCCTCGCTCACCGTCTTGGCCACCTCGGCGGCGTAGACGAACATCTTGGTGGGGATGCAGCCCACGTTCAGGCAGGTGCCGCCGAACGTGCCCTGCTCGCAGATCGCCACCCGCTTGTCCGCGTAGCGTTCGTCGAGAATGCTGTTACCCGAACCGGTTCCGATGATCGCCAGGTCGTAGCTCTCCATTGCGTCAGACTAAACGGTGCGCGGGCTAATCTATGGGCGTGTCCCCATCGGTTCAGACCGAGATGACCGACGTAGCGCTGATCGGCGCGGGCATCATGAGCGCCACCTTGGGGGCGATGCTGCGCCGGCTGGAACCGCATGCCGCGATCACCGTCGTCGAGCGGTTGGATTCCGCCGCCGGCGAGAGCAGCGATCCCTGGAACAACGCCGGAACCGGCCACGCCGGATTGTGCGAGCTCTTCTACACACCGCAGCAGCCCGACGGCTCGATCGACACCGCCAAGGCGGTACGCGTCAACGAGCAGTTCCAGGTGACCCGCCAGTTCTGGGCGTATGCCGTGGAGAACGGACTGCTGAAGGATCCACGCGACTTCGTGCATCCGGTCCCGCACGTCAGCTTCGTGCACGGCGCCGGCGGCGTGGACTACCTGCGGCGGCGTCATCGTGCGCTGGCCGACAACCCGTTGTTCGGCGGGACCGAATTGATCACCGACTTCGGCGAGTTCGCCACGCGCTTGCCCGCGATGGCCGCCGGGAGGAATCCGGACGTACCGGTGGCCCTGGATTGGGCGCCGCACGGCACCGACGTCGACTTCGGTGCGCTGACTGACCAACTGATCGGTTACGGGGTACGACACGGCACCGCGGCGCTCTTCGGCCACGAGGTACGGGCGCTGGGCCGGGAGTCCGACGGCAGCTGGACGCTGCGGCTGGTCAACCGGCGAACCGGCGAAACCCGAAGGCTCAACGCCAAATTCGTATTCCTTGGCGCCGGGGGAGCGACCCTGGGCCTGCTGCAGCGCTCGGGAATCCCCGAAGTGCGGGGCTTCGGCGGCTTCCCGATCGGCGGGGTGTTCCTGCGCTGCGGGCACGCCGAGCTCACCGCCGCACACCGGGCCAAGGTGTACGGCGCCCCGGCTCCAGGCGCGCCGTCGACGACCGCCCCGCACCTGGACGCCCGAATGGTCAACGGTGCGTCGTGGCTGCTGTTCGGACCGTTTGCCGGCTGGTCGCCCAAGTTCCTCAAACACGGTCGGGCCACGGACCTGCCGAGATCGGTGCGCTTCGACAACGCGCGGTCGCTGCTGGGCGCCGGGATCCGGGAGCGTCAGTTGGTCGGGTACCTGCTCGGCCAACTGCGACGAACTCACGGCACCCGTGTCGCGGCATTGCGGGAGTTCCTTCCCGATGCGGATCACGCGGAGTGGCATGAGATCCGGGCCGGCCAGCGGGTGCAGGTGATCCGCGCCGGGCAGCTCGATTTCGACACCACGATCGTCAGTGCCGGCGACGGCAGCATCGCGGGCCTGCTCGGTGCCTCGCCCGGTGCCTCGACCGCGGTACCGGCCATGCTGGAAGTGCTGGCGCGCTGTTTCGCCGGGAAGTTCGCCGACTGGCTGCCGACGCTCAAAGAGATGGTGCCCTCGCTGGGTACGCGCCTGTCCGACGAGCCCGTGTTGTTCGAGCAGGTGTGGGAGTGGGGCAGCCGACAGCTTCAGCTGAGCTGATAGCCACGGGATTGATGGTGGCGACCCGTTGCGCCCGGCTTCGCCGCGCTGACGGTCGCCGCGGGATTGATGGTGGCGACCCGTTGCGCCCGGCTTCGCCGCGCTGACGGTCGCCGCGGGATTGATGGTGGCGACCCG